>NZ_JAYGIM010000010.1:0-316980 GCF_034930985.1 Arcicella lustrica
TCCTAAACTCGCTTCGCTCAAACAGTAGGAATTCGTTGCCCATCAATCACAAAAAAGCGGTCGAAATTAGTTTTTCGACCGCTTTTTTGTGATTTTAAAATTCGGGATGACTCATGTTTTTCTTCCGAATTTCAGAAGGATTATAATTCATTTTCTTCTTAAAGATTCTTGAAAAATAAAATTCTGATTCAAAACCGCATTGATAGGCTACTTCAGAAAGAGTAAGATTTGAATCTTGAATGATTTGTTCAGCTTTTCTGAGTTTCAAAAGTAAATGATATTGGTTGGGCGATGTACCTAATACTTCCTTAAAGGTTTTTCTAAACCAAACATAGCTGAGATTATTTCTTTTTGCCAACTCCTCAAAATCAATGTGATTATTCCATTTTCGGTGAATTTCATTTCTGATTTGGTCGATTATTTCCTCTTTCCTAGATTTCTTTTGGTTTGATAATAATACCGAAGTATAAACAATGCCTAATAATTGAATAAGTAAAAAGGACGAAAGCTTTAAATATGATGCTTCCTGTACTTCTGCCAAGGCTATAAATCTTGAAAATGTCTCTAAGAATTCTGTATTAAAACCCACTTTTATAATCGGATTTTGTGGATTAAAACATTCCTGTTCAAGCAAATATTTAGCATAAGCACCCGAAAAACCCACCCAATATTCTTCCCAGCCTGTTTCTTCCTTTGGTCGAAAACGATGCCAAATGCCCGGATAAAGTAAGATTATCGTTCCACTTTCAATCAATTGTGGCGGCAAACCGTTACTTTCAAAATAACCTTCTCCTTTAGAAATATAAATGATTTGATATTCTTTCAAACTTCTGCCTTTTTCCCATTCGAAATAATAAGAATCAGGATGCTGAATATCTGGATATGGTTTATTGACAGGGTGAATATTATGCCCAAGGTTCAGCACATTGATACCTAAAGTATCAGCAGTATTATTGGAAGCGAAAGTAAAATATTGCCGAAATTGTTTCATGTCTTAATGTACGAAATTCCCCAAAACCGTTAAAACAGGAATAAATACTATTTATTATTAGAAAATAATTATTATAATTTTTTTTTAATTAGATTTGTCAATTAGAATTGAAACGTAATTTAGGGAACTTAGTCTTTATTAAAAGCTTAAAAATTGTTTTTATTGAGTATTTTTTTTCAGTTATTTCCCTTAATTTTTGTTTCTGTACAATTAAATATATCAGTTTTGAGTAACTATTTCTCCTCCAACTGAAGCTTTTAATGAAAGCGTAGTTACTATTAATGAAGATTTATCAGCAAAATATTCCATTAAATGAAGGCTCTTTAGATGCCAAGGCGATTACGCTTTGGTTAAAAATCAAAAGTGGTGATGAAACTGCTTTTGAGGCACTAATGCTTGACTTTTATAAAGTACTTTTTAGTTATGGAATTCGCCTTGTGCCTGATGAAGATTATATTAAAGACTGCATTCAAGATGTTTTTATGGAAATTTGGCTTCGTCGTGCTACACTTGGCGAAACGGATTTTGTGAAATATTATTTGTTGAAATCACTTAGAAGAAGAATTTTTAGAGAGTACAAAAAGTGGTTTGCTCAACATGAAGAAGCTTCGGATGATTATCATTTTATGGTAGATTTTTCGGTAGAAACTCAACTGATAGAACAAGAACATTCAAGCGAGCAAATCGGAAAAATGGAAATGCTTTTAAATAAATTGCCGAAAAGACAAAAAGAGGCGGTTTATTTAAAATTCTATCAAAACCTGAGTAACGAGCAAATTGCAGAAGTACTTGGTGTGAACCGTCAGTCGGTGTATAATTTATTATACGAAGCGCTCCGAAAGCTCAGAACTGAATGGCCAAACGAATACGTAAATTGCATTTTACTGCTTTTTGCTTGGCGTGTTATATAATTTCATTTTAAATTTATATATTTTTTTACACTTCGAAAATGCTTCATTTAGTTCATTAACCATTTGATTATAAGTTGTTTACAATGACGGTGAAAACTATTAATAAACATTTAATTATATTTTTTTATAAAATTTTATAATTATTACAGTAGATGCCAATAGCTACTTGCATATTATCAATAAAGCGTATGTGTTGAGTTTGATAATATGGAAATGAAAGAATATCACAATTTTGAAATAGAAGATTTTTTGCTGGATGAGTATTTTGTGCAATGGGTAAAAAATCCCAATGCAGAAAATAATGCTTTCTGGAAGGCTTGGCTAATTGCTAATCCGTCTAAAGAACGCATACTTCATGAAGCGAAAAGTTTGATTTTATCTATCAAAGTAAAAACTTTTAAAGAAATTTCATCTTCAAAGATTGAAAGTCATGTGAAAGAGATGATGGATGAAATTCAGCAGATTGATTTACAAGAAAAAAGTAAAGCAAAAACAAAACGATTACCTTGGGCAAATTGGATAAAAATTGCTGCAATTTTGACAATTGGTTTAGGCGTTTCTTGGCTATTTTATCAACAGTATAATGAAAAAGGTAACTCTGCGCCGATGTATGAATCAATGGTGGCATCTTCAAAAATACAATTAATTGAAAAAATTAATGAAGATGAAAAACCTTTACTGGTAAAACTGAGTGATGGAAGTAAAATTACACTTTATCAAAATAGTAGAGTAAGTTATCCCGCAAAATTTGAAGCAGACAAAAGGGAAGTGTATTTAACGGGCGATGCTTTTTTTAACATTGCAAAAAATCCTAATAAACCTTTTTTAGTACATGCTGGCGAGATTGTCACCAGAGTATTAGGAACAAGTTTTTTCGTGAAAGCGCCTAATAAAGAAACAAATGTACAAGTTGAAGTAATTACAGGGAAAGTTTCAGTTTTTGAGAAAAATACGCAACCAAATAGTGGAGTTGTGCTGTCTCCAAATCATAAAGTTACTTTTTACGAAGGACAACATCATTTTGTGACTGGCTTGATTGATAATCCTCAACCACAAATTGCTGCTGAGCAAGACAATGCAAATATTTTTGAATTTCACGATACGCCACTATCGGAAGTATTAGAAAAAATTTCAATGATTTACGGCATTCGTATTGAAGTAGAGAATGAAAAATTATATGATTGTCCATTTACGGCAGATATCAGAAAACAACCATTGCATACACAATTAGAAATTATTTGTACGGCAATTAATGGAAATTACGAAATCAAAGGAACAGTGATACTCATCAATGGGCAAGGCTGTGACTCACTTTAAATTTAATATTCAGTCCAATAACAATCAACCATAAAAATTTCTCAAATGAAAAAGTAAACATTTTATTACAAAAAAAGGTCTAGCAATGTTCGCACCATTGCCAAACCTTAGGAATTACCTACGCTCTGAGAGAGCGATGGGCAAATATTGTCATGCTAAAAATGTGAAAAATTAACAAAACAGTCCAAATTATGAAAAAAAATCGACAAAACAGTAGGATGCTACTGATTGCTATGAAAATTTCGGTAATACAAATTGCCTTGGCGATGGTCTTTACAAGTTTTTCTTATGGCTTTGATACTAAGGCACAAGAATTCTTGAATAAATCCATTACAATAAAAGCAGTAAACATAAAACTTAGAGACGTGCTAGAGAAGATTGAACAGCAAGCTCAAGTAAAGTTTGTGTATAGTTCAAAGGCAATTAAAGCAGACAGAAAGTTAAATATTACTTCTTCAGAACAACGTTTATCAGAAGTATTAGAAGCACTTTTGAAACCTATGAATGTAGGTTATAAAGTACTGGGTGGACAAATTATCTTAAATGCCAATCCCTCGCTTTCGGTCTCGTTTGTTAATGAAGACCCTATTACTTCTGACATATTAGTGAAGGAAGAACGCACCATTACTGGAAAAGTAGTTGATACCGAAAAAGGAGAACCTTTGCCGGGCGTAAATATTAGCATCAAAGGAACACAAAGAGGAACTTCAACGGATAGCAATGGTAAGTATTCTATTACCGTACCCGATGATGCTGAAGCCTTGGTTTTTAGCTTTGTAGGTTACGACAGACAAGAGCAAATTATCGGAAAGCGTATAGTTGTTGACGTTAGTATGAAAGTAGATGTTCGTTCATTGGAAGAAGTAGTGGTTGTGGGTTATGGTACACAGAAAAAAGTAACTTTAACGGGTTCTGTTTCTGAAGTAAAAGGTTCTGAAATTGTGAAAAGTCCACAGCCCAATTTATCAAACTCTTTGGCTGGTCGTTTTTCAGGTTTTGTGGCAAACAACAGAGGTGGAGAACCTGGTTATGACGGTTCAAGCTATACGGTAAGAGGTTTTGCTTCTACAGGAAATAACGATGTTTTGATTGTAGTAGATGGAGTACCCGGACAAATTGGTGGTTTAGAGCGTTTAGACCCAAATGACGTAGAAAGTATTTCAATTTTGAAAGACGCTTCGGCGGCTGTTTATGGAAGTAGAGCAGCAAATGGAGTAATCCTTGTAACGACTAAAAAAGGAGGAAAAGGAAAACCTACGATTTCTTACAGCTTTAATCAAGGATTGAGTTCACCAACTCGTTTGCCAAAATTGGCGGATGCGGCTACTTATGCCACAATCTTAAACGAAATTGATTATTACAATAATCCAGCAGGTGGAATGAATCAGCATTATAGTGCAGATGAAATCACTAAATTTGGCAATGGTTCAGACCCAATTAATTACCCAAATACCAACTGGCAAAAAGAAACATTGAAAAGTGTTGCTTTACAAAATCAGCATAGTTTAAGTATCAATGGTGGAACGGATAATACTAAATATTACTTATCGCTCGGAACAATTTACCAAGATGGTTTATACAGAAATGGCGTTACGCAGTACAAACAGTATAATTTCAGATCGAACGTTGAAGCTAATATTACAGATAATTTTAAAGTAAGTTTATCATTGGCGGGTCGTCAGGAAGACAGACAATATCCAACTTCAAGTGCTGGTAATGTTTTCCGTTCTATTTATAGAGCTTATCCAACGGTTGTTTCGGTATATCCAAATGGCTTGCCATCAACTGGTGTTGAAAATAATAACCCAGTAGTTTTAGGTACTTCAGCAGGCGGAATCAACTCGAACCCAACAACTGTTTTCAATGGTATTTTAAGAGCAAGTTATAAGCTTCCATTTGTAAAAGGAGTAAGTATCGACGGTTTTTATTCGGCTGATAGATCTTATAATTTCTCAAAATCATTCAGTACTCCGTATCCTTTGTATTCTTATGACAAAAATAATAATGTCTATAATAGAGTAATTACAGGTGGTTCTGCGGGTGCAGCAACTTTGAGCCAAGATGAAACAAATACTTCTTCGATGGTTCAAAACATTAAATTGAACTATGAATTACATGCTGGAAAACACAATCTTTCAACGTTTGTAGCTTACGAGCAAAGTAAAAATTCACAACAAAGATTTGGTGCTTCAAGAATCAATTATCCTACTGTTTCAACGCCTGAATTATCGCAAGGTGGTGCGGCTGCAACCGACAAAAACAATTATGGAAGTAGCTACAACTTTACTAGAAAAAGTTATATCAGTAGAATCGCTTATAATTTCAATGAAAAATATCTTGGAGAAGTGCAGATGCGTGTTGATGGTTCTTCAATTTTCCCTGAAGGAAAACAGTATGGTTTCTTCCCTTCGCTATCGGTAGGTTGGAGAGTTTCTGAAGAGCCTTGGTTTAAAACTGAAAAAGTAAATGATTTAAAACTAAGAGCTTCTTATGGTTCGTTAGGAAATGATAATGTTGGTCAGTTCCAATATTATAATAATTATTCTTTCAATAATAATTATGTAATCGGTGCGAATACTATTCATTCAGGGATTGATTTAACGAAATTAGCTAACCCAGATATTACTTGGGAAACAGCGAAAAAGATGGATTTAGGCTTGAATACTACTGTTTTCAAAAATATTACTTTAGAATTTATCTATTTCCAACAACAACGTTCAAATATTCTTGCTACCAGAAATGCTTCGATTCCTAACGTATCAGGAATTGTGAACCCTTATGGCTCAGGAACTTTAGTGCCTGACGAGAACATCGGTAAAGTAAATAACAGTGGTTTTGAAACAAGTTTGGGTTATAGCCATGCTGGAGAATTTAGATACAATATTTCAGCCAATTTTACTTATGCTAAAAGCAAAGTAATTTTTATTGACGAAGCCGCTGGTGCTTTGGATTATCAACGTCAGACTGGTCGTCCGCTTTATACTTATCAATTATACAGAGCAATCGGTATTTTCAGAACAAAAGCTGAGTTAGATACTTATCCTCACGTTGCAGGAGCACAATTAGGAGATTTAATTTTGGAAGATTATAACAAAGACGGAAAAATCACAGCTGATGACCAAACCAGAACGGAATACGGTAACGTACCACAAATTACTTATGGTGTAGTGTTTAATGCAGGATATAAAAACTTCGATTTTTCATGTGTTGTTTCTGGACAAACCAATGTAAGTCAATACGTTTTACCTGAATCTGGACAAGTAGGAAACTTCTACAGCAGTTGGGCTGATAACCGTTGGAGTCCATCAAATCCAAATGGTACTTATCCACGTGTAGATACTAGAGCTTCATCATCTATCAATGGTGGTTTATACAATAATACTTTCTGGTTAAATGATGCTTCTTTTGTTCGTTTGAAAAATGTTGAGGTTGGTTTTACGCTTCCAAAAACATTGTTAAGTTCGATAAAATTACAACAAGTACGTATTTATGCGAATGCTTTCAACTTGCTGACACTTACAGGGGTAAAAGATTACGATCCTGAAGGAAACAGTAACAGTGGACAGTTCTATCCACAACAGAGAATTATCAATCTCGGTGTAAATGTTAAGTTTTAATATTTAAAATTATCGACCATGAAATCAAAAAGAATAATATCAATATTTGTCATTGCCACAGGGATTTTCCTTTCTGTAAATGCTTGTAAAAATGACTTCCTGAATGTAGTGCCAACCGATAGAGTATCTGATGCGTCTATTCTTTCAGATTCTTCTTTGTTTGAATCTTATGTCATTAACCGTTATGTTGGCGTGCGACTTACCGAAAAAGAAGCCGAAGGGACTCCTCCTGGTTTTGGTAGAGGTTTTGAATATGCCTTATGGTCTTCATTGACCGACGAGTCGATTTATAATAATGATGACAATACTTGGTTAGTACAAAGAGGACAATTAGCGCCAGAAAATACAGGAATTGCGGGTACGATTTGGGGAAGAAGCTATCGTGGTATTCGTGACGTTAATTATGCTTTATCAAACCTTGATAAAGTACCAATGAGTGCTACTCAGAAAAATAGATTGAAAGGCGAATTGAAGTTTTTAAGAGCTTTCCGTTATCAAGACCTTATTCGTAACTACGGTGGTGTGGTTTTGATGAAGGATAAAGTAATGGAATTAGGAGAAGATTTAGCCAATGCTGACATTTATACAAAATCTTCTATCAAAGATTGTATCGATTACGTAGTAGCTGAATTGGATGAAGCAAGTACGCTTTTACCAAGAGATAATGGTAATAATTGGCAATTGGGCAGAGCTACAAAAGGAGCAGCATTGGCTTTAAAAGCACGTTTGTTATTGTACGCAGCGAGTCCACTGTATAATAGTGGTAACTGGCAAGCCGCTGCAAAAGCAGCCAAAGATGTAATGGATATGGGTAAATACAGCCTTTATACAAATGGTTATGATAAGCTATTTTTAACGGCAGAAAACAATTCAGAAATCATTTTTGAGAGATTGTACACACAAGGTGCTCGCCACGTATGTTTAGAAATTTCAAATGCACCAAACAGCTATGGCGGTTGGGGTGGAAATGTACCTTTACAAAACATGGTGGATGCTTACGAAATGAACAATGGTAAACCTATTACTGAACCAACTTCTGGTTATAATAGTCAAGACCCATACACCAATCGTGACCCACGTTTTTACATGACAATTCTTTATAATAACGCATCTTACAGAACAAATACAGTTCAATCGTACTTGCCAGGTGGAAAAGACAGTAAAGATGGGCCATCAAACTGGAATACTTCTAAAACGGGTTATTATTTAAAGAAATTCATGAATGATAATTTACCGATTGATAACCCCTGGGATATTGCTGGTACTCAGCCTTGGATTTACTTCAGATATGCTGAAATTCTGTTAAACTATGCAGAAGCGCAAAACGAAGCGGTTGGTCCAGACCAAAGTGTTTATGATGCCGTTAATGCTATCAGAAAAAGACCAAGTGTAAATATGCCAGCACTTCAAACGGGTTTAACACAAGCACAAATGCGTGATGTTATACGTCGTGAACGTCAAGTAGAATTAGCTTTTGAAGAACACCGTTATTATGATGTTCGTCGTTGGAAAATTGCCAATGTTACTGAAAATGTCCCTGCTTATGGTATTGAAGTAGTAAGAAATGGCAACACGCTTACTTACAATAAAAAAGAAGCCTTGACAGGTCGTCGTTTTGAAGAAAAACATTATTTCTTACCGATTCCAAGAGCTGAAATTCAAGCTTCTAATGGAAAATTAACACAAACGAGCGGTTATTAATCTTGAAACCCTTTCATTCAAAATGACTCGAATGAAAGGGTTTCTTTCTATATTGGTGCCTCATTCTATCTTTTTATTCAAACATACCTCGAAAGCATGATAAGAACATCTTTTAAAGTAAGCAAATCTTTTTTGCTAAGAAAATGGCTGATGGCTTATACTTTTCTGTTTTTACTTTTTAGTTGTACAAAAGCACAAGTAATTCCAGATAATGTAAAAACACAGGAAAACAAACAAGTAAACATTAGCATTGATGCAGCAAAAACCTTTCAAACCATTGAACATTTTGGAGCTTCGGATGCGTGGTCTTGTCAATTTGTTGGAAATTGGCCTGAAAGTAAAAAAAATAGTATTGCCGATTTATTATTTAGTCAGGATACAACTGCCAGCGGACAGCCGAAAGGCATAGGCTTATCATTATGGCGATTTAATATTGGAGCTGGAAGTGCAGCTGTTGGCGACGATAGTGGAATCAAAGACGAGTGGAGAAGAGCAGAATCTTTTCTTGACAATGATGGAAGTTATCATTGGGAAAAACAAGCTGGACAAATTTGGTTTTTGAATGCTGCTAAACAAAGAAATGTAAAGTACTTTTTAGCTTTCACTAATTCGCCACCGATTCAATTTACCGTTAATAAAAAAGCGTATGCAAGTAACGGTAAGTCGAACTTAAGTGCAGATAAATTTGATACTTTCGCTAATTTTTTGGCGACTGTTATCAAAGGAGTGAAAGATAAAACTGGAATTCTGTTTGATTACGTAAGCCCAGTGAATGAGCCACAATGGGAGTGGAGCGATGGCGGACAAGAAGGTACTCCTTTTAACAATACTGAAATTGCAGGTATTACTCGTTCGCTGAGTACAAGCTTATTGAAAGCGAATCTTGCTACCAAAATCAATATTGCTGAAGCCGGGGAATTGAATTTTTTGTATGCGAAAGATAATCTAGTGAAGGGTTATCAAATCACAGATTTTTTTGAAGCTAGTTCTTCAAATTATGTAGGAAATTTACCGAATCTTGAGAAAGCCATTTCGGGCCATAGTTATTTTACGAGTTCACCATTTTTGCAAGCTCGTGATAAAAGAAAGTTATTGTCTGAACGTGTTGCCACGATTCCTAACCTAAAATATTGGATGTCGGAATACTGTATTTTGGGCGATAATGCTGGCGAAATGGATGGCAATAAAAAAGACCTTGGTATAGATCCCGCTTTGTATGTTGCTAGAACAATTCACAACGATTTAGTGAATGGCAATGCTACGGCATGGCATTGGTGGTTATCAATTTCGCCTTATGATTATAAAGACGGATTGATTTACATTGATAAAAATAAAACAGACGGAAACTTTAGTGCGAGTAAAATGCTTTGGGCTTTCGGTAATTTCAGCCGTTTCGTTCGTCCAAATGCAGAACGCATTGCCACAACGGTTGAAAATGAAGATACTCAGAAAAATTTGTTCCAAGTTTCATCTTACAAAGACCTTGCTCAAAAACAATTAATTACCGTTATTATCAACTCAGATATTAATCCTGTTGATATAAAGCTTTCATTTTCAAACATGAAAGTAAGTACAGTAAAAGCTTACATTACTTCTAAAGATGCAGATTTAAAGCCTTTGCCATCTACCTCTACTAAACAGTTGATTACAGTTCCAGCTCGCTCGATTATTACCTTGGTTGGAAATTTAGAGTAGTATTAAATAAAATTGGATAATAATATTAAAAGCATGCCATTTTTGATGACATGCTTTTTTGCTTTAAATCTTAAATAAGATTTCCTTTGATATAGTCGTAACTCATTTTAATACTTTCAAATTTGTCCTCTCTATAAATTTGGTCTTGCTCTACAAAAATATATTCAAGGTCTTTGTTATGAGCGAAAATCTCTTTGAAATTCACAGCTCCAGTTCCTACTTCTGTAAATTTTACTTCACGCAAAGTATCAAAAATACCTTTCTTGTTGGCATCAGGATACACCGCTTTGGCAAATTGCTTGTCGATGTCTTTTACATGCCACATCACAAAACGTTTTGGATATTTTTTGAACAATTCAACTGGATTTTTTCCTGCTTTTACTGTCCAAAACAAATCTAATTCAAAACTCAATAAAGCTGGGTCAGTTTCTTCTAGCAATACATCATAGCCCGATTTATTATCTTGCAATACTTTAAATTCCCAGAAGTGATTGTGATACCCTAATTGTAAACCTGCTTTATGGCACATTTCGCCAGCCTTATTAAACTGTGCTGCCATAAACTTATAATCATCCAAAGTCATTTTGTCGATTAAACCAAATGGAGGTACTGGTACAACTAAATATTTTTGCCCTAAAGTTGCTGCAAGTTCAATTTGAGTTTTTAGTGCATCGTCATTTCCTTTGTTGGGCGTAAGGAAATCATTCAATTGATAATGTCCACTGTGTGTTACTAGATTATTATCCGATAATAATTGTTTTAATTCACTCGCTTTTAAATTCCAGAATAAATCTTTGCTGACATCTCCTGAGTAATTAAAAAAAGTTTCAACATGGTTGAAGCCAATTTTTGATACTTTACTGATGGTTCCTTTTACATCTTTCGCTAATTCTTCACGAAGCGTGTATAATTGCAAACCGATTTGTTTTGGTTTCGCAAAGGAACGTGCAGCGAGTAAATCTGATTGTGCCATCAGTAAGCCAGCACTTGCCAGTCCCATTTTTTTGAGAAAGTCTCTTCTTTGGTTCATGTAATAATCGGATTAATAGTAATAAAATGTATTATTGTGTTTTTGATTGATTGTCTTTTGTTTATAAAAACATCGCTAATGGATGCTTGTTGATATTATTTTATCATTATGATACAATAGTACAAAAAAATATAGTATCACCAAAATATTAAATCTTTTTATTGAAATAATTATACAAAAATAGATGTTTTAAATGGAACATTATTTCTTGAAACATTAATATGTAGTATCAAAAAATGCAAAGAATGAATCATAAATGGTATTTAATTGCATTGATTAATACTATTATTTTGTAAAAAAATAATAAAAATAAATAAATTGGTGGATAATGGCGGATCTTATAATGTATATTTTGATATGTTAAATAGAGTATCGTTTTTATCCCGATAAAAACCCATCCAAAATGTCAATTATAGTAAAAGAAACAGGAGTAACGTCAGACAGTATTTCATCCCTTAAAATCGGCTTATTCGGTATCGGTTTAGATACTTATTGGCCACAGTTTGAAGGATTAAAAGAACGTTTGGAAGGTTACCTTACTATTGTAGAAGAAAAAATAGCTAAGATTCATCCTCATATAATCAACGTTGGTTTGGTGGATACGCCTGATAGAGCTTTTGAAACAGGTAAAACTTTCAGGAGAGAAGATGTTGATATTATCTTTTTGTATATCACTACTTATGCACTTTCTTCGACTGTTTTGCCAGTGGTTCAAAGAGCGAAAGTACCTGTGATTATTTTGAATCTTGCTCCTGAATCAGCCATTAATTATCAGCAATTTAATGCCATGACTGACCGCACCCAAATGACGGGCGAATGGTTGGCGTATTGTTCAGCTTGTCCAGTGCCAGAAATTGCGAATGTCTTTAATAGAGTAGGTGTTACTTTCCACCAAATTACAGGAATGTTGCACGATGATCCTGAATGTTGGAACCAAATCGGCGAATGGATAGAAGCTGCTAAAGTAAAATACATTATGGCGTATAATCGAATGGCTTGTATGGGACATTATTATAGCGGAATGCTAGATATTTATTCAGATTTAACCCAACAGTACGCACATTTTGGCGGACATATTGAATTGCTAGAAGTAGAAGAATTGGCAATGTTAAGAAAAGAAGTAAGTGCTGAAGCAATGCAAAATAGGCTCAATTACTTTTATGAAACTTTTGATATTCAGTCAGATTGTCCTGTTGATGAACTTGAAAAAGCGGCAATTACTTCTGTTGCGCTTGATAAATTAGTAGCAAAACATCAATTGGGTTCTATGGCATATTATTATAAAGGCACTGGAAATCCTGAAAATGAAGAGGCAATAGCTTCAATAATTTTAGGAAATTCGTTGCTAACAGCCAATGGAATTCCTGTAGCAGGAGAGTACGAAATTAAAAATGCACAAGCCATGAAAATTATGGATAGTTTTGGTGCTGGCGGTTCATTTACAGAATATTATGCGATGGATTTTAAAGATGACGTAGTTTTGATGGGACATGATGGTCCAGGACACATCGCTATTGCTGAAGGAAAAACGAAGGTTCGTCCATTGAAAGTATATCATGGAAAAGTAGGGAAAGGTGTTTCTGTAGAAATGAGTGTGAAAAATGGTCCAGTTACTTTATTATCAGTTGTTGAAAAAAGAGGTGGTGGTTTAATGCTTTTGGTGGCTGAAGGAAAATCTGTTGCTGGCCCAATCCTAGAAATTGGAAATACTAATAGTCGTTACCAGTTTTCGATTGGAGCCAGAAAATTTGTGAACGATTGGAATAGCCACGGACCAGCACATCATTGTGCTATTGGCATTGGGCACATCAGTAGTAAAATTGAAAAATTAGGTGCTTTATTAGAAATGGATGTTATTAAAGTTTGTTAATTAAAGTAAGATTAATGTTTGCCTTTGATTTTCTCAAAAGGATATTTTACTTGTTTCCAAAAACTTTTTGGGAACAAGTGAATATTGGGAAAACCCAATTTCAAAGTGCTGTCTTGATAAGGAATTTTAGCATAGTCGAATAAATAATCCCAAATACTGAGTGTAATTCCAAAATTGATGCCATTCGGATAACCTTCTGGTAATTCTTCAGCATGATGCCACAAGTGCATTTGTGGGCTATTCAAAATGTATTTGAATGGACCTAAAGGCAAATAAATATTAGCATGATTTAAATGCCCAATTGTCAACGTAAATAAATGAACGATAATAAAATCATCAATGCCGAAGCCAATCATTGCTAAAGGAATATATTCAAGGCTTCGATAAGTAATTGTTTCCATCCAATGATAACGAAGATGAGCTGCAAAACCCATTTCCACAACACTATGATGTACTTTATGGAATTCCCAAAGCCAAGGCACATAGTGTAATAATCGATGAATATTCCATTGCACAAAATCCCTGATAACCAATAAAATCAATAATTGTGACCAATAAGGAAGACTTTCTACTTGAATAGCGACTAGATTTTGGATGCCGAAAAGTCCTAAAAAATCATTAAAAGCCAGTACTGCTACATCTGAAACGGCATTATAAACAACTAACGAAAACAAGAAAAAATTGAAGAACATATAGAATACATCCAACCAAAAATCATGTCGGATTGTAGCCTGTTGTTTTCGCCAAGGAAAAACAATTTCCAATGTCCAAACAAAAAAAGAAATAGCAATGAGCCAATAAAAGTAATTATGCCAACTTGGATGTAAAATTTCGTTCAAAACATACATAAAGTAATTGGCATATCCCATGTAAAAGGCTTCAAAGTATTTTTCCATTAATCGTTAAATTGCTTTTTTGAGAACGAATAACTAAGCTTAGTGTGACAATTGATTAACGATTTGTGTTAATTGTTGTTTTTGCACTACACCCGACTGTCTCCATACAATTTTTCCGTCCTTAAATAAAATCAAAGTAGGTACACCCTGAATACGATAAGTTGCGGCAGTACTTGGGCTTTTGTCTACGTCAATTTTCAAAACCCTTACTCTGTCGCCCATTTGGGTAGCAAAATCTTTTAAAATTGGCGACATTGTTTTACAAGGTCCGCACCATTCCGCAAAGAAATCTACCAAGACAGGTGTTGAACCTTGAATTATTTCTGAAAAACTTTCTTTCTTTTCCATTTTTTTCAAAACTATTTAATTTCCTCAAAATCTACCGTTTCACTATTTGAATTTCGAGTATAGTGTTTAGGTTTTACTTCACAGGCTTCCATCGTACAACCCGTATTCATTATGGCTTGATATAGGAAAAATCCACCCAATAAGCCCAATAAAATTTGATGTTCCCTGACTGATTCTACAATGATATAGATTCCCATCAACAGACGTATTATTCGTAAAACGCCCCAATCTTTAAATATATTTTCCATGATGATAACCTTAAAATGTATTATTCATAATGCCACCTGAAAGATTATATAGATTTTTAAAACCCAACTCTCCCATCAATTTACAGGCTTGTCCGCTTCTATTTCCACTTCTACAATACACAAAATAAGTTTTATCTTTATCCATTTTTGCAATTTCCTGTTTGAAACTCCCACCAATCAAATCAAGATTTACTGCACCCCTGAGGGCACCTTGCTTAAACTCTTCTTTGGTTCTAACATCCAAAATTACAGCATTCGGATGCTCATCAAATAATTTTTTAAAAGCATCCGCAGATACATTTTCGTAGCTCTTTTTTACATTAAAAAAATCAAACATTTTCATAAATCTTTTTTGTTTATAAATTGATGCTACAAATGTCAGTTTTTATAATACAATAAACCGTGATAAATGTTACATAGAAATCTGTATTTTAACAGAGTTCTACTTTATTTCTCGAAAGTTTTACTTTACCAAGCTTTTCTAATTGCTTTAAAAGCCTAGAAATCACCTCCCTAGAAGTAGCAAGTTCATTGGCTAGTTCTTCATGAGTGATGTTAAAAATGTTATTCCCGCTTTGTTTAGCCTTTCTTTGAAGAAGCTTAATCAGGCGTTCGTCAAGTTTATGAAAAACAACATCGTCAATGACATTGAGTAAATCTTCAAATCTTTTTTGATAGGTAGCAAAAACAAAATGTTTCCAAGAGGAATATTTAGTAATCCATTCTTCTATTTTTTCGACAGGTACACTGATTAATGTCGTTTTTTCTTCGGCGATAGCAGTAATTTCACTAACCTTTCGGTCAAGACAACAAGTAAGAGATAACGCACATGAATCCATTCCGCCCAAATAATATAAAAGGGCTTCACGACCTTGACTATCATTCCTAAGAATTTTGATAGAACCCTGCAAAATAATTGGTACAGAACGAATATATCCACCCGGACGTATCAATACAAAACCCTCTTCAACCGTCATAAAATTACCAGTTAGAGTCAACTCTTTGAGTAACTCACTTTCAAAAACATTTCCAAACGTTTCCTGAAGAAATTTTAAATCAATTTGCATAACTAATGTTGGGTGATAGTAATGAGACGCTAAAGATATTACAATCAATTGTTTTTTTGAGGATAATTGTAGAGAAATTAGGCATCTTTATTTATGTTAAAAGCTGTAGAGAATGCAATGACAATTAACAGCCTTTTTACAAATTGCTTTTACATTCTATTATACGCTATTGCGAAAATTCTCTCTTTGTAAAATACCTTCATCCATTCCCAAAGTACTGTAGGCTCTCATGGAAATAAAAGTATTACATATTCTATTTTGGTGGTTTACCTTTTACCAAACTGGATGGTCGAATCCAAATCTTTTATTTAATGAGAGAAAAAAAATAGCAGTCATCAATCATAAAAATACTTTTGAAAATACAGATTCTACTTCTGAAGTATTTAAGGGTTTTAATCGATTTAGACATTTTTTAGGAATGAATGCTAGTAAAACCATTGTACAAGCAGAACAGATTATACCATTTCTTCTTTATCCATTTAAACATGATGGTGAGACCTTTGCAGGTTATACAGTCCGTAAAAAAGGAGCCTTACTTACACAAAATGAAATAATTAGTTTGAAGAAAATAATTTGTTCTGATAGAAATTACGCATTTGATAACTTGATGAAAAATTGCACGTTTACACCAATTTTAGGATTAGAGTTTAAAAAAGGTACTCAAATAGTGCAAGTCTTAATTTGTTTGGATTGTGATGTTTGGCGTTTTGTAGGGCATAATCTGAATAAAGAAGAAGATTTTGATATTGCCCATGAACGTATGATAAATTATCTCAGGCAAATATTTCCTACGGATGCAGTTGTAAAACAAATACATTAAAATAAAGAGAAATTTTATGAAAAGAAGAATGTTCCTTACGAAGTTATATGAGTTTGGGTTATTTACTTTTTTGAAGAAACCAAAAGTCGATTTACAAATTGGAAAACCAATTTTAAATGTGTTGTTAGCAATTGATTTAAGTCAAGAAAACAGGAAAAAAGATAGATTAGCTGACCTCAGAGCAATGGATTTTTTTTTCCGGTCTAAGGGAGAAATGGCAGGGATGAATGTTCAAGTTCATACTTTTTTAAATGCAAGTTTTACTCCTACACATTTAATTGAAACTATTAATAAAATAGGAGATATTACTAAAAATCAACCACAGAATAGCGGAATTGTCTTTTACTTTTCAGGACATGGTGCAAATTTTGGAGACGAAATTTTTCCACGATTTTCGTTTGGAAACGAAGTGCTTGCGATGAATAAACTAAATGCAATGATTGGAGCTTGTAATCCTAGATTAAGGTTTATCCTTGCTGATTGTTGTAATAATTTTATTCAAGGGATGTCGCAGATTCCTAATACAGCTAACCCAACAGATGAAGATTTGGTTAAAAAACTATTTTGGGATTTTGGAGCTTCTAATGTTAAAAAGACAATATTAATTTGTGCTGCAGAGCGTGGTGAGTATTCATATAGTGTGGAGTCTGGTAGTATTTTTCAGCAAATGTTTAGGAAAGCTTTTTATGAATGTACTTCTAACGATAATATTAATACTAGCTGGGAGCAAATAAAAAATAGGACAATGAAGGAGGTAAAGAGAATTTTGGATAGACAATCTAAAACCACAGGTATTAATTATGGACAATCGCCTATCTTTACAATCATCTCTACCTCAGACATTTGAGTAATACACATCAATTCAACTAAATGCTTTTATAAAATCATTGCCTATTTTTCAAAATTTCAATTCTTTTAGTTTTTGTATTGTTTTTAGGTGTTGGTGTTGATACACTCATTGTACTAGCTGGAATCAGTTTCGGAATTGCTTGCATCAAAAAATCTTTTGCAATTAATTCACAGTTATTGAAGGAATTTCCTCCGATAGATAAACCTTTGTTTATATAACCTTCCGTTTTAATATTTAAAGTAAATTCATCATAAGTTGGTAAAACAACAGTGTATCTACCATCTGAAATATTTGTTTCGAAAGTAGCGAAAATCTCACTAGGAGAAGTTTTCGCTATTACATCAATTTTGGCATGAAGAGGAGCCTGAGAAAGAGAATCTAACACAAAACCTTGTATGACAGCATTTTTTTGTGGTTTGTATTCTTCTGGAATTACTGAGGAGTAAATATCTCCATCAGAAACAAAGTAAAGTATATCACCACAAGGATTAATCGTCACAAACTTATCATCTTTTCTTGAGTTGATAAACTTCAAATTAACAGGTTCTAGCCAAGTCCCGTCGTCCTGTAATACTGATTTATATACATCGAAATCGCCTTTACTTTCTTTTCTGATTGACGAAAAAAATAGTGTTTTACCATCAGCATGAATCCTTGGAGCACATTCACAGCCTTGATTGATAGGATATGGTAGCTGGATGGGGCGCTCCCAAGGGTCATTAATACTTTCACGTTCAGATAGCAGGATTTTATAACATTGTTGATTCCCTATTTTTTGATTAGGTATTTCTCGAATAAAAAAAAGCCTTTTGCCATCTGGAGATATACTTGGTGAACCTTCGAAAGCTGCTGTATTGATAGCTTCCCCTGCATTTTGTGGAATACTCCAATTATCGTTAATTCTGGTAGAAAAGTAGATATCTTCACTTCCTTTTCCAATTTTATTAATGCCAGAAAAAAATATACTATTACCATCATAACTAATATTTGGATGGTTTACAATACGTGATGGTTGAAAAAAATTATTAATATTTTCAATAGCTTGCGGTGGTTGATATTCACCTCTTTGATGGAGCTTCGTCTCGAATATTCCAATAATGTGAGGATTTATGATAGAATCTCCAATGTAAGATACCTCTCTATTGGGGTTATATTTATTAGATTGATAAATAAAACTAGTTCTATCTGCACTTATTGAAGGTGAATCTTCTAAAAACTCGGAGTTAATCGGACTAGGTAAACGCTTTTTGCTGACTTGGCCTAATCCGAAATGACTTAAAGTAATAAGAATAAGTATTGATATTTGAATTTTTATTTGCTTCATATTTAACAGTCTTTTGAATCAATATTATATTCCTTATTTAATAGGACATCCCTTGTTTTCTTTTGGTCCTGCTTCGTTGGGACAATTATCTTTTTCATCAGGAATACCGTCGTTATCAGAATCTGGACAACCATTGAATTTTGGAAGTCCTTTTTGATCAGGACATTTATCGCTATCATCAGGAATACCATCACCATCTCTATCAGGGCACCCGTGTGTTTTAATCGTTCCTGCTTTATCTGGACAAGCATCATCTTTATCCTGTATGCCATCATTATCGTTATCTGGACACCCGTCAAATTCAACTAAGCCTTGATTATCTGGGCATTTGTCTTTGCGATTAGATACACCATCATTATCATTATCTTTAATTCGTTTAGCTTTTTTTGATATTGATATTCCAACATAGAAAGTAGGCTTAATTCCTTTCGACTGGTCAAAAAGAAAATTGATATTTTCTGTTCCGAAAATTAATGAGCCAAGACGTACATGGAAACCAACACCTATAGATTTATTGTCAATGTTATATGAAATTGGCATGCTCCAACTTCCATCACCAGATTCTGCTCTAAAAGCTGCAGAAACCATAGATGGTTGAGAGTAACTATTACTCTTTTTCACATTTCGGTACATCAAATTAAAATACCAGGTTTTTCCTAGATAAGCATCTGCTTGAAGTATGAGGGTAGAAGGTAAAACAGAAAGGTTATCTACAATAGTATCTTTAAAATATGGATTAAAGCTTTCTGTGATAGGGTCTAAGGCAAGCCCATTAAATGTTTTGCTGTTAATACTACTTTTGGCAATACTCCCAGTTAGTAATTTTTTAGCATTATTAACTCTGTAATTGCCCAAGTCTAAGAGAGAAAGTCCTAATTTCAAGCGATACTTATTTTTTTCAACATCAGAACGGTCATATTTATCCATTTTGTAATGATATTGCTGATAATTAGGTCTGAATTCATAGGTTAGACCTAAATCAAAACCTGTTCCATCATGCTGAGCCATAATATTATTATAGCTATGATCAATATCGCCAAAGAGTCTTTGTCCAGTAAAGTTTATTTTGGATGAATCAGCATCAAAGCTATAAGCTTGATTATTGGTTGTTCTGTACCATTTTATGGTCGCACCAATTTTCAAAAAATGCTGATTTCTGATGAATATTGGTAAGGCATATCCTAAACTGTAATCTCTGACTGTGGCTGTATTGTAAGTTTGATTCTTGAAAAGAAATGTATCAACACTAATAGGGTCTGTTCCGAATAAACGGTTTAGATTTCCATTTTCACTTTGCCAAGTCCGAAGGCGAGTACCAAATACGATGGCATGATTATTATAAAGTTGTATCATCAAACCTGGTCCAGCCCAATCTTCATAATTAGTTCTCCACTTTTTTTCGCCAACATCAACAGTGGTAGATGATGGGGATGCCCAAGGATTATTTAACGTATTCTCTGTACCGACCCAATACATTGATCCCAAGTGAATTTGCCAAGCTAGCCTAGAGTCTGAAATACTAGATGGATTCATCTGTGCTTCTCTGACGCCAGCATTATTATTCGTTTGCCATATTCCAGTATATTGGGCATTGATTGTGGATATTAAAGAAACAAAAAATATGGTAAAGAGCGCTTTTTTCATGAGTAAGTTTTTAAATAAATTTTAATTTTGAAGCAATGAAATTTTGTAAATGCCTGATGAGACTCACCAAGTTATCCCAAAACGTCCGAGGGCTTTTTGTGCTGAATCATTTCCAAGTTTAGCTGCTTTTTTATAGTAGTCTTTTGCTAAACTGCTATTTTTAGATACACCTTTTCCGTATTCATATATAATTCCTAAATTATAATACGCCAATGGCAACCCTTGTTTAGCTGCTTTTTGATACCAATTGATTGCTTCATCATAATTTTGATTTGAACCATTTTTAGCTGCGTCGTACATTACTGCTAGATTAAATTGCGCCACAGGATGTCCTTGATTAGCTGCTTTTTGATACCAATTAATTGCTTGTGAAGTATTTTGAAGAGTCCCTTTACTTGTTTCATAAATGTATCCTAAATTTAACTGTGCCTCAATGTGCCCTTGTTTTGCTGCTTGAGTGTAGATATTGATTAAATCTTGGCTTGATAAAGAATTGCTAGCCAATCTAGCAAAATTATATGAACCTTCAGCATCACCTTGGTCAGAAGCCTTTTTATACCATTTTACTGCTTCTTTGAGGTCTTGTGGAAGTCCTTGAGCAGTTTCATAGATAAAGCCTAAGTTTACTTGTGCATCGGCATCTCCTTGTTCGGCCGCTTTACGATACCATTCGGTAGCTTCCCGGTAGTTTTGTGCTACTCCCAATCCTTTTTCACATAAAAAACCTAGGTTAAACTGAGCATCTGCTAAATGATGCTCTGCGGCTTTAAGATACCATTCTGCGGCTTTTTTATAGTCTTGACGATTACTTAATCCTCTTTCATAAAAGATGCCAAGATTATATTCAGCACGTGCATCACCTTTTTCAGCAGCTTTAAGATACCATTTCATCGCCTCAGAATAATCTTGGCGTACACCAAAACCCATGTCGTACATAAAACCAAGCTGTCCTTGATTAAGTGATTTAAAAAGGGTATGTTCTTTATGTGGAAAATAGTATCTGAAGGCATCATCATATTGTTTTTGTTCAAAAGCGGCTTCTCCTTCTTGAATAGACTTATTTACATCATCATAGCTGATGACTGTCCTTGTTTTTAGGAAATAAAAATCTCCTTCTAGTTCATCATAACGGCCAGGTGATTGACGATAATTTGTTTTTGTTCTTACTCCAGCTGTTGTGCTATCTAAAATACTTCTGATACCAATATTAGGTATCTCAATATACTTTAGAAGTGTCCCTGTAAACATTCCATTTCGCTCGTTGATATTATCATCGGCTGTACTGCCTTCTCGAGTAGCGTAAACAACCATACTTCCTTGTGGATTATTGGTAGGACGTACAAGCCCTGTCGGAGCAGTAATGTTTCTTTTACTGGCATCACAACTCATTAAATGTGGAAAATCTCTACAAGCATCAAGAAAGACGAAGCTGTTTTTTACACTTTTTGAAGCAATATCTACTAAGATACGATTGAGTGAAATACCAGAAGATTCAATTTGTTCTAGGCAACGAATTTTGGTATCAGTTGGCAATAAGTAATTAACGTTGTTATAACTTACACCATGCCCCGAGTAATAGAACAAAACTACATCGCTACTCCTAAGTTGAGAAGTGAAGATGTTTAAAGAATCTATAAAAGTTCTATAATCAACATTTTTTAAAGTAAATACTTCAAAGCCTAGCCTTTTCAAGGAGTTTGTCATATCAATAGCATCATTGATAGGGTTTCTAAGCTTTGAAACACCAGTATAATCTTTGTTCCCAATAACGAGAGCAATTCTTCGTTCGCCTGTCGGATTTGGGCTAAACGACCTATTTTGTGCTATTGATGTTTGTAATGCAAAAACCAAGAAAAGGAATGAAAGTACCGCTTTCTTTTTAGAGGTTAAAAAAAAGGATAGCTTGAGTATTTTATTAAAAAATAGAGCAATCATCTTAGTAATTATTTATTAGTTAAATACAATTTATTTAGGTTTGGCGATTGATAGCCGATCTTTTGTGGTAATTAATAATTTATCTTCTAAAACAATATTATTAGGTGAGTTCCTGGAACAACTCAAGACATCCTTCAAATCTTCTTTGACAAATTTTGTACCCTTGTATATCATAAGGTTTAGTTTGCAAAAAGGTTGTGTAGAAGCAAAAGACATTAAATAATCTACTCCAAAAGGAGCAACACAGATAATAGATTTGCCTTTTGCAATTTTTATTTCAACCCATTTTGAAACCTCTTCAGGTTTTACTTCGTAATTATCTAATAACAAACAGATACGATTATCTGGCCAAATATCAATTAGTCTTAAAAAACAGGGTTTAGTCGTTTTAAACCAATATCTTATTGTATCACTTTTGTAATAAACTATATCGTTTCGACCCTTATCGGTTTTTATCTCAATTTCAAAATCATCAATTCGATAAGTATTAGTACTAACATCAATAACTATCTGTTTTTCAATTTCTTCTTGAGTTTTATTAGATTCAACGTATTGAATATTGTTTTCATAAACTGGATTTTGTATAAAACTGGCATCATTTTCTAGTACTTTTTTAGGGGTTAATTGTGCCGTTTTTTGAGCAATTACTTCCCAATGCGGTAGCTCTGAATAAAACTGTTCATTTAATGTATTAAAAAAACATTGACCAAAAATTCCTCCTTCATCAGTAATGATTGAACGTTGACTAACATTACAAGACATCATAACAAATGACCCTTTTGAATCATTGAACAATGCCTTTATTGTCTTTTTATTAAGATTTGTCCGTGGAGTATTCCTACTAAAAAGCTGTTGAGTTTTATAAAGTACATTGCAGGATTCATTCAAAAGAACATAAAGCCGAACTTGTTTTTGTGTTAGAAGTTGCTTTAAACTTCCCAAATAAATGTCCGATTGATTCGTTGTCCCTAGTCTTACAGTAGGATACAATTCATTATTTTTGTTATAACCATGAGCGGCTACGTAGCAGAAAATGGCATCATTTTGATTTACTTGTAAATTTTTAATTTTGCGGATTACAAAATTTGTATCAGCCAGTTCTTCTTTTAAGAAAAAGATAGTATCTACCTCATAATCTGTATTTCTAAAGATGTTTTCTAACTCAATGAGCTGATTTTTTATATATTTATTTCCATACACTCTTTCATCACTTTGATAATCTATCAAACCAATAATGTGTATTTTTTGTGAAAACACTGAAAATACAAAGAGATGTAAAAGAAGAGTAAAGTATATTTTCCTCATAAATGATTGAATTGCTTAATTAGAAATTGATTATGCTTTGTCTTAGGCAAACCGATCCTTAGTCCATTTTTTCCAATATTGTCTATTGCGTAAGGCTCACTCCAAACGATAGATGATGTATCCATATTGGTTGCCGAAATAACTAAACAATTAATTTTATCGTCTTTTAGGAGTCGGTATAGTTCTTTCAGAGTCCTACTTTTATATTTTTCTGTGTTGATTTTAGCCTTATAATACCGCTGAAAACGGAATAGTAACATTTCATGATCAACATATTCTTCAGTAGAACCAATATACAGCGTATCTGAATTTAAGTGTATATCTTTATATTGGCTGACATCCCAGTTCTTAGCCTTTATTCTATAAATAATAACTACGAAAGCTATGGCTAATAGTGCTAAAATTTTATAAAAAACTGATTTTTGCCCATGATTTTCCATCCTGAATATGTTGATTTAGCTTTTATAAAAAACGATTAAAACACAAGGATTAAAATTATCTAAGGTTGTATAAACCTTAGATTCGAAGGGTTAAAAAAGCAAAAATGACAGTCAGAAAAATAGCAATAAGATACCGCTAAACTGAGAAAAGTAGCAATTGATATATTTTTTTTCATGATGGGAGAAATTAATGGTTCATGCCATCACTAAATAGAATAGTAGTCTATTTTGTAATTTTTAAGAAAGAAAAAATGTAAAGAAGGTATATTTAATAGAAAAAGGAATTTGCAAACAAATCAATCTGTTTGTCCTGATTCTTCTTTTTGGGTAGTTTCGTGTATTACTTTTAGTTTTTTACTTATTATAGAGGCTTTTAGAGCAGTACGTAGTTTTTGAAGTTTTTCATATTCACGGAGAAGATTTGGGTTTGAATTTAATTCTTCAATGATTGCGGTCTTCTCTTGTTCTGTTTCATCTCCACTTAAATGGTTGATAAGCCTCAATGTATCTTCACTAGTAATATTCATTTGATATAAATTTTAGTGTAAAGCTACCAACCTTTTAACTAAAGAAAAATGATATTTTTAAAATTATTTAACAAGCACAAAGTAAAAAATGTCTATTCATCTAATTGGTCTCTTAATATTTTTAAACAATTGCTGAAAAGTACTCTCAAGCTTCCTTCGTTGTCATTAGGGTATTTTTGATATATTTTTTTCCATTCCAAATCGTTTATTAATTTATCAGTAAGTAAGTCCCTGCATTTACTTGGCATTCCATCTATCAATGTAATAACTTGCTGATAATATAAAATGCTCTCAGCTTCTGATTGAACAACGCCAAAAAGTTCAGTAACGTTATCAAGTCGGCTAACATCTTTATAACCACAACTTTTCCAATAATCTCTTCTCTTCCAGTCGAGATGCCTTTTGGCCCATGCAATAATCATCGCTGAATTATCATTATTTAGTTTTTCTATTTTACCTTCAGTTACTCGAATATAAAGTTCAATAATTACATCATGATAAAGATCAAACGCAGTATTTGAGTCTCCTTTTAATTCGAATAAATGCCCAGAATAGAGTATTTTTTCTAAATACTCAAAAGCCCATGTTTCCCCGTTCTTAATTGCATCATATAAGTCCGAGTGAAGAGGCTGCTTGATTTTAATAGATTGTGCCAAGTGTTTGTAATTTTATAGGTTATTAATAAGTAAGTTCTTCAATATATTAATCTTGAATCAAGGAATTGATGAGTTTTGTTTCTTTCTGGGTACAATGAAATTGCAAAACGGAATATTAATCTATTTGATAATATGTTAGTTGTGTGTTGTGGGATAAACGCTGAAAAGATTAACGATGCTTTTCAACGGTTAAATTTTTCTTTGATGACCTAATTGCATAACATTGAGTCATAAATATAGGAATAAATAAATAATTAACTTTTTTAAGTAAGTCCAATCCAAGTGTTTCTATTAACTACAAAGAATATACGTTTACAGTTTAGCTCAAAAATTAAAGCGTTTGTAAAAAAAATACGACGTTTAAAAAAGAAGCAGACCGAAAAATAAGTTTTTGGCTTTTGCCGCATTGATGCAGGCTAATTGAGCTATTTACATACTCAAAAATTCTGATTTAGAGTATTTCTCCTTCTTTCTCTTCTAAAAGGCTTTTTCTTGGTTTATCAAATTCTTTTTAATCTGAAGAGGTTATTTGTCTGATTATTCTAAATAATTTATTTATATTAACATAGTGTTTTCCTAAGTAATATTTACATTCAGAATGTAAATAATGTCTTTTACTTAACCACTCCTTGCTTTTTATACATGAAATATTTTATACTAGGCTTTTTAATAAATTTCTTCTTGATTCAAGATGGAATCTCAATGAGATTATCCAAGGATAAAAATTTGGAATTAGCAGAAAAAAAACTAGATGAATTAGAATCTTTATATGCTCTTGCTCAACATGAAGCCTCCATCAAAGTAGGTAGAGAAGTTCTCCAGCTTTTGCCTAATATTAATAAGTCTAATGAAAAATGTATTTTTAAAGTATATCTGAATCTAGCTACGAACTATTTTACTTTGTATAAAAGTGATTCAACGGATTATTTTTTTAGCAAAGCCAATAATTTACTAAGACAAAGCCCTAATTTAACTGTTGAAATTCCTAATTATGTTGCCAATCATTGGGATCATCAAGGGATGTTTTATGCTCGTAAAGCAAATTATACACAGGCGATTCATTATATCCAAAAAGGTTTATTGGTTTGTAAAGAACACCACTTAAATCAATATGAACTTCCTTTTCTGAATAATCTTGCCAATACTTATGATTGGATGGGAGATTATCAAAATGCGTTTTTGATATATCAAAAAATCCAACAAATCGGAATACCCAAGCATTATAATGGTTTACAAACGCTCATATCAATGGGTTGGAATGCCTTACGTAGAAAAGAATATGCCCAAGCGGAAGTTTTTTTTCAAAAAGGTTTAACAATGTATCAATTCCTTGTTAAAGAGAAACTTCTCGTTCATAATGAACGAGATAAAATGCTCATAAAATTTGATTTAGGAGTTTGTTATTCATTGAGTACGTCATTTGAAAAAAGTAATTTATATCTTGATAAAGTAATTGATTTTTATTGGAAGAGTAAAATTAAAAAAGATAAGTATTTAAGTTTAGCCCATTTACAAAAAGCTAAGAATTTATATGCCTTAGGCGCAAAGCAACAAGCTTTACAGGAAGTTCAAAAAGGACTTCAGGCACTTGTGCTTGAATTTAATAGTAATATTATAGCTGATAACCCGTTGCTTTCACAAACTATTTTAGATAAAAAAAGCCTATTTCAATTGTTAGCTTTTAAAGGTGAAATTTTGAGTGATTTTTACGCAACCAAACACCAAGAGGAAATACTTGAAAAGAGTGTTAGATGTTTTTATTTAGCTGTGTTATTAGCAGAAAAGCATCGAAAAGCTATTGATTATCAAGAAGATAAATTGAGATTTAATCAAGATAATAAGCTAGTGTTTGAAAAAGCTATTCATTTAGGATATAAGTTTTACCAATTACAGCCTAACATTGCTAATGCTAATTTATTTTTGAGAATTATGGAAAGCACAAAAGCCATAGCACTAAATGATAAAATAGCAATTGATAAAGTAAAAATTTCAACCAAAGCAATGCCTATTCAAGATGAAGAACAGAAAGAATTACGTTATAATGCTGGATTAAAACAGGCTATGCTTGATAATAAAGTTAATACTAAAAGCTTGGATAGTTTACGAAAATTGTTGACAGACAGTGAGTTAAAACTTTATGAATTGAATAATAAACTGGCGTCGTATATGCCACATCGTAATAGCCAATACTCTAATGCTGATATATCAATAAAAGAAATTATAGCAAATTTAAGTCCCGAAAGCGCCTATATCAGTTATACAATAACCTCTGATTTTAAAGTATTTGTATTGGCTGTTAATCATCAAAAAGTAATCATTAAAAAACTAGATATAGGCTCTAACTTTATACATCAAACGCAAAAATTAATATTTTCATTAAGAGAAAACCCTACTTTATTTGCTTACCAAGGAAGTCCAGAGGCTGTAGCTTTGTATAAGATTTTAATAAATCCTATAGAACAAGTATTAGTAGGAACAAAATGCTTAATTATCAGTAGAGATGGCATTTTAAATTATTTACCTTTTGAAGTATTAGAATTAGGGAAAAATAAAAATGATTATCTCGTTCGCTATTTTGCCATTTCATATCAATATAATGCACTTACTTATCTACTAAAACAAGAGTTAAAGACTAATTCAAAACCTAAGCTTTTAACGATTGCCCCTTTTACTAAGCAACAAATTATTGCTGATGACACACTAATGGCTTTGCCTGCGAGTTCGAAAATAGAAAATAATGATGTTTTACGGGATGCTAAAGCAACTAAAAATCATTTTATTCAGCTTTCGGATAAGTATGATGTATTCCATCTTAAGTGTCATTCCGTTTCCGACCCCAATAAGTATGCAGACTCATACATTTATTTTAATCCATCTTCATCATCTTGGAAATTAGGTTTTCATGAAATTTTGACTTTACCAATGAAGCAATGTCAATTGTTAATGTTGGGTTCATGCAATAGTGGCAATGGACATATTGAACCTCAAGAAGGAGTAATGTCTCTTTGTTATGCTTTTTATAAAGCAGGTTGCAAAGCAGTATTATCTGCTCAATGGCAAGCACATGATCGTTCGAGTGAATTCATTACTGCAAGATTTTATACTTATCTTAAAGAGGGAGTAACGAAAGACATTGCTTTACAAAAGGCAAAAATAGATTTTTTAAATGAACCTCTTGGTAATGAATTAAATCACCCTTTTTATTGGGCAAATCTAACAATTACAGGAAATATTAGCCCAATAGTTGAGAACAGCTTTTCAAGTATTTACCTTTTTGTTGGAATAACAGTTTTTTTACTCCTAATCATATTTTTATTCAAAAAATACGTCAAGAAGCCTAGAAAATTTTAGCCCAAAAAATTTGCCACCAAAGTTTAGCTTTATCGATTTTTCCAATTGGATACACACAATCATTACAAGAACTTAACTCATCATATAAATGATTGGCTTCTTGTATTTGACCACTTTTTAAGTAAGCCAAAACCAAGTGCCATTGAGTCGCTTCTTTAAAGTATGGGCGAAGATTATTATTCTTTAATACAACTTGAAAACTTTGAACAGCTTTTTGAAACTGCCCTTCAGCTAAATAACTTTGTCCAGCATAAAAGCTATCAAATACTTTTTTTTCTACAGGAGAAAGAATAGAAACATCTACATCCCTAACAATTGTAAGGTCATTTTCCGAACCAGGTAGTTGAATAACTGAGAATGAAGCATACAATACAAAAATTAAACAAGCTGCAACCAGACCGCTTAAATAAGGGAAAAGTGTTACGAAAGAAGCCTTTTTCTTTAAAGGAGTTATAGGCTCTTCTTGTTCTAATTTATCTAAAGTTGCTATTATGTTTTGTTCAATTGTTATCTCTTTTATCATATTTGTTAATTTTTGATAATCGGATACTTCTTTTGAAAAATCAAAATCATTCTTTAAGGCATTTTCAAAGTTAGCCATTTCGTCAACTGATAAACTGCCATTGAAATATTGCTCAATGGTTTCTAAACGTTGGTAATCATCTTGTGTATTCATGGTTTAAGTAGAAGTGTTTTAAGTTTTTCTAAACATCTAAATTTGCGAACTTTTACTGCATCTGGATTCCCTAAATTGAAACGTAGTGCAATATCTTTAATTGAAAGGTCCTCGCCATAATATGCCATCAGAATACTTCGGCAAGGTTCTCCTAATCGTTCAAGTATATTGGGAAGAAAACTATTTTCTTCTTCGTTTTCTATTATTGCACTAGATATTGGTTCCTGAGTGTAAACGTTTTTTTGAGTCAAATATTCTTGTTCTCTTCTGAAACGCCTTCCATCAGCCTCTTTTTTTTTAAGCCATTTGTTGTTGGCGATTTGTATGAAATAGCCTTCCATTTCCTTTAAAGACTTTGCTTCAAACTTTAAATGTCGTACTTGACGAAAAAAAATAATAATTACTTCTTGAAAAATATCTTTAGCATCATCATAATTACCACCTTGTTTAAAAATATGTGATGCTATGATTGGTTTAAAAGAGCGATATAAAAATACAGTCACATTATTAATCTCTGTGTGGTTATTACTTCTCAGTATATCAACCACATCACTTGGGCTATATCTTTGATTCATAATTATTTATATTAAAAAATAGGAAGGTAAGGATATGCTGTTTGAAAATTTATTTGATACAAAACAGTACTTAAAGATAGCTGAGAGAAAGTTGAAAATTAACGATTATCATTAAAAATAAAATTGGTTTTATGAATATACCGTCTCTTTTAGTTCAATTTATTTCCTTTAAAATTAAGCACTAAAATCAAAAAGGTTATTTC
Source organism: Arcicella lustrica (assembly GCF_034930985.1). NCBI lineage: Bacteria > Pseudomonadati > Bacteroidota > Cytophagia > Cytophagales > Flectobacillaceae > Arcicella > Arcicella lustrica. The sequence goes on from NZ_JAYGIM010000010.1 coordinate 29,998, forward strand.
AGATACATGTAGAGTTGTGTTGCGCTAAACATCCACCAACACGCCTAAGCTCATGTATAAGTTATTAAGCATTTTTGTTTTGGGACTTTTGTTATCTGCTTGCCAAGACGAATCAGTAATTCAGCCTAAAGTAGCTAATGCTAAAAATGTTACTTTATCGGATTCAACAACTGTAAAAAAGGTGAGTGATGACCCTCCAGCTTCAACTGGCAATGGCCGTCCATAAACATGCTGTCGTTTATCTCTAAATGTACTCTTTATTTACCCCATCTATGTTTATAGATGGGGTATTTTTTAATAGGTGTGCTTTTTCAACAATTATGACCCCTTTTGTCAATATATTTATTCCCGCTAATTTAAAAATGTTACATCTTCTTCTTTTAATTTTATAATTCAGCAGTTAGCTTTTCCCATTTGTTTGATTTGATGAGTATGAACTTCTTTTTCCCCAATGTTAATACAAATTTGTTAGTAGTATCATCGAAATATATTTTGGCATTCTTATTAAAATCAACACCAACTTTAGGTAATTTGAGTACAATTTTACGCAGGTTGGCGTCTTCATAAACCATTTGATAAGTGGTATCCTTTTGAGATGCTTTGATAACTTCCCATGCTAAGGTTTTTGTAGAAAATTTATGAGACTCTTTAGAAGGGTTTGAGCTATTTTCATAAAGTTTTGTTTGATAACTAAAACTACCTTGTAGTTTATCTAAATCATAAAAGCGTTTATAAATGATTAGGCTAAAGGAAAACATAAAAATCAAACAGGCTGCTAATTCAATGAATTTTAGGCGAAACAATGGGATAATAGGCTTTGTGTTCTCTTTAATGGTTATTTCATCAATCGTTTTTTCTATTTCAAAATAAGTAATTGCATCAAGCCAATTATCAAGCTTTGTCCAAATTAGGTAATCTTGATAAAAACCGTCGTCTTCTTGTAATTTTTTCAAGAAATTTTTCAGTTGATTTACATCTAAATCACCCTTTACGTATTCTTCGAATACTTTATAGTTATCTTCTTGCATATAATATATTTTGCTTTGAAGTTATGGGTTTTCATTACAGATAAATTGATATATAGCTTTCCCTTTAGCATTTGCCCAAGTACTTTCGGGATGATTGATTTCGTTTTGCATCCAATCAATCAAGGCTTTTTTGCAATCTTGTCGTTGTTGAGCTTCTGATTGTTTATTTTTATAATTATATTTTTTGCCTGAATTCAAAAAACCTCTTGAGGCTTCACTAAGCATAGCCTCTATTACGAGTTTGATAAAATGAGATTTACGTCCAGTTAATAAAAGCCTTCTAGCATTTCCAGCATGAACTTTTTCAATGGCATCTAGTCCATCTTGAATAAATAGAAAAACTTCTTCTAAACAAAATGATTTATCAGCAGGTACTTTTAAATGTTTTATACTTTTAGAACTGCTTTTCTCTCTATTAGATTTATCTAATAAAGTATTGAAGATTCCATGCCAATACTTTTGTATGCTTGTTTTAAGAATAAAATCTTTTCGAGATAATTCACTAAAAAGTAATTCCATACTTTCTGAAAACAAGTCATCGTCAGTACTCCTCTTTTCTGCAAAAGATAGCCTGCAAAGCTCATTAATTTTGTTTTCGGCTTTTTTCTTTGCTGATTCATTTTGAGAATAACGAATTGTAAAGATTAAATATGTTTCATGAATAATATGATGAAATTTAGCTAGTCTATTTCTAGTAATTTTTTCATCTTTCCCTAAAGTTCTATAGATGTAATAATCAAATGTTTGCTGTGCTATCCAATCTGTCATTAATGGTTGGTTAGCGACATTGATGAGTATGTAGTTGTTTTCTGTCGAGTTAAATAATTGTAAAAAAGGGTTTAATATTTTACGGATTTTTTTTTCAATGCTCAAGTAATCTGTTTCTTGTTGATTAATGAACTTGAGCATTTCTTCAGCTAACCGACTTTCATAATGCGTTAATGATACAGTTTTTCTAAGCCTTTTTATTAAATCATCTTCTTTTGGTAAATAGTCATACTCAATAATGGCAGATAATATCATTTTCAAGGCATTATCAATTTCTTTTTCTGCTTCATTATCAGACAGATACTTTTGTTTAGCATGATTCTTCAGATGCTTACTATACATTGCTCTAAAGTTATGAATAGCATTAGTCTGAACTGTTTTATCATTACTTTTTAAGGCTAATATTACTTCTTCATGTAAAGTCATTATAAATTTTTTGATAAATGGTTGTAATTCAGCAATGTAACAATGATAGTTTATTTGAGAAATGAAGTAAATACTTAAAAAATATGTGGAAAAGATGATTTTTGATCGAATAAGTAATAATCTAAGAATTCTTTTCTCCTTCTTGAGATACTAGCTCTTAGGTTATTTTGCATTAATATATAATTTTTATGTCTTGAATATCTTTCCATGTAAGCACTATTGATAATATATGCTCGATGTACCCTTAAAAAGCCATGACTGATAAATTGTTCTTCAAACGACTTTATTGTTTTGGCATACATAATTTTTTTTCCATTATTTAAGTAAAAGAAAGTGTAATTGATGGATGCTTCCAGCATTACTATGTCTGAAATTGGGTAAATCTCAGCTCCAATGCGAATATCATTAGACTGTGTTTTGTTCTTATGTGTTTTCATAAACCTATGTTAAGAAAAAGGTAGAGTTCCTCTGTTTAATTCTTACATATGAATACCGCCACATCATGAAATGTTACATCATTTTGAATATGTTGTTATTTGAATAATTCTTTCTACTGTCTTTTCAGAAGTAGATTTACTCTTTATTTTTTCTAATGAATCTAAAATATAAGTAATGCCTTGTTTTTTTTCTGACTGTAATATTCCAAAATCACCAGTAGTGGCGAAACCGATCAAGGCCTCAATGCCAAAAGGTGCTGAACATAAAAATTCTTCTGGAATTTTTATGAGTCTATTAATGTCTTGAGCTTTTATTTCAATGTCATTATTATTCATCAACAAAAGATTATTTATAGCATCTCTGTAAACTAATCTTATTTTACAAGGGCGATTAGCCATGATAAAAATAGAGAGACTCTCTCCTTCTGTAAAACGTTGTGCCTGATTCCCTTTATTTGTTCTTATATCAAATTGTAATTGTTTGGAGTCATAGTTTTCAGGAGTGTTTTTAACGATTTTATTAATATTTTCTACTTCAACTAAATGCTCTTTTTGTGGAATAATGTCTTTTGACCAGCTTTCAGCATTATTAATGGGTACTTTATCCGAAATTTTGATAATCTCTGTTCCCTCTGTATTGATAAGTGTGGCATTAATCTCTAAGTATTTTCCAATTATTTTATAATCGCTTTTTAAACTTAGAATTCTATTCATTGAACGACTTGTAGTAGGTAAAGTAATCTTTAGGCTTGGGTGGGCAAGTCTCAACATCGTTTTTAATTCACCTGTAAACATTGTAGAAAAAGTATTCACAATGTTTTTTCCTTCAAATGAAGTTTTTTCAATATTAATCTCTTCTGTTTCAGATTTTGGAATAACCTTACTAAGTTCTCCTGCTAATTTTTCGGCAACATCCTCTAAAGTTCTTTGTTGAAGGTTATTAGTGTAGTCTTCAATGGTTGTTGCTTTATTAAATTCGCTTAGGTCGTTATCTAGGTATGCAATTTTAATTTCTCTTTGATCTTTATTATCTTTTTCATTTAATCTTAACGCTATTCTACACCATTGATAATTATTTAAGAAGGTTTTTCTTTTACCATCAAAATACCAATCGCCTTGCATATACTTATGTGCATACACATAAATTTCTTTGTTTTTCTTAAAAAAGATTCTCGCTTTACTAAAATCAATATTAAAATTTAAGCCATTAGGATATCTTGTTTGAACCAATTGTAAATACTCTTCAATTGGTAAATCTTTACTATCATCTTTTAGAAAACCTTTTGGATTTAAATCATTTTCAAAAACTACTCCTTCAAGTAAATGAGAAGCAATCTGCCGCCAAGCATTTTTTTCATCATCATCCGTTTTAGCATTGAAAAACACTTGTAATGAAGCCTTAGTTTTTTTGAGTATTTTGATGCTTTTTTGAGTGAGTTCGATCTGATTATTCGATTTATTTGATAGTTTTTGAGACTTCGATATTGCTGAATATATCAAAAATAAGAATAGTAATATGAAGCTGCTTTTTATATTCATTTTGATAAAAAGAAAAGAGAATGCTGTTTTTTGATGTCCAAAATCCTCTTCTCAATTATTGAGAAGAGGATTTAATAGGTATCTTTTCGCTAAATAAGGTGTTACTTCATGTGTTTTATTTTAAGTAATAATGGAACAATCGTCCCGTTAGGTGTGCCCTTCAGCTCAAAAGCAATATTGTTTGATTCGTATAAGATAGTATCAGCTGACACTAAATCTTTGCCTATTACTGAATATACTTTCTGTTTAAATTCGCCTTGAGCATTGGCAATATCATTTTTGAGTTTATCAATATCTAGTTCTTTGGTTGAATACAATACTAGGAAATAATCATTACCAGGTTTATTATCCATCGTAAATGAGCTATTTGTTGATGGCAACATGGCAATATTATTAGATGGAATCAAAGCACTTACTTCATCATCATAAGGAAATAATTTGGTTACTCTATTGTTATCATCTGAGGCAATGATGTACATATAGCTTGATATATTATTGATGATTTCGGTTTTGAAAGATGTTCCAGATGGATATTCTTTAGTGACATTATAGGTAATCATATCAATATTAGCATCGTTTGTTACATCTAAACCTCTTTCCGCTGAAGTAGAAACAGGCATAAGATCACCATTTGCTAAAAGTGGTTTGATACTTCCCTTTAAAAATATCTCTTGTACAGGTTGTACTGGAGCTGGCGGAACAACATCCGTTGTTGTATTATTTGAAGGTACTACTGGTGCCGGAGTAGGTACTGGAACGGGTGTTATTGGTGATAGTACTTCGTAAGCATAAGGAGTAAACTCTATTAAATCTTTATAACTAGCCCATACAAACCCATTATTTGCCCATTTATTTCCCCAACTATTTACAATTAAAAAGGCGTTTTTAGTATCGTCATAGCCAATGACTGCCATTGCATGTCCACCTACTGCATTTTTGATAGTTTCTGCAGGTGCAGCTTTCCAAACTTCTTTGGCTTGAAAAAAGGAATTAGGAATCCACATCCCAATCAAAACTGCATTTTGACTTTCAACCAAAGCTGTTTTAATAGATAAAATCTTTTCTTCAACCGATGCTGTACTTGGAATATCAAAAAGAGTGGTATAGCCTTCAATTTTGTTGGCAGCCGCTTCCTCTTCAAGCATTGTATATTTATTACCGCAAGCATAAGGAGCACTTTTTAAAGTTGCAACGCCTTTTTCTTTCATGATGTCAAGTGCATCAGAAATACTCGAGCCTGTTTGACATTGGTAGTCGGTTGGGCTTTTGATACGTTCAAAAACAAAGGTTGGAGAAAATGCGATGGCTCTAATAGTCTCTGGTCCTTTGATGTTTAGCTTTTTAGCCTGCATAATCGTTCGCATGTAATATGCCGTTGACCAACCCACACAAGTACTAAAATCTCCTTGGTCTTCAACTTGTGGAACAAAAGATTTTAAGTTGAATGTGGATGGTAAAATACCTCTCATCAAAGAAAAATTCTTGCTTCGCTTAGGTAGATGGAGATATTTTTTGTCATCTCTGACAAGCCCTAATTTACGTTTTTTTTGAGCGGTGATAGACTGTGAGCAAAGTACTACAGCACAAATTAAAAGAAGGATTCGGCTTAATCTTGAGCTTTTCATATTCTTGTTTTTTGATTTTTAAATTCGGTTATAACGTTAAACTTAAAGCTCTTTTAGCCCTAATTCTGCAAGTTGGTAGTAGCCTCCTTTTGTGGAAAGACAATCTCCATTGACTGGCATACTCGATACAGAGGTTACTTTATTTGTAACTGGATTTTCACCTTCAAACTGAACAACTTCATGAAAAGTAGTGATTCTACAAAACCATTTATCAAACTCGCTTTTTCTAAAATTATCGTACAAGCTGATTTTTGCATAATTGAATTGATAACTGTTTTTATTTTCTAGAACTTGTTGTAGAAACTTCTCTCTTGTTAATTGGACATTTTTGCCATCTTTTGTAGTCAAGTTAACATAGCCACTTGTATCAAAAATGAGATTACTCTCAAGAATCATTTTATTAATTGAGGTTGAATCTTTCTCATTTTTATCCTTTAGTATTGTAAGGTAACCCAGAAATGTTTTTACCTTTTTTTCAGGACTCCAATCAATTATATTATCACTGTTAACTGTAATAGGCTCTTTATTAGTAGTATCAGAGATGGTAGAAACCGTGTTTTTATGATTAACACCACTAATTTTTGTTGATAAAATATTTAGTTTTGAATCTTCTACTATTTCAGTAATAAAATTTAAAGTATCATTAATCTCAACAGCCATTCTTTCATGAGGTTTACCAGTAAATGCCAAACACATCGTTTGTTTATATTTGTAAACTTTCTGTTTTTTCAACAAGAGGGAATCTATACTCAATAAACTAGTACTTTGATTACGGAGGTGATAGTTAAAGGCGATCTTGTAAGTACCTACAGTTAGTTTGATAAATTCAGATGCCTCTAATGGAGATTTGCTAACTAAATTATCAACATTAGAGTCTGTTTTAATCATTCCTGGAATTAAATGATTGACAATTTTCACACTATCTGTCGTAAAAAAAGTACTTATAAATGTTGTTTCTTTTTGAACAGAAGGCTTTTTAACCAAAATTGGTACCATTCTAATCAGCTCTTTTTGATAAGCGTTCAGCATTTTATCAAGAGCCTTCTTATGAGGTTTTGGAATACTATCTTGGGTTAGGCTTGATAAACAGATAAATGAAATTAGCACCCATATATATAGGCTTATTTTATGAAAAATTGATGTTTTCATAGAGTTAAGTTTAGATAGATTCATTAAATAGTTTTTGTGTTTTAATCATTTCTGTAAATAGCCTTTTTGTTTTCATCGTTAAATAAATTTTAAATCACCATAGAAGAAGAAAAGTTACATCGAAAAACTTTTTATTTAATTCAGTTTTAAATCTGTAATTAGCCAACCAGAATTTTCTTTTTCTCTCATAAATTCTCTTATTTCTATTTGATAATTTTTGTGAACACTAATTTTGAATGAGATGTCTTTCGTACCTTTTACTTTTAGCAAGCTTAGTCGTAAAATTTTTTCAAGAATGTATATTTCTTGGTGTTTCAAGATTGTTTGATTGCAAAGTGAAACAATGTCTTTTCCTTGATTAAATGCGTTTACCAGAGGAGAAAAAGCTATATCCTGTGCATTAGGACTTAAACCTTCTTCTATATACGTTGAATCTGTTGTTGTAATATCTTTTCTTTCTATGAGACGCTGATGCTCTTCAATTATTTCTTTGGGTAAACTGATATTCGTTATTTGCCATCTAGCTGATCCCTCTTTTTTTAAATATTGCTTTTGTAAAAGAATGTCTAAAATGACATTTTTTTCTTTATAAAATGCTTCCAATTTTACATTAGCAGACAACTTCGCTTGTTTGTCAATTTTAATGTCTTCTTCGCATATCATCGATATGAATTGATTAACTTTTATAAAATAAAGTTGTGTTTTTTCTGTCATTTTTAAACGTTCATCATCTTCATTAAATAGTTTCAAGATATATTGACTTCTTGGATAAAGAATTTGTAAAGAATCGTTCATTTTCTCGCCATCAATAAATACTTCATAGTTAAAACGATGAATAAATTCATTGATACTTTTTATCTGCCATAACATAAAAGATTCTACTGGTTGTTTGGTGAAAACAACAGCACTAATGCTATCTGATGTACTTTTAGCCTCTGAATTTTGGGCTAAAGAATTATGAATTATTCCCCAAAAAATAAAAATAAGTATTCTTTTCATTTGTCAATTTGGGCTTAAAGCTGTTGTTTCTATCACACTAATATTCCCAAATGAAATTGTGAATTTTCCTTTTGCATTAGGTTTTTCGGTTACTTCTATGGCTTTTCTGTCTTTACTTTCATAAGATACTTTCCCCTTTTGATCATAACCTTTAAAACTTTGATAATAAAATGCAGTGGCGTGATAGTTCCCATCCATACCTTTTTCAAAGTCGGAGCAATACGATACGTCGTAAGAACTAATTTCTACTTTTGGAAAATGTGGTAATTTAAAAAGATTGTTAAAATACTGGCGGATAGGAATATTTTCAACACTGCCATCTTTTCTTGATACTTGTACTGTTGGCATTCTGGTAATTTTTTTGCCATCAGCATTATAATAAACAGTATCAAAAAGACTCATTGCCAATTGAATGGATTTTAATCTAGGTCGCTCAGGTAAAGATTTATCACCAATCTGTTTAATATAATTGGTTAAATCATTGACTCTCCTTAAGGTAAGTTCTTTGAATTCTGAGAGCTGTTCAGGACTAGGGTCGTAGTGTTGAGCAAATGTTTTTACAGTGAAAAACAAACTATGAATACACCAGAATATAAAGTAATAAATGATATTTTTCATAATAGCGTAATTTATCTAATTTCCTGAATTGTAATGATTTGGTATCGACCATCCTGACTAAAAGTGGATAGATTTTCAACTACGTTTATTTGTTTAATAAGATTGGCATTAATAAGAATTTTATTCAAAAAGTCTTCAATAGGGATAGCACTCATATTGTTTTCAATCACATTGATGTATTCATTTGCCTCTGCATCAATATTGAAAAGTTTCTTCATTTGAGTTACCATCAATTTTTCTCTTTTCTCATATTTTAATTTTTCATCAGCCAACGTATTGAGGAACAGATTGGTATCGTTAAAACTTACTGTTGGTGTATGTGGAGTCGGAGTAATAGGCTCTTTTATATCAGCAGTAATTTTCCATTGTGAATGCTGTAGATTGGCTTTATTATCTTGAGCTAATTTTTCTTGAAGTCTTAATTCAGCATCTTTCAGAAGAGAATCCCAAGTAATGTGAATATTATTATTTTCAGCTTGTGAAAGTGCTTCTAAACATGCAATGGTATAATAAGTGCCGTTATGAGCACTACTGAATGCTTTTTCGTTTTTCTTTGAACTTGAAATAAGGATGTTACCAGTACTTTCTTTGAATAATTTTCTTAAAATATCATTTTCAACAAAAATAGAACGAGTAACTAAAGGCTTCTCAATTATCAAAGTTTGTCGTGGAGTGAGTTGATTATTACAATCTACTAGGCTAATATTGAGTTTTACACCTTTATTGCTTAATTTTTGATGAATATTTTCAATGGATAAATATTTGTCTCTAATCAGAATATTCGGGAATAAATCTGTGGGTTGTGATGAAGAAATACCTCGTCCTGTATAATAAAATACAATGATGTCGTCAGTATTAATTGGCAAATGGAGTATCTCACGATCTAAATCTTTTTCAGTAAAATCATGAGAGTGGACAGCGATAGGTAAATAATCATAATGTATATTTTTAGCAATTTCTCTAAAAACAGAATCCATCATGAAGAGGTTTCGTTCATAAGTTTTGCCTAAATCAGGATGTTTTGAATCAGCTACCAAGATTGTTCTTATGCTTTGTGTAGCACCTTGATAACAAATTAACACCAAAATGATAAGCAATCCCTTATTTTTTTTTAACATGTTTCTATTATAGAGTCTTAAAAAGTAAAAACTTTTCTGTCCTCATAATAGAAACACATATCAATTTTGTAAATCAAAGGTTTAAATATTCCTACAACATCATCCCGCCAGAAATTTCTATGCGTTGAGCATTAATCCAACGAGCTTCTTCACTACATAAAAAGGCAATAACACCGCCAATATCGTCTGGCAAGCCTACTCTTCCTAAGGCTGTTTGAGAAGCAATATGAGCATTTACTTGTGCATTGTCTCGTACAGTTCCACCACCGAAATCTGTTTCTATAGCACCCGGAGCAACAACGTTTACTCTAATTCCTCTTTGTCCTAATTCTTTGGCTTGATATTTCGTCAGGGTTTCAATTGCCCCTTTCATCGAAGCATAAGCAGCATAACCCGGAAACGAGAATCTGGCTAAACCTGTCGAAATATTAATAATTCCACCACCATTGGCTAAAATTGACAAGGCTTTTTGTGTCAATAAAAAAGCTCCTTTAAAATGAATTGAATACAAAGTATCAAGTTGTTCTTCTGTCGTTTCTGCAAATGACGCATGAGTACCGATGCCCGCATTATTAATAAGGAAGTCTATTTTGTCAGCCTTAAAAGTTTCAGATAAAGCACTTTTCAAACTCTCGATAAAACTATCGAATGTCTTTGAGTTAGCTACGTCCAATTGTAAAGCGACAGCTTGTTGTCCTAATTGTTTGATTTCCTCTATTACTTTTTCAGCTTCTTCTTTTTGAGACTGATAAGTTATGATGACATCATTCCCTTTTTGGGCAAGGCTTAAAGCCATATTTTTCCCTAATCCACGGCTACCGCCTGTTACTAAAGCTATTTTGTTTGGCATCTTTCTGTTTGTTTTAATTAATGCAACAAAATTAACTTTAGCCTATAGCTTTTTTATGGTGACAGTTTCAGGGAAAATGGTGAGTACTTCAGTATTTTATACAAATTGCTCTAGCAAACATTGTTCACGATATTGCTTGGGCGTAAGCTTGGTGTATGCTTTAAAGAATTTGGTAAAATTGGAAGGGTCATAAGTAAGTAAAGTAGCGATTGCTCCAATTGACATTTCGTTTTTAGCAAGCATGCCTTTGGCAATATCAAGTATTTTTTCTTCAAAGAAATAACAAGGGGATTTATTGGTCGTCACTTTAATTGTATTACTTAAATGTGTTGGATGGATATTCATAATTGATGCGAAATCTCTAATTTCAAACATTTCTTGGGTTCTTCCTTCGGTTAAATCCAATAAATGCTTGTCGATTTCTTTTAGAAACTCGTCTCTTATTTCGTATTGTCGAGCAAAAATTTTAGCAGGAATATTTTTCATTGATGATAATGTAAAATGGGCTTGATACAAAAAGCTAACATTAATCTTCTGAGATAAGTTTAGAAAAAATACTTCAAAACAAATCCAATCTTTAACCTTTTAAACAATAGCTAAAGATTGGATTTATATTTGAGAAGCTTTACTTAGGGTTCAGTTCAGCGATGAATTTTGTGCTATTTTAGAAATAGCAGATTTTGAAGAAACAATCAATACTAAAATAACAATGCCCAACACCATTAAAAGTGAAAGCTCAAATTGACTTTGAGATGCTGAACCAAACACAATTTTCTGAGAAGCTTGATTTAGTCTTTGCCCTTCAGTAATTTGAATATGAGATAAATGGTTCAAATTACTAAGTGTTGCATAAAAAGATTCATCTAAAAGCTTTTTACTTTGTTCAGTAGAAATTCCTGTTTCCATTGCTGTAATATATTGCTTCTCAAGTAATATGCCTTGTTGGATTTTTTTCTTTAAATCCCGAAACAATACTTCTTCTGTCGGTGTGAGTTGCGTTTTTCCAAAAGCTACAAGTAGTTGTTGGATACTAGTATGATGTTCTTTAATAGCATTATTATGAAGTTTTAAAGCTTCAATATCTTTACTATCGTCAATCAATAATTTTTTACGAGAAAGATGATCTGAAAATTCATAAATGTAACTTTCTGCAAGTAATCTGTCTTCATAAACGTCAGAAAAAGTATCACCCAAAGCGATAAAACTGTTTTTATCGGATACATTCTTAACAAATAATAGAATAAAAATTACACCCAATATGCTTGCAATTTTTAACTTTTGCGCTATGCTATAAGTCCATTTCATGAGCAGATTTTCATTTAGACATAAAAAATACAACTAATGTAAATGTAATATTTATATAAAAATAAAATGAATTATTTGTACTATTATTTTGTGATTTGCAAGAAACTATAAAAAACAGCGATAAAATGACATTAAGATTAATTCATTTTGTCGCTGTTTATCTAAAAACTTATCGAAGTATTTACAAAGAAAAAGCTATGTAACTGTCTCCTTTTTTTGTTCCTAATTTAGTACCACCACAGGCGATAACGATGTATTGTTTTCCGTTCAATAAATAAGTACTTGGTGTGGCAAAACCTGCTGCTGGTAATTTTGTTTCCCAGAGAATTTCCCCAGTTTTCTTGTCAAAAATTCTAAACATTCCATCCTTCGTTGCAGCAATAAAAAGTAAACTACTAGCTGTAACCACAGGTCCGCCATAGTTTTCTGAACCCGTTGTTGGAATACCTTTCGCTTTCAATTCTGGGTATTCGCCAAATGGTTTTTGCCAAAGATGTTTACCTGTGTTTAAGTCGATGGCAGTAAGTGTTCCCCAAGGCGGACGAATACCGGGATAACCTTTTGAATCGATGAATTTATGATAACCATTAAATTGATAGGGAATAAAAGGCGTTTTTCCTTTAGTACTTTCAGCACTTGCTTCTACTTTTTCATCACCAAATAAAAATGAAACTAGCGCTTGTCGGTCGGTATTTGATAAATGTCCAAAACCGGGCATCATTCCTTTGCCCGAAGCAACAACTTTTGAAACATACTCACGGTCTTTTCTGTCAGAAATATTCACTAAAGACGGATAGCCACTGCTAGGATTTCCCTTGAGGTCTTTGCCATGACAAACCATACAAGTACTTGCATAAAGTTTTTGTCCTTTGCTTAAATGGGCTAATTCATCAGCTTTTGGCGTTGGTTTTAAGCTAAATAGCCAAGCCATTTCGTTGGCATTTACATACATAATTCCATCAGGGTCAACCGCTGCACCACCCCATTCTGCACCGCCGTCTGCACCCGGATATACCAAAGTTTCTTTTAAGCCAAGTGGCTGAAATACTCCTTTTTGAGCCGGTTTGATGGTTTTAAGTAATGTTTCTTTCTCATCAGAATATGGATTTACGTCTGCTTCAGTAATTGTTTGTCGAGCAAAAGGAGCAGGCAAACTTGGAATTGGCTGTGTTGCCCAAGCACTTTCTTCAGGAATACTTGATTTTGGAAAAGGGGTTTCTTTGATAGGAAATAAAGGTTTTCCTGTTACTCTATCAAACACAAAAACGTGTCCTGTTTTGGTTACTTGTGCTACTGCATCAATGCTTTTTCCATTGCGTTTAATTGTCACCAAGTTCGGAGGCGCTGGTAAGTCTTTATCCCAAATATCATGATGAACGAACTGAAAATGCCAAAGTCTTTTCCCCGTTTTTGCGTCGAGAGCAATTAAACAGTTGGCAAAAAGGTTTTGTCCTTTACGATTTCCTCCATAAAAATCAGAAGCTGCCGAACCTGTTGGTACAAATAAAATTCCTCTTTTACGGTCGATAGCCATGCCCGACCAATTATTTGCTCCGCCAATTTCAGTATTTTTGTAAGTATTCTTTGGCCAAGTATTGTAACCAAATTCGTTTGGATGCGGAATCGTATGAAAAACCCAAGAGAGTTTTCCTGTACGAACATTAAACGCCTGAACGTTTCCCAAAGCGGCATCTGCTCCTTCCGAAAGGCGCAAAGGCATGACAATATTATCTTCATACAAAGTGCCAGGCGTATTTGAAATCACAAATTTATTGACGGCAGTACTGCCCAAACCTTCTTTCAAACTTACTTTTCCATTGTCGCCAAAGGTGTTGATTTTCTCTCCTGTTTTGGCATCAACAGCATATAAAAAAGAGCCTAGTGCAAAGATGATTCTTGGAACATCGGCATCGTTTTTATCCTTACTTTCCCAATAAGTAACGCCACGATTAGTATTTAAAGCGGTGCTTCCAGTATTGGTAAATGTCCATAATTCTTTGCCTGTGGCAGCATCCAACGCAAAAAGTTTATTCGTTGCTGTTACTGCATAAAGTATTCCATTTACAATAATCGGATTGCACTGAACTTGTCCAGAATCCAATGTATGGTATTCCCAAGCAACTTTTAATTGATTAAGATTGGTCTTGTTGATTTGTGTGAGGCTAGAGTAATGATTCCGTTCGGGTCCTCCCAAATACTCTGTCCAACCAGTATTTTCATTGGAAGGATTATCCTGCTCAGGCAAATAAGCAGCAGTTAATAAGGCAGTTGCCAAAAATGCCAAGGATAAGTAGATTTTTTGCATAATTTTTTAAATCTGTTGTACTCAGTAATTTATTGAAAAACTGAACTCAAGTATGAGTCATTTGAATAAGCGACTCATTTCTTGTCAAATTTACATATTTCATTACTTTATTAATAATTGAAATACTGAATTGCTGTCTTAAAACCAGATAAGGCATGGTATTGAAATTTGTCATATGGAAGATGATGAGTTGAAATGCAATAATTCTTAAAACATCTACTAATTTAGCCGAAGATAAAGCCTACATGGCTGTAGAAATTAATTCAAGATGAAAGGAACAGTACTGATTATTGATGATGAAAAACAATTAAGAGGATTACTCAAGCGAATTATTGAGTTGGAAGATTATACGGTTTGGGAAGTTGGCGACTTAAAATCTGCGTGGAAAATCCTTGAAAATCAAGCGATTCAAGTAGTACTTTCTGATGTAAAATTGCCCGACGGCAATGGCGTGGACTTTACCCAAAAGTTCAAAGAGAAATATCCAAGTCTTGAGATTATTGTAATGACCGCCTATGGAACAATTCAAGACGGCATCAAAGCCATGAAAAATGGTGCTTTTGATTATTTGGTAAAAGGCGACGACAACGAAAAAATATTACCCATGCTAAGTTTAGCAATGGATAAAGTGCAAAATCAAACGCAGAGTATTCAGCCAAAAAATCATGGTTTTGAAAAGGTTTTGGGGAAATCTAAACAGATTAAAGAAGTAATCAGTTTAGCTCAAAAAGTAGCTAAAACCGACACCACCGTTCTGCTAACAGGCGAAACGGGCACTGGAAAAGAAGTGTTTGCCAACGCCATTCATCAAGAAAGTAAAAGGGCTTCTCAAAACTTTGTAGCAGTAAATTGTGCTACTTTTTCAAGAGAAATTCTGGAATCGGAATTGTTCGGACACAAAGCGGGTGCTTTTACTGGGGCGACCAAAGATAAAAAAGGTTTGTTTGAAGAAGCAGACGGCGGAACGATTTTCTTGGATGAAATAGGAGAAATGTCGCTGGATTTGCAAGCTAAATTATTAAGAGTATTAGAAACTGGAACATTTATCAAAGTTGGCGATACCAAGTTGATAAAAGTAGATGTGCGGATTATTTCGGCAACAAATCGTGATTTAAGCAAAGAAGCCAACGAAGGACATTTCCGCTCGGATTTGTTTTATAGACTTTCTGTTTTTCAGATTGCTTTACCGCCTTTGCGTGAACGCAAGACTGATATTGAAGTACTCGCTCGTTTTTTCGCCAAAGATTTCGCTAAAAAATTCAATATTTCAATAGCTGATTTACAAGAAGATTTCCTTACAAAATTGACTAATTACGAATGGCAAGGGAATATCCGTGAACTCAGAAATGTGATTGAACGAACCATTATTCTCAACGAAAACGGACATTTAACCGTAGAAAGTTTACCGATTGCGATTCAATTTCCTGCTGAAAATTTATCTTCAAAAAATCTCAATTCATTCGATTTACAAAGCATCGAAAAGCAACACATCCAAAAAGTACTTCAACATACCAAAGGCAACAAAACAGAAACCGCCAGACTTTTGAATATTGGCTTGACAACGCTTTATCGTAAGATTGAGGAATATGGGATTATTTAGGTCGGGTTGAAGAACTTACAAAAAACTCAATCCATAAGTCGAATTTCCAACTCGACAACAGAAAAATCAAACAGCTATTAAAAGCTTATAGAAACCCACACAATAAAGTAAAAGTTGGGCTTATATTGCGTCTTGAATTAATTTAGAAGAAACAATAGAAGAGATTAGAGTAATATATTTCCGATAATCTCTTTTAAAGGCTAAGTCAACAAACAATGATTAAAAATAAACCTCATTTTGAAATATTAGATGGATTGAGAGGAGTTGCTGCTTTGTGCGTGGTAATATTTCATTTTACAGAATGTGTATATCCCGATTATAGTAAAAATTTTATTGGTCATGGCTTTTTAGCTGTAGATTTTTTCTTTTGCCTTTCAGGATTTGTTATCGCTTATGCTTATGATGATAGAATAAAGCAGATGGGAACTTTAGCTTTCTTCAAAACTCGACTAATTCGTTTACATCCTTTGGTCGTGATAGGAACTTTGCTGGGTGTTATCGGTTTTCTTTGGAGTCCTTGGACCAGTGTTGCTTCTAATTATACTTGGGTCAATATTGTATTGTTAGCCATTGGCTCAATGTTGGTGATTCCACTTCCGTTGATGGAAGACCGTTACTTTAATCTATTCGGTTTTAATGCCCCTGCTTGGTCGCTATTCTGGGAATATGTTGCCAATATTTTGTACGCTTTTTTCCTGCATAAAATCAGTCGTCATTTATTAAGTATTCTTGTTATTTTAGCCGCAATAACCCTTGGAATAGTCAGTTATCGTGCTGGAAATTTGATGGGGGGCTGGAGTAAAAACAATTTTTGGGACGGTGGAGTACGCTTGGCATATTCCTTTTTAGCAGGATTATTAGTCAATAGAAGTAAATGGATTATTCAGAATAAATTAGGATTTATCGGTTTAACACTGATGATATTAGCGGCTTTGATGATGCCCGTTTTTGCCAATAATTGGCTAATAGAATTTTTAATAGTAGGGTTTTATTTCCCACTATTGATTGCCTTAGGAGCGGGAACGAAGTTATCGGCTTTCACACAAAAGTTTTGTCAGTTCGCAGGAGAACTTTCTTATCCACTTTACATGACCCACTATGCTTTTATATGGGTTTTTGCCAGTTATTTAGCTCATTTTAAGCCAGACATCAATCAAATTACTTGGGTAATTGTACTCGGAACTTGTGGCTTAGTACTTTTTGCAATCGTGATAATGCAATTTGTGGACAAACCTATCAGAAAGTATTTGACAGCTAAAAAGTGACTTTTTTTCATTAGGGCTTAAGTATCGCCCTAATGAAAAAAATAGGTTTTACCAAGGACTTACTCCCGTTTCATCCTCAATATCATTACTGAAAAACTGCCCTGTCGGAGCATTCTCGTCCGTTAGTGTATGTTTAACGATAAAAGTAGCCGCACTTTCTATTGTTCCTGGGCCACTATAGTGGTTAAAATCGGTTGCCGTATAACCTGGGTCAATCGCATTTACTTTGAATGGCAAATCTTTTAGTTCATAAGCCAATACCACAGTAAAAGCGTTTAAAGCAGTTTTTGATGTTCCGTAACTTGCCGATTTAAAAGGGTAATATTTCCAATTCGGATCGCTATGTAATGTCAAAGAGCCAAGTCCTGAAGTAATATTGCTGATGCGTGGACTATCAGACTTTTTAAGCAATGCTAAAAAGATTTGTGTAACTCTGATAACTCCAAAAAAATTGGTATCAAATACTTTTTGAATATCTTCAACAGATGTATCTGAAGCATTTTGAGGGAAATCTCCGCTTATTCCTGCATTATTTATCAAAATGTCTAATTTACCTTGTTCGTTTTCGATACTATTTTTGGCAGACAAAATGGAATCAAGATTAGTAACATCAATTGCAATCGCTTTGATATTTTGAAACCCCTCTTCATTTAATGCTGTTACAACAGCTTCTCCTTTTGCAAGGTCACGAGTACCTAAATAAACGAATAATCCTTTTTGTGAAAGTTGTTTTGCTGTTTCTAAACCAATACTTCTGTTGGCTCCTGTAATTAATACTGATTTCATTTTTCTTGTTTTTAAATTGATGATGCAAGTTGCCTCGTTTAAAAATGAAATCATTTGCCATTTGGCAAAAAGCGATTTAGCGAATGTTTTTTCTAATTCTGCTCAATGACGATTGCGTAATGCCTAAATATGAAGCGATATAAGAAAGCGGAATACGGTTAACAACAGTAGGATATATTTCTATAAACTTCAAGTAGCGTGTTGTAGCATCTTCCGAAACTAAAGGGCTTCTTCTTTCTACTTTTAGCATTAGTGCTTTTGAAATAATTTTATGTACAATGGCATCCCAACCAACAATGGTATTGAGCAATTCTTGCCAATCTTTTTTTGAAAAAACAATCAATCTGCAATCAGTAATGGCTTGCACATAAGCCGTTGAAGGGATTTCATTGTCAAAGCTCTCTAAGTCAACTACAAGATTGTTTTCTTCAATGAAATATTTAGTAATTTCTTCGCCTTTATTGTTGTAATAGCAAACACGGGTAATGCCCTCTACAATAAAGCCGACTTGTCGAGACGTTTTACCTGCTTCTGAAAAATATTCATCTTTATGAATCACTATTTCCTTTGCTTTCTCAGCCACGAAGTCAATTTGTTGTGGGTTTAAATTCCCAAATCGTAATATGTATGCTATCAATTCTTTCATTGTAGCAAGTTAGTCAAAGTTATCTTTTCGGGATTTGCCATTTGGCAAAAAATGCGTTCGACCTTGTAAAATAGTCAGGAGTGTATATTCTCATCATTAAAGAGCTTCAATACAGAAAAAGCGAGCTGTAACTCACAATTTCTGTATTGTAGCTCCATTTCTGTGAGTAAGCATTCAGTTTTTGTGAGCTGGTACTCACAAAAACTCTATTAGCAGACACAAACCTTGTATTGCAGGTCGGTTTATCTGTATTGATACTCGCTTTTTCTGTATTGTAACTCACAAGAAGTGAGTTACAATACAGTTTATGTGAACTAAGACTCTGAAATTGTGAGGTAAGATAATACTTTCAATAGGGTCGGGTTTAAACCCGACCCTATTGAAAAAATCAATAAAATCTCAAATCCCATCCTTTCCATTCTGATAAAAACCCTTCCAAAATGGAAGGGTTTTATATTGCTCCAAAATGTGCTCAAATCTCTAGTGCATTGATTTTCAATAAGTAACACCCTTTTCTTTTTTCTTGGCTTATATTTTGGCACAAGGTCATCGAACAAAAAATTAAAACGATGATAACAATCCTTCTTTTACTCGCTGGGCTTTTGTGCTTTGCTTTCTTTTTTAAAGCCATTGATTTTTTTGAAAACATTTAACCTTCAACGAATCGAATGATTCTTTTATAACCATGATGACAGCCCTCTTTGCTCTATCTATTGCCGTGTTTGGCTACTTGTGTTATGTTTTGTTAAAACCTGAAAAATTCTAAAAAATGAATACTGAAATTTTAGGAGTAATCCTCACGTTTATCCTCACCGTCGTTTGTGCTATTCCGTTGGGGAAATATATCGCCAAAGTTTTCGGTGGAGAAGCTACTTTTCTGGATGCCGTTTTTAATCCTATCGAAAAACTTTTCTTCCAAATTTCGGGCATCAATCCCAAGCAGGAAATGACTTGGAAGCAACATCTTACAGCTTTGCTAACCATCAATTTACTCTGGTTTTTCTGGGCAATGTTTATTTTGATGAACCAAGGTTGGTTGCCGTGGAATCCAGACGGAAACCCTTCGATGTCGGCAGATTTAGCTTTTAATACTGCTATTTCCTTTTTATCGAATACCAATTTGCAACATTACTCTGGCGAAAGTGGAATGTCGTACTTAGGACAAATTGCTTGTTTGACATTATTTCAATTTATCTCCGCAGGAGCAGGAATGGCGGTTTGTGCGATGGTTTTTAATGCCATGAAAGAACGCACCACCGACAAATTAGGTAACTTTTACAATTACTTCTTGAAATCTTGTACTCGTATTTTATTGCCACTCTCATTAGTCGTTGCCTTGGTTACTTTGTTCAACGGAACGCCTATGAACGTAGAAGGAAAAGCTTCTTTTGTTTCTATGCAAGGTGATACCGTACAGGTTTCTCGTGGCCCAGCCGCTGCTATGATTGGCATTAAACAAATCGGGACAAATGGCGGTGGTTACTTTGGCGTAAACTCTGCTCACCCACTCGAAAATCCCAATTACCTAACCAATATTGTAGAAGTAGGCAGTATTTTATTGATTCCGATAGCGATGGTTTTTGCTTTGGGCTATTATCTGAAACGTAAAAAATTAGCCTACACCATTTTTGGCGTAATGACTTTAGGTTTCCTTTTGTTCTTGATACCTTCTATTTATTTAGAAATGAATGGCAACACCGCCATTGAGCGTATGGGAATTACGCAACAGCTTGGTAGCATGGAAGGCAAAGAAGTACGTTTTGGTTCTGCCGCTTCTGCCTACTGGGGTATATCCACTACGGTTACTTCAAATGGTTCTGTAAACGCCATGCACGATAGCTTCACGCCACTCACGGGAATGTTTACGCTCTTGGGCATGATGATTAATGCACTTTATGGCGGAGTAGGCGTTGGCTTCTTGAACTTCTATGTTTTTATCATCATAGCCGTATTTATTTCTGGCTTAATGGTCGGACGAACACCTGAGTTTTTGGGTAAAAAAATCGAAGCAAGAGAAATGAAAATTGCTACGATTATCGCTCTACTGCATCCGCTGATGATTTTGGGAGCTACGGCTTTATCGTCTTTCATTTTTGTAAAAAATCCAGAGATTGGTTGGTTAAATAATCCTTCTTTTCACGGATTTTCAGAAATGTTGTATGAATATACTTCTTCGGCAGCCAACAACGGTTCGGGCTTTGAAGGCTTGGGCGACAATACGCTTTGGTGGAATATTAGTTGCGGTATCGTGATGGTTCTCAGTAGATTTTTACCAATCATCGGGCCAGTAGCCATTGCAGGAATTTTAGCCAATAAAAAGTACATTCCTGAAAGTGCAGGTACTTTAAAAACCGACACAGGTACTTTTGGTTTGATGGTCTTTGCCGTAATTTTTATCGTAGCAGCCCTGTCATTCTTCCCAGCACTGACATTAGGACCGATTGCGGAATATTTTTCAGCTTACAGCTGTAAGCTTTGAGCTACGAGCTGTGAGATTTTTTTAAATAAACACTCAAAGCTCATTGCTCAAAGCTCGTAGCTCATTTCTCATATCAAAACTCAAAGCTGATAGCTCAAGGCTCACAGCTTAAAGCTTACTCTTATGAAAACCCAACCAACTTCGCTTTTCCAAGCGGATTTAGTGAAAGAAGCCTTCGCTGCTTCGTTTGTAAAACTAAATCCAAAAATAATGTTCCGAAACCCAGTGATGTTCACGGTTGAATTAGGAACGCTTGTGATGTTATTCGTTACGATTTATAGCATCAATCATACAGACCAAGGCTCATTCGCTTATAATCTAACGGTTTTAATCATCTTATTTTTCACGCTATTGTTTGCCAATTTTGCCGAAGCCATCGCCGAAGCCAGAGGCAAAGCTCAAGCAGATTCTTTGCGTAAAACTCGTGAAGAAACACCTGCAAAGCTTATCAAACAAGTAGGTGAAATGTATTTGAACGAAATTCAAATCGTAAATTCTGCCCAACTCCGTAAAGGAGATGTATTCATCTGCGAAGCAGGCGACACAATCCCTACTGATGGCGAAATTATCGAAGGTTTGGCGACGATTGACGAATCTGCGATTACGGGAGAATCTGCTCCAGTCATTCGTGAGTCGGGCGGCGATAAATCTTCAGTAACGGGCGGTACAAAAGTACTTTCTGATAAAATCAAAGTAATCGTTACGACCGAACCCGGTGAGAGTTTTTTAGATAAAATGATTGCTTTGGTAGAAGGAGCTTCTCGCCAAAAAACGCCGAATGAAATCGCCCTGACGATACTCTTGGCAGGTTTTACTTTAATTTTTATCATCGTTTGCGTAGCCCTTAAACCTTTTGCAGATTACGCTAATACGCCGATTACGATTGCCGCTTTTATCTCACTTTTTGTCTGCTTGATTCCTACCACAATTGGCGGTTTATTATCTGCAATCGGTATTGCTGGGATGGACAGAGCTTTGCGTGCTAACGTAATTACTAAATCAGGAAAAGCCGTAGAAACAGCAGGCGATATTGATGTATTGTTGTTGGATAAAACAGGAACAATTACGATTGGAAACCGAAAAGCAACCAATTTTTATGCAGCCAATGGCACTGATAATATGACTTTTATGAATGCCGTAGTATTAAGTTCTTTAGCAGATGATACACCCGAAGGTAAGTCTATTATTGAGTTGGCAGGTAGTCACGGATTGAAGATTCCAGTACTACAAAATGATGTTGAACTGATAAAATTCACGGCAGAAACTCGTTCGTCTGGTGTGAATTTAGCAAATGGTATTCGTATTCGTAAAGGTGCTTTTGATTCGATGAAAAACCTTGCAGAAAGTGCAGGCAATACTTTCCCAACCGAAATTGCAGACAAAGTGAAATTTATTGCCAGTAATGGTGGTACTCCTTTGGTGGTAACTCAAAATGAAGAAGTGTTGGGTGTTATCGAATTGCAAGATATTATCAAAGTAGGCATTCAAGAACGTTTTGAACGTTTGAGAAAAATGGGCATTAAAACGGTAATGGTAACGGGCGATAATCCTCTGACAGCCAAGTATATTGCCGAAAAAGCAGGTGTAGATGATTTTATTGCTGAGGCAAAACCCGAAGATAAAATGAATTATATCAAAGCCGAACAAGCCAGTGGAAAATTAGTAGCGATGATGGGCGACGGCACAAACGATGCCCCAGCTTTGGCTCAGTCAGATGTAGGCGTAGCCATGAACTCTGGAACTGTGGCCGCCAAAGAAGCGGGAAATATGGTGGATTTGGACAATGACCCAACGAAATTGATTGAGATTGTGGAAATCGGTAAACAATTATTAATGACTCGTGGCACGCTCACTACTTTTTCTATCGCCAACGACGTAGCTAAGTACTTTGCTATTGTGCCAGCCTTGTTTATTGCCAGTATTCCAAGTTTGCAAGGCTTGAATATTATGCACTTGCATTCGCCAGAAAGTGCTATTTTATCGGCTGTGATTTTCAATGCTCTTATCATTCCAGCTTTGATTCCTTTGGCTTTAAGAGGGGTTGACTATAAGCCTATCGGAGCAAGTGCTTTATTAAGAAGAAATTTATTGATTTACGGACTCGGTGGTGTGATTATTCCTTTTATGGGCATCAAAGTACTTGATTTGGCGGTGGGAATGTTTTTCTAAATCGGTTATCGGTTATCGGTTATCGGTTATCGGTTATCGGTTATCGGTTATCGGTTATCGGTTATCGGTTATCGGTTATCGGTTATCAAGGAGTTCTTTTTGAGCTAAAAAGTTCCCAAATTAAGAAAGTTTATTAAAGTAATATACGGTTAACTATTAACAGATAACAATTAACGGTTAACCGATAACAGACAAGAAGATGAAAACTCAATTTTTTCCAGCACTTAAACTCACTTTATTGTGTGTATTGCTATTTGCTTTTGTGTATCCTTTAATCGTGTTGGGATTTGCTCAACTCGCTCCCGATAAAGGAAAAGTTACTTTTGTTGAATACAAAGGTAAGGTTGTTGGAGCAGCCAACATTGGTCAGAAATTCGACCAAGACCAGTATTTTAATGGTCGTCCTTCGGCAGTGAATTATAATGCTGCTGGTTCTGGTGGCTCAAACAAAGGAACTACCAACCCTGATTATTTGGCTCAAGTACAAGCTCGTATTGATACCTTTTTAGTACATAATCCAACAGTACCCAAAGCAGAAATTCCTTCTGAATTAGTAACTGCTTCTGGTAGTGGACTTGACCCACATATTTCGCCAAAAGCTGCTTTGGTACAAGTTGACAGAATTGCTAAAATCATGAATGTATCAAAAGCAAAATTAATCACTTTAGTGAATGCCCAAACCGAAGAACCACTTTTAGGCTTGTTCGGAACAGAAAAAGTAAATGTGCTGAAATTGAATATTGCTTTAGAAGCTTTGAGTCTTAAGCAGTGAGCTATGAGCTTTAAGCTTTTTTTATTGATGGCATGACTAGAAGTCATGCCATCAGTAGGGGGTAATATTCCCAAAAATTTGAATAAATTATTACAGCTCATAGCTCAAAGCTCAAAGTCATGCCATGAGTAGTAAGTAGTATTCCCAAAAATTTGAATAAATTATTATAGCTTGTTGCTCAAAGCTCAAAGCTCATAGCTCAAAGCTAACAGCTCACACAATCTCATGAAAACCATTTATTTAACATTGATTGCCTTGTTCGTTTTTCAAACAAGTATTTTTGGACAAACTGAAAGTAAACCAAGTATCACTTGGTCGGGCTATTTGGAAACGTATTATGTCTATGATTTCAACCAACCTGCCAGCCACGAGCGTCCGAGTTTTATGTATAATCATAACCGACATAATGAGTTCAACCTCAATCTCGGTTTTATTAAAGGCACTTATCTTTCAGCAAATACACGAGCGAATTTGGCTTTGATGGCTGGTACTTATGCCCAGTACAATTTGGCAAGCGAATCTTCATTGATGCAACACGTTTTTGAAGCGAATGTAGGAGTGAAACTTTCAAATAAACAAAACCTTTGGTTGGATGCAGGTATTATGCCTTCGCACATTGGTTTTGAAAGTGCCATTTCAAAAGATTGTTGGACGCTCACCAGAAGTATTTTAGCGGAAAACTCACCCTATTATGAGTCTGGAGCGAAAATTACCTATATCAATGCAGACAATCGTTGGACGCTTTCAGCTTTGGCATTGAACGGTTGGCAGCGAATCAAACGACCAGATGGAAACCAAACAATGGCTTTGGGAACGCAAGTTCAATTTAAACCTAATGAAAAAACCACACTGAATTGGAGTACTTTTATCGGAAATGACAAACCAAGTAGTCAAAAGCAAGAGCGATATTTTTCAAATCTTTATGGCATTTTTCAACTGTCTTCAACATTGGGTTTGATTGCAGGATTTGATTATGGTTTAGAACAAAAAGCGGTGGCTTCGTCTGAGTACAATACTTGGTATAGTCCTGTGGCAATTTTAAAATATACCACAAACACAAAATGGTCAGGAGCGGTGCGTTGGGAGTATTATCAAGATAAAAATGGGGTAATTATCGCCAGCAATACGCCAAATGGCTTTCAAACAAAAGGTTATTCATTGAATATCGACTATAAAGTAAGTGACCAAGTACTCTGGCGAGTGGAAGGAAAATTATTAGAAAGTAAAGACGCAATTTTCAGCAAAGAAGGAAAAGCGGTGAACAATAATTTCTCGCTGAATACTTCAATGGCTATTCAGCTTTGAGCTACGAGCTATGAGCAGTGAGCCTTCAGCTTTACTTTACTATTAAATAAGTATCCCAATATTTTATAGCTCAATACTCATAGCTCGTTGCTCAAAGCTCAAGGCTGAAAGCTCGTAGCTCATAACTCATTGCTAAAAACACATGGAACATTCGGCTCAATATTTTTTAGATTTAATCAAAAGCTCCAAAAGGGGGAAGTTTAAAATTTATATTGGTATGAGTGCTGGCGTGGGCAAAACATTTAGGATGTTGCAAGAAGCCCACACTTTGCTCAGAAACAATGTCAATATAAAAATTGCTTATATCGAAACCCACAACCGAGCCGAAACCCATGCTTTGTTGGAAGGTATTCCTGTGATTCCTCGCCGAAAACTTTTTTATAAAGGCAAAGAATTAGAAGAAATGGACGTACAGGCGGTCATCAACCAACGTCCAGAAATTGCTATTGTCGATGAACTCGCTCATACTAATATTGAAGGCTCTAAAAACGAAAAGCGTTGGCAGGATGTCATGGACATTTTGAATGCAGGCATCAATGTGATTTCTGCCGTCAATATTCAACATCTTGAGAGCCTAAACGATGAAGTAAAACAAATTACCAATGTAGAAGTAGCCGAAAGAGTACCCGATTGGGTTTTGCAACAAGCTGATGAAGTAGTAAACATCGACTTAACAGCTGATGAGCTAATTGTTCGTTTGAAAGAAGGGAAAATCTACGATTTGAAAAAAGTAGAAACTGCCCTGAATAATTTTTTTCAACCAGCTAAATTATTGCAGTTAAGAGAATTAGCTTTGAAAGAAGTAGCTCATCAAGTAGAAAGAAAAGTATTCAACGAAGTATCAAACAGTAAATTTACGCATGAAAGATTTTTGGCTTGTATCAGTTCTAATGCCAATACTTCTAAAAATATCATTCGCAAAACGGCTCGGTTGGCTTCGCATTATGATTCAAAATGGTTTGTATTGTACGTGCAAACGCCTTCTGAATCGGGAGATAAAATCAATTTGGCAACACAAAGACATTTAATTAATAATTTGAAATTAGCCACAGAATTAGGAGCAGAGGTCATCAGAATACCAAGTGATTCGGTCGCAAAAAGTATTGTAGAAATCGCTGAAAAGTACGAAATCACAACAATTTGTATCGGAAAACCACATTTTAGTTTATTCAGAATTATCTTGGCAACAAATTTATTTAATCAATTACTTAAAAAACTTTCGTCTTCGGATATTGATATTGTGATTTTAAGTTAAATAGATTACTCATTAATGGTTGTCTATTATTTCATTGGCAGGCAATCAAAAAAGCTGAAAGCTCATTGCTCACAACTCACAGCTAATTACCATGAAAATCAAAGCAAAACTTCAACTGGGATTATTCTTCCTTTTTTCTGTCATCGTCTTGTTGGGCGGGATGGGAACGTATTATCTGAATCAATTACAGGCAGATTCCAGCAAAATCTTGAAAGATAATATTGAGTCCTTGGGATATGTGCAGGGTATGGAAGAAACACTCAATACTTGGTCGGCTGATACAGCCAAGCAAAAATCCTTTGAAATTTTGTTAGATAAACAAGCCCACAACATTACGGAAGTGGGCGAGCTTGAAGCTACGCAAAATCTACAGAAAGCCTATTTTGAATTTAAAAAAGATAGTTCCGAAACCCATTTTACCAAACTGAATCAAGCTTTATTGAACATTGCCGATTTAAACCAACAAGGTATTGTCAGAAAAAATGCTTTGGCTTTGAAAACTGCAGAAAATGCCAGTAATTATTTAAAAATGGTTGCTATCGTTTGTATGTTATTGACTTTTACTTTTATCGTCAATTTCCCCTCTTACATTGCCAATCCTATCAAAGAACTGACAAAAGGTATTCAAGCAATTACCAATAAAAATTATGAACAACGCTTGCATTTTTCTTCGGAAGATGAATTTGGCGAATTGGCTTCGGCATTTAATTCAATGGCGGAAAAATTGAACGAGTACGAACATTCAAATCTGGCAAAAATACTTTTTGAAAAGAGTAGAATTGAAGCCATTATCAACAATCTAAACGATGCTGTAATTGGTTTGGACGAAAAAAGCAAAATACTTTTCGTTAATATCGTAGCGATTAAAATGTTGAATGTAAAATCAGAAGATTTGATTGGAAAATACGCCCCAGACGTAGCTTTGTACAACGATTTACTGAGAACACTTTTGAATGAAAAAGACCAAAATAAAGAAATAAAAATCTACGCCGACGAACGTGAAAGCTATTTTACAAAAGAGACTTTAACAGTAGAAAGTAACCAGAAAATATTAGGAAAAGTAATTTTGCTGAAAAACATTACTCGTTTTCACGAATTAGATGAAGCCAAAACCAACTTTATCGCCACGATTTCGCATGAATTAAAAACGCCAATTTCAGCGATAAAAATGAGTTTGAAATTATTAGAAAATGAAAAAGTAGGCATTCTGAATCCAGAACAAAGTCAATTGTTAGAAAATATCAAATCAGATAGTCAGAGATTGTTAAATATTACAGGTGAATTGTTGGATTTGACCCAAGTGGAAAGTGGCAAAATCAGTTTGAATTTACAAGCCGTAGCACCGCAAAATATCATTGAATACGCAACTTCGGCAATACAGTTTCAAGCACAGCAACAAAATATAGAAATTGAAATTCAGCTTTCAGACAAGCTTCCACAAGTACAAGCTGATGCTGAAAAGTCAGCATGGATTTTGGTGAATTTACTGACCAACGCCATTCGTTATAGTTCAGAAAATAGCAAAATTATCGTTTCTGCCATTCGTCAAAATGGAACCGTTGTATTTTCTGTACAAGATTTTGGAAAAGGAATCGCACAAGAATACTTAGAAAAAATATTCGACAAGTATTTCCAAACGCCTGATAGTCAGAAAGGAACAGGCTTAGGATTAGCCATCGCTCGCCAGTTTATAGAAGCACAAAACGGACAAATTTGGGTAGAATCTGAAATTGGGAAAGGTAGTACTTTTTACTTTTCGTTGAAGGTTTAGGCTTAAAAAAACTTATAAGGATTTTTATACTCAAATCCTTATAAGTTTATATCCTCAATTAATTCGGACAAATATTTTCAGCTATTCTACTTCTACAATCATTTCTACTTCAACTGCCATATTGAAGGGTAAAGCATTTACACCAAGCGCAGAACGTGCGTGTTTCCCTTTTTCGCCAAAAACCTGAATCATTAAATTAGAAGTACCATTTATTACTTTTGGATGGTCAAAAAACTCACTATCGCTATTCACGAAACCCAAAACTTTTACAATTCTTTTTACTTTGCTTAAATCTCCCAAAGTGGCTTTTAGTACTGCTAATTGTTGAATTGCTGCTAATTCAGCCGCTTTTGCACCTTCTTCAATGGTTAAATCTTTCCCCAATTTCCCTTTAATATATTGCCCATCAGCCTTTAAAGGACCTTTTCCTGAAAGGAATAAAAGATTTCCAGTTCGCACGACATTTACATAACTAGCCACTGGCTGACTCACAGTGGGAAGCGTGATGCCTAATTTTGTTAATTGCTCTTCAGGCGTTTGAGCATGAACTTTAACAGAGAAAAATAACAGGCAAAGTAAGATAAGTTTTTTCATGATGAATAAATTAGTAAGGATGATGATTTTCGATTACTCAAATATTGTTTAAAAAAAGGATTATTCAAATAGGAGCGAAGAGGCTACATCCTATTCTCTTTGATTTTCAACCTTCAGAAGGTACTTTTGTGTGAAATAATGGAAAAACTAGCTAACAAAGCTTCGTTTATTACTTCATCTTGATAGCATTTCAAGATGATTTTTCTCTCCAAACTTTCTTCAATGACAATTACTTGTATTTAGAAAATTACTTTTCCTGAGGTAATATTTTATAGAATCAATTTTAAAATAATGTTAAAGTCTATCAACTTATTTGATTTTAATCAAAAAGTAAATTATAAAACAGAAGTACTAGCGGGACTTACTGTAGCCATGACGATGATTCCAGAATCGCTGTCGTTTGCCATTTTAGCTGATTTTCCACCATTAATGGGTCTTTACGCAGCCTTTATTATGGGTTTGGTAACAGCAATTTTTGGCGGAAGACCTGGATTAATTTCTGGCGGAGCAGGCGCAACAGTAGTTGTATTGATTGCCTTGATGAAATCGCATGGTTTAGAATATGTTTTTGCCGCAGTAGCAATGGCAGGAGTATTTCAGATTATTGTAGGTTTGTTTAAGTTGGGCAAATTCATTCGTTTAGTACCACAACCAGTGATGTTTGGCTTTGTAAATGGTTTAGCGGTTATCATTTTTATGGCGCAAATAGAGCAATTTAAAACGGTACTTGATGGGCAAACTGTTTGGTTATCAGGTACTCCGCTTTATATTATGGCTGGTTTGGTAGCTTTGACGATTGCTATCGTGTTGATTTTTCCTAAAATCAGTAAAGCTGTTCCAGCGTCATTAATGGCAATTATTGTGGTGGGAATTTTGGTTTTTACGCTTAAAATAGAAACCAAAACAGTAAAAGATATTGCTTCTGTTTCGGGAGGATTTCCGCCTTTTCACATTCCCAATATTCCTTTTACGTTTGAAACACTGCAAATTATTTTGCCTTATGGTTTGATAATGGCTGGTGTAGGTTTAACCGAAGGGTTACTGACGCTCAATGTGGTGGATGAACTTACTAAGACAAAAGGAAACGGAAACAGAGAATCGTTAGCGCAAGGAGTAGCCAATATCTTGAATGGTTTTTTCTTTGGGATGGGTGGTTGCCCGATGATTGCCCAAACCTTAGTGAATATTTCTGCGGGCTCAAGAGCAAGACTTTCAGGAATCATCGCTGCACTTACTATTTTGTCGGTTATTCTTTTTGCTTCGCCACTGATTGAAAATTTACCGATGGCGGCTCTCACAGGCGTAATGATTATGGTGGCGATTAGCACTTTTGAATGGATGAGTTTTAAAATCATCAACAAAATGCCTAAACAGGATATTATTGTTGGAATGCTAGTGGCAGGCATTACGATTTGGCTGCATAATTTAGCTTTAGCGGTACTTATGGGCGTAATTATTTCTGCTTTGGTTTTTGCTTGGGAAAGTGCCAAACGCATCCGAGCAAGAAAATATGTCGATGATAAAGGCGTAAAATATTATGAAATTTATGGTCCGCTTTTCTTTGCTTCAACGACTGCTTTTACAGAGAAATTTGACGTTGTAAACGACCCAAATGAAGTCGTAATTGACTTTGCAGAAAGTAGAATTGCAGATATGAGCGCCATTGAAGCGGTCAATAAAATTACTGAACGCTATGCTCAATTAAACAAAACGGTTCGTTTAAAACATCTGAGTGAAGATTGTAGAAAATTATTAGCCAGAGCCGATAAAGTAATCGTTGTAAATATTCTGGAAGACCCGACTTACAGAGTTGCGGGAGATTAGAAGAATTTATTTAAAGTTCATCCACTTCTCCTGTAAAGAAATGGATGAGCTTATTTTTAAACATAAAATTTTCAAAAAACTATATTTCAACACCACTTTTATCCAATTCCACTACTTCATAACCAAGCTTTTCTAAACCTGATTTGATGTTTTTCTTGTCGCCAACTATTACAATTACCATATTTTGGTAAGGTAAATATTGTTTGGCTAAAGCATTTACTTTTGCTTGAGTAAGGTTTTTTAACGTATTTTTTCTAGCCTCTACAAAATTGTCAATTTGCTCATATTCAAGTACTAAACCTAGAAATGAAGCTTTTTGAACTGGCGTTTCGTATTTTAGCGCATCACTTTGTCCGATAGAATTTTTGGTAAAAAGTAACTCATCTGCCGTAATTCCCTGTTCTGCATAGTTTTTGATTTCCTTCATAAACTCTACAACTGAACTATCTGTTGTAGAAGCTTTTACTCCCGCTTGCGCTGTAAAACTTCCTGCAATTTTGGTATTACTAAATGACGAACGAGCACCATAAGTATAACCTTTGTTTTCTCTTAAATTCAAGTTTAATCGGCTATTAAATGCTCCGCCCAAAATATAATTCATCACATACGTTTGGTAATATTCACCTACTGGACTGTAAGGTAAATTGGTAGCATAACCAATTCTGATTTCAGATTGAGCAGCATTTTCTTTGTCCACCAAGTAAATTTTAGTTTTTAAAGATTTTCTATCTTGATTAATCACAGGCATTTTTACTTCTTTGGCTTTCCATTGCGTCAAGAAAGAAAGCTTTGGCATGATTGCATTTTTTGTAATGTCACCGACAATAATCAAGTTTGTAACCGATGGAGAAAAGTATTGCTGATAAAAGGTTTTTATATCTTCTAAGGTAATATTTTTTAGCGTTTCCGCTGTTCCATTCATAGAATACGACTGAATACTTTCTTTACCATAAAGTATTTTGTCAAAAACTTGGTCGGCAATGGCAACGGGCTGAGTACTTTGATTGGCGATGCCTTCTAATTGTTGTTTTTTCAAACGGTCAAAATCTTCTTGAGCAAATTTTGGACTCAAAAGTTTTTCTGCTAAAATCGCCAAAGTAGCGTCTAAATGTTTAGTTAAAGAATTTACTTGTACATAAATGCCTTCTAAACCTGAATTGAATGAAACGGAACTTCCTAATTTTTGTAAAGAAGTACTCAGTTGTTCTGCTGTGTGTTCGTTCGTTGCTTCGTTCATCATGGCAACGGTTAAAGGCATGATTCCCACTTTTGATAAATCATTGGCAGATAAAAAATGTCCACCTTTAATCGTAAAAGAAAGTGTTACGGCTGGTATTTCATTCGTATTTGTCCCAATGATTTTGATGCCGTTTGGTAATTTTTCTTTCCAATAATTTGGCAATTTCATTTCTGGATTTACTCCCGTAGTTGGCTTTTTACTTCTGTCGAAAATATCTTTTGCCTTTACATATTTCAATCCATCATAACCATAATTAGGTGCTTGGTAATTCTCTGGTTGAGCAACAAAATTATTTTCTGAAGCAATCAATTCCTTTTTACCTTTTGGATAAACACTTAAAATAACAGCTTTTTTCCCTTGAATATATTGCTGATATACTCGCATGACATCTTCTTTGGTCACTGCCTGAATGCTTGCTAATTCTTTTGTCAACAAACCAGCGTCTCCAGCTAATGCCTGATAATTTGCCAATTGAGAAACTTTACCTGATACGCTTGATAAATTTCGAACCGTACTTGCTTCATAATTTGCCTTGAATTGTGCCAAATCGTCGTCGTTTACGCCTCTTTTTTCAAATTCATCAAAAGTACTTCTAATCATTTTCTCCATTTGGTTCAAAGGAGTATTGGGTAAAGCAACTACCGTCATCGTAAATTCTCCTGCTAATTCTGACGTTGAATTGTAGGCTCCTGCCTGCAAAGCTTTTTGACTTTTCACAAAATTCTTGTAGAAAAGGGAAGTTTTGCCACCCCCTAAAATCTGAGCGAGAACATCTAATGCTGCTTCGTCTTTATGAAATGCAGGCGTGGTTGGAAAAACCATTTGCAACATCGGAAAACGAATATTGTCTTCATAACTTACATAACGGTCGGTTGATAAAGCCACTGCTGGAACGATTGTTTTATCGACAGCAGGACAAGTAGGAATTGAACTAAAGTACTTTTCAACCAATTTGATTACTTCTTTAGGATTAACATCTCCACCAATCGACAAAGCGGCATTGTTTGGTCCATACCAACGTAAAAAGAAATTTTTAAGGTCGTTTACATTTACTCGGTTCAGGTCTTCAATGTAACCTATTGTTAACCAAGAATATGGATGTCCATAAGGATAAAGCGTTTTCGCAACATATTCACTTCCTAAACCATACGGACGATTATCATAATTTTGTCCTCTTTCATTTTTCACTGTAGCTCGTTGAATCTCAAATTTGCCTTGTGTTACGGCATCTAATAAAAAACCCATGCGGTCGGCTTCTAGCCATAAAGCTCTTTCTAATTGATTACTCGGAACAGTTTCAAAATAATTGGTACGGTCACGATTGGTCGTACCGTTCATATTGCCACCTGCTTCAGTAATAATTTTAAAATGTTCTTCGTCGCCTACGTGGTCAGAACCTTGAAACATCATGTGTTCAAAGAAATGTGCAAAGCCCGATTTTCCGATTTCTTCTCTTGCCGAACCCACATGATAGGTTACGTCAACATGAACAACAGGGTCGGAATGGTCTTCGTGAATAATCAAGGTTAAACCATTTGGCAAAATATATTTCTCATAAGGAATCACCAATTCATTTCCTTTTTTGGTGACTTTCTCGACCAATTTGGTCTGAGAAAAACTGATATAAGTACTGCTTAAAGCCAGTAATAATGCTATGATAGCTTGTGTTTTTTTCATAAATATTTTAAGTTCTGAATTTGAAAAAATATAATAATTCCTATTCGAAGGCGAATTAATTCGTCGCCGAATGGAAAATTTATAAACTCCTAAAAGCCTTCAACCCACTTTCTAGGAATTGTACAAAATTGTTTACTTCATAATTTGCACCTTGGGGTTTAATTAATTCTTTGCCTTCGGAATCTAGCAAAACATAATATGGTTGTGAATTGGTATTGAAGCGTTTAGCTTGCATCTCACTCCATTTTTTTCCTATTGTGGTGATTTTCTTTTGACTATAATCCGACAAATATTGTTCTTGTGAAGGCAGTTCTGTTTTGTCATCCACATACAATTGAATCAATACATAATCATTTTGTAAATACTTCAAGACTTCTGGCTTCGACCAAACGGTTGCTTCCATTTTACGACAATTCACACAGGCGTGACCAGTAAAATCTATCATCACAGGTTTGTGCTGTTTTTTTGCAAAAGCTATTCCTTCTTCATAA
Source organism: Arcicella lustrica (assembly GCF_034930985.1). Taxonomy (NCBI): domain Bacteria; kingdom Pseudomonadati; phylum Bacteroidota; class Cytophagia; order Cytophagales; family Flectobacillaceae; genus Arcicella; species Arcicella lustrica. The sequence continues at coordinate 64,039 of NZ_JAYGIM010000010.1, forward strand.
TCAAAAAAAGTATCCAAATTGAGCGGAGCGTGGAAAATATCAGCGTATTTATGGGTACTTTCAGAAGTTTTTGAGCTGTTTGTACCGAGTCGGGAAGTATATAAATCGAAATCTTGGGTATGTTGTGGGGGTAAAAATGCCGCAATGGCATCAAGCGGAGCACCCCATAAACCCGGAATCATATAAACCGTAAAAGCAGCCGTAACGATACTCATAAACAAACGAGAAGTAGAAAGGTAAGCCAAAGGACTATCATGCGAAAATTTGATTTTGCCTAATAAGTATAAGGTTAGCAAACCGAAAATAACAATCCATAGGGCTAGGAAAATCTCTCTATCAAACCATTGCCAGTGATAAGCCAAATCTACATTGGATAAAAATTTTAGAGCAAGTGCTACTTCTAAAAAGCCTAAAACAACTTTCACACTATTCAGCCAACCACCAGATTTTGGGAGCGCATTTAGCCAAGATGGAAACATTGAAAACAAAGTAAAAGGCAAAGCCAATGCCAAAGCAAAACCAAACATTCCTATGGCTGGTCCAAGTATTTGTCCCATCGTAGCGGCTTGTACTAACAAAGTGCCAATAATTGGTCCTGTGCAAGAAAATGAGACCAAAGCCAACGTAGTAGCCATAAAAAATATGCCTAAATAACCACCTTTATCAGCTTTTGAATCGGAAGCATTGAGCCAAGAAGCTGGCAACATGATTTCGAAAGCACCAAAAAACGAAGCGGCAAAAACCAATAACAAGATAAAAAAGGCGAAGTTGAAAATGCCATTGGTAGATAAATCGTTAAGGGCATCTGCACCAAAGAAAATAGTAATCAACAGCCCCAAGCTCACGTAAATCACAATAATTGATAAACCGTAAACTAAAGATTTGGTGATGCCTTCGGCTTTTGTTCCTGCTCTTTTGGTAAAAAAACTCACCGTCATAGGTAACATCGGAAAAATACAAGGCATTAAAATAGCCGCAAAACCACCTAATAAACCTGCTAAAAAAGTCAGCCAAAGCGGTTTGGGTTCGGTAGCTTTTTCTACTGAAATAGTTGTAACTGTTGATTTGCTGGCGGATGTATCTTGAATATTTGTTGCTTGATTTTGCACTTGTCCGACAAGCGTATCTGTTGTTTTGAGTGCTAAAGCGGTATCTTTTTGAAGAGGAATTTTCGCAGTAATTTTTACAGGAATTTCAAAGGCTACTTGGTCTGGCGGTAAGCATTGTACATCGTTACAAACCATAAATTCTACACTTCCTTTTACCAAGGCTGTACTTTCTTTGAGCTTTATTTTCTGAGAAAACTTAGCGGTATGCTCAAACCAAAGTAAGTCCATACTGAAAGATTGGTCGTAAGCTTTAATCACTTTACTTTCTTCGATTACTTTCCCAATAAGTTCAAAAGCTGGCGATGGACTGATAATAAACGAAGTTGGGACTGGTCCACCGTCACTAATATGTTGTGAATAAATATGCCAATGTTTGTCGATGTTTGCGGAGAAAGTAAGCATTACTTCTTGCCCAGTAATCGGCTTTGCTTTGAAAGTCCATTTCACAGGTTTTTCAATCTGAGCTTCTGAACAAAAGCATAGCAATAGTGATAAAAAAAGAAATATCTTTTTCATAAAGAGTTGTTTTTGATTACAACGATGGTTAAATAATACGAGGAGATAAAATAGATAAACGACTGATAGGACGATAATTAATAAAATCTATTTCAGTAGCAAGATAGCCTTCTTTTGGATTTTCCTCTTTCATCAAATCGGTACTCAAATATTTTTTATTGTCGTCACACAAAATCGTGACGATTCGAGCATCAGCACCCATTTTCTCTTGTAATTTAATTGCCCCAATCAAGTTTGCTCCAGAAGAAATACCAACAGCCAAACCCAATTGATGAGCTAGTTTTTGGGCAACAATAATAGAATCTCCATCGCTGGCTTGAACAGGCTTTTCTAGTTCATCAAATTTGATAATTTCAGGAATAAACTCATCAGAAATTCCTTGAATACGGTGTGTTCCTATTTTTTTACCTGCTGTAAGTGTAGGAGATTCTTCGGGTTCTAAAGGATGCACACAAATAGCAGGATTTCTAGATTTTAGGTAGCGTCCCACGCCCATTACTGTTCCGCCAGTACCGACACCTGCAACGAAAGCATCGGGAGTAATATCTATATTTTGTAATTGTAACCAGATTTCCTTTCCAGTAGTAACTTGATGAGCATCAGCATTATAATCATTCGCAAATTGACGGGGTAAGAAAATATTAGTATTCATTGCCGCCATTTGTTCTGAAAGACGAATACTTCCTAAAAAACCACCTTCTTCTTTAGAAATCAATGTGATTTTAGCGCCGAGACTGGCAATTATGTCCATTCGTTCTTTACTGAGCCAATCGGGCATGATGATTTGAACAGGATGCCCCAACGTGCGACCAATGGCAGAAAAAGAAATACCAGTACTTCCGCTGGTGGCTTCAACGATTAAATCGTTCGGAGAAATTTTACCTTCTTGATATGACTTTTGAAGAATATACAAAGCCATTCGGTCTTTGATACTTCCCGTAAGATTATACTGTTCGCATTTTACATACAGCGAACGAATACTGTTTTTGTATGAATAGAAAATCTCAAGCATTGGCGTATTGCCCACCAAATGCCAAAGGTGATTAAATTTTTCTTGTAAGTCCTTTTTTAATGGATTTATTTGTGTTGATGAGTGCATTAGGTTTTCAATTTTGACTAGCAAATTGTTACATTAAGGCAATAAGGTTTCCTTGGGTTGTATATGTAATGGTACATATGCAACCCAAGGAAAATAATCAGTAATACTGTTGATTGGATTAATGGATTAGCTCAGCTAGTTTTTTATGAAGCTCTTCGCTTCTAAGGTTTTTGGCAATGATTTTACCATTTTTATCCAACAAGAAATTCATCGGAACAGCACTTACAGCATACATTTTTGCTGCTTCATTTTGCCAACCTTTTAAATCTGAAACGTGAATCCAAGTCAATTTATCGGCATTGATAGCTTTTAACCAATTGGCTTTTTTATCGTCTAAAGAAACACCCACAATTTCAAAATTCTTATCACGGTATTCATTATACGCTTTTACAACATTTGGGTTTTCTTTTCTACATGGACCGCACCAGCTTGCCCAGAAATCTACCAATACATATTTACCTTTAAGCGATGCTAAAGTAAAAGCATTGCCAGTAGTATCTTCCATGCTAAAAGCTGGAGCCATTCTACCAACATCAACTTTGGCTGATTTGTCTAAAAACTCTTTAACGCTTGTTCCATAATATGAAGACTGAGCATTTTTAGCTAAAAGGTTATAATATTCTTTTGCTTTGTTTTCAGAACCCGCACCCATGAAATAGCTATTGATGATAAATGCACTAATCATAGAATTAGGGCGAGTTGTAATAAATTGTCTGCAAATACTATCTGCATAAGTTTCCCCAGCAACAAATAGTGTATGAGCCTTCTGTCTGATGGCAACACTATCTGGATTATTCGTTTTTACAGTAGTTCTGTATAATTTATCCGACTGACTCATAATGGCATACGCACCTTCCATTTGCTTGCGGTGTATCATCCATTCGTTGTGCAAAGGCGAACCTTTTACCGTTCCTTTGCTGATAGAATCTTTAGTAGTTTGTACAGTGATAGCTCCTCCTTGTACAAAAATATTTAGGCGTTCTTTTCTAGGATTCAAATATAAACCATAGATAGATGGATAGGCTAATTTCCCTTTGAAAGCAAACTTTCCGTCGGTACTTACCAAAGAATCTATGTCGAAACCTTTTCCATTATAGTGTGAAAGAAAGATTTTTTCATCTTTTAATCCTTCAATTTTTCCTGTAAGGCTAAATACTTCTTCTTTTACTGCTGTTGGCTTAGTTTGAGCCAAAGCACCTGTGATTGACAAAGCTAAAAAGCTTAATGCCATTGATATTTTTTTCATAACCTTTACTTGTTTATTGTGAATGATTTTGAGTTCAATTTTTATCAATAGGAATGGGATTCATCCCATTCCTATTTGATTTAATATCCTGAATTCTGTGTCAAATTTCTGTTAGCAAGTCTTTGATTTTCAGGAATTGGATAAAGTACTGCGGTTGATTTCCACGTTTTTGCTTTCAAACCACCCAAAACAGCATCGGCTCTGTTGCTACGTTTTAAGTCTAACCAACGATGTCCCCATTCTCCGAAAAACTCTACTTTACGTTCTTGTTCAATTGCCAATAATAATTGTTCTTTGGTCAACGAACTTGATAAAGCTGGTAATCCTGCTCTTTTACGAATGATGTCGACATCAGCTTTCGCCTCTGTCAATTTACCTTGTTGTGCTGCTGCTTCTGAACGAATCAAATACAATTCGGCAAAACGCAAAGCAACGCTGTATTCATTGCCTGTACCTGTTCTTACTTTGTATTTGTTGATGAAGTAATAATTGTTTGTACCAATTTTGGTTACGCCAGTCCAATTGGTTTTTCTTAAATCAACTTCTTCAAACGATTTGTACAAAGTATCATAAAGTGAAAAAGCTGGAATGACACCTGTCGCTGCCAAGTAATTCCCTCCGAAAATAGAAACTCCCGTTGTGTTGGCTACTTGCCAAATAATTTCATTACTTGTATTCACAAAAGCATCGGCTGGTGCTGGCAAAGTATAAGCCTGTGCCGTAATTACTTGGCTTGCTTGGCTTTCTGCATTTGCCCAATCTTTGCTGTACAAATAAGCTCGTGCCAACAACGTAGTAGCGGCATGTTTATTGACACGGCCTTTGAAAGTACCCACATAAGTAACAGGTAAATGTGCTTGAGCTTCTTTTAAATCAGTGATGATTTGTGCCCAAATAGCAGTAGCGGGTGTTCTTGGTAAACTTGCTTTTGCTTCATAGTCAGCATCTGGTGTTAGCGACATCGGTACATCGCCAAATAAATTCACCAAATAGAAGTACGATAATGCTCTCACAAATTTTGCTTCGCCCAATAATTGTTCTTTTACTGTTGGCGTTAAAGTTTGCGATTTATTCAAACCTGAAATAGCATTATTTGCATTTTTGATTTGCTGATAAGAATAAGCCCAAATCGTGTTTTCAACCAAAGAATTATTGGTACTCAAAGCATTATTTTCAAATTCATCATAAGATGTATTGGCTGCATTATACTGAATATCATCCGCCGACATGCCCGGAAAGAAAGTACATCCTTGAACAAATTGACTCATGTTTGTTCCTGAATACAAACCTAAAATAGCACTTGAAGCCGTGGCATCAGCTTTGAAAACATCTTCAGAAACAACCTGCGTAGGCGGTGCGCCTAATTCTACAAACGATTCGCATGAAGAAAAAAGCGATAAGGAAGTGATGGCTGTCGCCCAAAATACTCCTTTGAATTTTTTATGGATATTTATCATGATATTTCCTTAATTAAAATGAGCAATTGATACCAAACAAAATCGTTCTAAGTGGCGGTAAAACCTGTGCAATTGTACCTGTTCCTAAACCTGGAGGGCCACCGCCAACAGTAGTTTCTGTATCTAAAATGTATTTGTTTTTAGACCACGTAAACAAGTTTTGTCCTTGTACATAAATTCTACAATTGGTCATTCCCAATACTTTTGAAATGTTTTTAGGAACATTGTAAGCAATACTTGCTGATCTTAATTTCAAGTAAGAAGCATCTCCCCAGAAAGCATCCGACGAACTGAAGAAATTATATGAATTATACAAAGCTGTACCTGCTGTGGTCGTTGCTGCTGGAATATTCGTAACATCACCTTCTTGTTTCCAAACATTCAAATACGAAGTATTTTGGTTATTCAACGTTCCCGGTCTGTTATTTAAAATATTGGTTTGTCCGAAACGATGATTGTATTGGAAGAAGAAATCTAATTGGAAGTTTTTATAAGAAACACTATTTCCTAAACCACCATAATAAGGCGTTCCGATTTTCGCTACATAACGGTCATCAAAAGTAACCACACCATCTTTGTTGATGTCTTCATATTGAGCAGCTCCCGTTTTTGGGTCAACACCCAAATAGTGAAGGACTTTTGTAAAGTTGATAGGTTGTCCAACTACATAAGAACCACTAGAGAAAGTATTTTCTATGCCTGGGAATTCAACTAATTTGTTTTTCGGTAAAGTAATATTGAAGGTAGAAGTCCACTTCCAGTCGCCAGCAGAAACATTCGTTGTATTCAAATCAAATTCCAAACCGCTGTTTTCAATCAAAGCAGGTAAGTTTGATAGAATGGCATTATAACCAGTTTGTGTTGGCAAACGCAAGTAAGCAATTTGGTTACTTGAACGGTTATTATAATATTCTGCTGTTAATAATACTTTATCTTTCAAGAAACCTAATTCTAGGGCCAATTCAAATTTCTTTGTTGTTTCCCATTGAATATCGGCATTTGGTAAAGTAGCAGGGTTCATCACAGGATTATTCAAATACGTTCCTGAAGTACTGTAAAGTGGTAAATATAAGTAATTAGAAATCTGGTCGTTACCAGTAGTTCCATAACTTGCTCTTAATTTACCGAAACTCAATACGGGTAATTTTTTAGCGAAATCTTCTTCACTGAAAACCCAAGCTGCACCAATTGCACCAAAATTACCGAAGCGATTATTTGGACCAAAACGAGAAGAACCATCTCTACGGAAAGTAGCATTCGCAAAGTATTTTCCTTTCCAATCATAGTTTACACGACCGAAAAGTGCATTGTATTTATATTCTACAATGTTGTTGTAATTGATGGTAATTAAACCTGCTGCCGAAAGCGTATTCAATAATGCTTCGCTACTATAATTACTTCCTGTGATATAATATCCATTTGAAGTATTATGTTGCCAGCTTGCTCCTGCTACTGCTAATAATTTACCTTCGCCAATTTCTTTTGTATATTCTGCTGTTGGTTCAATAATGTAGTTTTGTGCCTTATTATTCGCAAAAACAGAATTACTTGTTGGGTTTGAAACAGGATTCAATACCGAAGCAGGCGTTAAATTTTTCTGGTCTAAATCAGTAATGGTATAACCAAAGTTTGATTTGATATTGAAGCCAGAAAACACATTATATTTTACACTTGCATTAGCAATTAAGTTAGAGCTATTTGATAAATAAGTTCTTCCCAAAGTTGATAAGGGATTCGTGAAATTTGATGACCAAAACCATTTTCCGTTTGCATCATATAATGGCAAGTTTGGCGGTAAATTATACACCATACTCACATCACTTTGTGGTAGATTGGTATTGTCTTTCGAATAACTTACAGCAAAAGCAACATTCAATTTTCTATTTTTTGAATTATGGTCTAAATTCAAACGACTGGTAAATCTTTTGTTTGAAAAATCGCCCGGAAAAATTGTTGTTTCAGTTCTGTAACCTGCGTTAAACAAGAAACGAGTATTGGCATCACCGCCCGAAAGCGTTGTTTGAATATCATTGATTTTACCAGTTCCACCCAATAAAAACTTTTGCCAGTCGGTTGTTTTAGTTTTATCCCAAACCAATAAATCTGGCGCATTATTAACTGTTGGCGTTATGCCATCGTTTCTAAATGCTTGTGTTCTTAAATCATAATATTGTTCAGGATTTAACATCGGAATAAAACGATTCAATTCACTAAAACCCGTTGACGCATTTACATCAAATTTCGTTTTACCTGATTTTCCTCTTTTGGTCGTAATCAATACTACGCCATTCGCACCACGAGAACCATAAATTGAAGTAGCATCAGCATCTTTCAAAATATCAATACGTTCGATGTCGGCTGGATTAATCATACTAAATGGACTCACGCCACCATTTGCACCAGAAGTACCAAAAGCATTCAAATTGTCTGTCGCTGGCGAACCACCGTTGAAATTTGTAAATGGCACACCATCAATTACATACAAAGGAATTGTACCTGAAGAAAGTGAACCCTGACCACGAATTTGGATTTGTACGGCACTTCCTGGAAGTCCGTTATTTTGTGCAATCTGCGCTCCAGGAATACGTCCCGGCAAAGCAGCCAATACATTGGCGATTGGTTGTTTTGAAATTTCAGCCGAAGTAATTGAACTAACAGAACCCGTATTGATTCTTTTTGATGAAGTTCCATAACCAATTACCACTACTTCATCCAAGGCTTTTTGAGAAGGCTTCAGCGATATTTTTAAATCTGTAGCATTTCCAACTGTGATTGTATATGATTCAAAACCAACATAAGTAAACAAAAGAATGTATCCTTTCTTTGCCAAAATGCGGAATTTACCGTTTTCATCTGTGATAGTTCCAAATGGTGTACCTTTGGCAGTTACAGATACCCCTATTAAAGGTTCGCCCGTTTCGGCAGAGGTAACAATACCTGTAACGTCTTCCTTTACTGCTTCGCTAGAAGTACTCGTTACAGTACTTCCTTTCAATAAATTCAAAGGAGTATTGTTGGCACTACGAGAAAGAATAATCAAATGTTCATCTTTCACGGCATATTTTATGCCCATCGGTTTAAGTAATCCATCCAATAAAATTCCTAAAGATTCTTTAGAAGAAGTAACACTTACCGTTTGATTCAAATTGATTTGACTGCTACTGTAAACAAACTTTATTTTCGCTTCTTTTTCCAAACGTGACAAAGCACTTTTGAGTGAAACGTTTTCAATTTTGATGGAAACACCTTGATTAAGAACTCCTTGTGCAAAATTTACATGAGCATTGATGATTCCAGTAAAAACCATAATTATGATGGCTTGATACATGGTAAACCGCATAATTCTTAGGGTTAAGTCTTTGATTCGATAATTTTCTATCATACCTTTGGTTGGGTTTTATTCTTTGTTGAAATGGAGGAATAAGACAATAGTTTCTCATCACCGTTTTCCAAACGGTGTTATGAAATGATTGAGCCAAGGCAGGAGTGCTGGGAACACTCTTGCCTTTTTTTACGATTTTTTTTCTGTCATTAAGGATTATATTGGGGTTTGTTGATTATTTAGTTTGGTTTTATTTTTATTGCTTTAGGCTTTGGGCGGTAAGCTTTAGGCATTGAATAATTGATAAACCTGTTTATTCATATTTTATAATTCATAACTCATCACTCTATTTACATCCTTCTGCTCTCAGCCACACGCTATTGTTTTCTATCTCAAAAGTGCCATTCAAGGTTTGGCAAAGTACTTCAAAGGTTTTTACTAAAGACTGATCTGTGAAATCTGCTGTAATCAAACAATTGGCTACAGTATTATCTGTTAGTTTTACTTTCACATCGAATTTTGCTTCAATTTTCTTGATGATTTCACTCATTTGAGCATCTTCAAAATTCATGTTGTATTCAGTATTTGCCAAATATTCTTCTTTTTGAACGTTCGTTTGGGCTTTAATTTCCTTTTCAGCAGGCATGCAAATAGCTTTTTCTGAAGGTAGTATCAACAGTTGCTTATTCGTGTTAGCCAATGAAACGGTTACTTTCCCAGTAAAAACTACGACTTCGATATGCTTACCGATGGGTCTGATGTTAAAACTTGTTCCCAACACACGAGTATCCATATTTCCTGAATGAACGATGAAAGGATGCTTTGCATCTTTGGCTACTTCAAATAGTGCTTCACCGCTTAAACTTACTTCACGAGTGGCTTGGTCAAAATGTTCTGGGTAAGCCAAAGTACTTTTTCCTTTCAACCAAATAATACTGCCATCAGGAAGCATTATTTTTTTGGTTTGTCCTTCCGACGAAGCCTGTAATGTTTCATTTTTCCAATCAAATACATCATAAGCAAGTACTAATGAAACTGCCAAACCGATAAAAACAACTAAAACTGCTGCTATTTTAACATAAGCAGCCCAATTAAAAAGCTTTACCGTTTCATTGGGTAAGGGCTTAATTTCTTCCTTGATTTTGGCAAACATTCTTTGTTTGATAGCCAATTTTTCTTTTTCATTTATTTCCTCAAAGGCGTTTTCCTCAATTGCTAAAGAATTCATCCATTCTTCAACAATTAATTTTTCTGCTGGCGTACAGTTGCCTTGTTGGTACTTGTCAATAAGTACTATAAGTTTTAAATCTTTCATTGCTGTTTTAAAAATGAGTAGATAAAATAATATTTCGGAAGATTCATGAATGCCCAAATATTATTTTATGTATCCTCTTATAGTGAAGTAAATGCAAAGGCGAAATACACCTATTTCAAAATGAAAATATTTAATCTTTTTTTTAAAATAGCTTAATACGGCTAAAAAAACAGGTTTTTTAGTGTATAAATAATTCAAAAAAAATGCTGAAAACTAAAAAATCGCCCAAGGAACTACGCAAATGTTTGAGTCCTTTGCTAAGATGATTTTCGACGGTTTTATGAGAAATGTTTAATTGAAGCGCAATTTCTTGAATACTTAAATGATGAATTCTACTGAGTCGAAATACTTCTTGACATTTTTCTGGAAGCTCTTCTATGCTTTTTTCTAGCATCATTTTCAAATCATTCAATGCCATTTGTTCGTTGGTTGAATCATCAAAAAGGGCATCTCTGAAATGGTTAAAGCTATCAATATAGCTATTTCGTACTTGTGTTGATTTCATGAAATTCAACATTTGGTACTTTACTGCTTGGAAAAGATAGCCTGAAAGCGAGCTGGTAATTTGAAGGTTTTCACGATTTGACCAAAGTGAAACAAAAATATCTTGGATGATTTCTTCACAGGCTTCTTTTTCTCTAAGACGATTGTAAGCAAAAGCATATAATTTAGCCCAGTACTTTTCATAAATTTCATCAAAAGCTAAAGTATCGCCTTGCTGTATCAAAGCAAATAATTCTTGGTCAGTATGTAATATCGTTTTATTTATCGCTTTAGGGTTATGAATTTTTTCAAGCTCGATTTTGTGAAATTACAAAAAATATGAGGATTTTCAATCTGAATCATAAAGCTACAAACATCTTATTTAGGATTGACGTTTTTTCCAAAAAATGTATAAATGGAACTGATTTTTAATAAAAAAACAAAAAAAAGTCAAAATATAAATCTTTTCGCAAGCTCAACGTATTTGATTGACAAAAAATAGCTGAAAAATATTGAAAATTAAACCTGTTGTTTTTATTTGAAGACATTTGTTATAATGCATAATCTATAAAAACTATAGACAAAATTACAAAATACAATCAATAGCGCAATCATATTCCTGTTTTTTACAAGATTAATTGCACAAAGGATAAGAAATGCTATTGATTTTTGGAGAATAAATGGAAGAAAAATGAAGAGAATAAAAGGTAATTTTACTTCTTTTCTAATTGCTTAGAATTCATGTATTCGGTAGGCGTAACATTGAATTGCTTCTGGAAATTTCGGGCAAAATTACTTTGCGAACTAAAACCGACCATGTAAGAAACCTCGAAAATGCGGTGATTTCCTTGTGCCAATAATTCAGCGGCTTTTTTCAAACGAGTAATGTTAATGAGTTCGATGGGCGTGAGTACTGAAATGGCTTTTATTTTTCGATAAAGCGTAATGCGGCTCATGTTCATGATTTCCGCCAATTTTTCTACATCTAAGTCTGTATCTTCAATATTTTTGGTAATAGTATCATGAAGCGTTTCTAAGAATAACTCGTCTGCCCTTGAATGCGCCATACTTTTAATGTGAATCAATGGAGAATTGGCGAAATATTCTCGAATGATATTTCGATTATTCAGTAAACTGGCAATTTGTGCTTGGAGGTATTCTTTAGAAAATGGTTTTTCAATATAGGCATCAGCACCTAGTTCCAAACCTTCTACTTTGGCTTGAATAGCGTTTTTGGCAGTCAATAAAATTACCGGAATATGCGAAAACTCAACGTTTGATTTAATTTTTTTACACAATTCAAAACCATCCATCACGGGCATCATCACATCGCTGATAATTAATTGTACGGACTCTCTTTCCAAAATTTTCAAAGCTTCTGCACCATCTTCTGCTTTCAGGATGGCGTACTTACTTTTGAGCATTCTTTCCAAGAATTCCAAAATTTCGTCATTATCATCTACTAATAATACGACGGGTTGCATATCGTTTGTCATTAATTTTTAAGCTTTATTGGTTCTTTCAAGGGGCAATTGCAGCACAAAAACAATTGAGCCGTCGGCTGTTTCTTTCAAAAATAAATCGCCATGAAGTAATTCTGTCAGCGACCTAGCCAAAGCCAAGCCAATGCCAGTTCCTTCTTGTTTAGATTCTTTGAGGCGATAAAAAGGTTCAAAAATCTTTTCTTTCATCTCAAAAGGAATACTCAATCCATCATTTTCAAATTCAATAGTGATGTAATCTGCATTTTCCTGTAATGGCAAAAGACGAATCGCTACTTTCTTTTGCGCAAATTTGATGGCATTGCTAAAAAGATTACTGAAAATTTTGTTTAAAGCTTCTTCATCGACTAAAGCAAAAATATCATTTGGTGGATAATCAATGCTATACGCTAGTCTTCGTTTTTTAGTCAGCAAAGTGAAATTGCTATACGAATCTTTGAGCATTTCTGTGATATTTATTCGGATAAAATCTACCGTAAAACTTTTGGTTTCAACTTTCCTGAAATCCAGAATTTGGGTCACCAAAGCAATTAAACGATTGGTGTTTCTTTCCATCATCACCACGTCTTCTTTAATATCTGGATTTTCTTCAACTTGTTCTAAAAGATTTTCCACTGGCCCTTTTATCAAAGTAAGTGGTGTTCTGATTTCATGAGCCAAATTGGTGAAAAAATCGATTTTAGCTTCATAAATTTCCTTTGCTTTTTTATCATCAATGATGATTAAATAAGTTCTTAATAAATAGTAAATCAACGAAATTGTGATGATTCCATAACACAAATACGCCCAAATTGTAGCCCACCAAGGGGGTAAAATATTGATTATCAGAACCTTTTCTTCTTTACTCCAATTGCCATTAATATAAGCCTTTAAGTGGAAAGTATATTTTCTGGGTGCAAGATTGGTAAAATATACTTTACGATTGGGTTTGATGGCTGTCCATTCTTTATCTAAGCCTTTCATAAAATAACTGTACTCCGTCATTTCTGGCGAAATATAACTCAATGCGGCAAATTCTATATTGAAAGATGATTTATCATAAGGCAAAGTAATTTCATTGGTATAAATAATCGACTTTTTCAATAACGAATGCTGACCATCAATTTCCTGTTCTTTATTTTCTACGCTAAAACCTGTAATATAAATCGGAGCCGAACTAGATGTTTTTATAATATCATTCGAATTGAAAGTAATCATTCCTTTTACGCTACCAAAATACATTTTGCCATTGGCATCTTGGTAGCCAGAATTATAATTAAACTGGTCGGTTAATAAACCATTGTTTTTGGTATAAGTAACCATTTCTTTGGTTTTGGGATTGTAATTTACAAGCCCCTTAGCAGTGGAAATCCATAAATTATGCTGTTTGTCTTCTAATATTTTAAAGACAAAATTACTAGGTAAGCCTTCATTGGCTGTAATACTTGTCATTACTTTACGGTCTTTACTCAGCTTGCAGAGTCCGCCTCCTTCTGTAGAAAACCAAAGGCATTGCTGGCTGTCTTCGTATATAGCATTAATATCAATGTTGGTTAAGCTAACTTTACTATTTTTATGATGCTTGATGTGTCCTTTTTCATTCGTAATTGGATTGAAGTAAAAAACACCACCATGCGAACCCGCCCATATAGTATGTTCGTGGTCTTCAACAATACTCGAAACCCAAGTACCATTCGGTATAGATTTAATTGCCTCAAAACCATCGATATTAGGTTTATACTTATACATTCCATCGGCACTTCCTACATAAATATCGCCCGATTTAGTCTTTAAAAAACTAACGATAAAACTATGTCGAAAATCATTTTTGCCAGTACCAGCGTTATAATGGCGACGTACTTTTCCTGTTTTAATATCGAGTACGTCTAAACCATGTTCAAAAGTACCTATCCAAATATCATCTCCTGCCGCCAACAAACCGTGAATGTTAGAGTAAGAAATACTCGTTTTTTTACCCTTGGGTAAAAACTGAGTAATTGCTCCTGTTTTTGGATTGAATTTATTTAATCCAGCATCTTCTGTGCCAATCCAAATATTTCCGAAACGGTCTTCACAAATTTCTCTTACTGCATTTCCACTAATTGATTTTTTAGAATTATCGGCAAAATACTTCTGAAACAAGGCATTTTTCTTCGAATAATAATTAATTCCCCCAAAATAGGTACCTACCCAAATGCCGCCTTCTCTATCTTTACAAAGCGAGTAAGCAGCATTGTCTGATAAAGAGAATGGATCTAAAAACTTCTTTTTGAGGTTGGTGAAATGATTTGTACGTGTATCTAAAATAAAAATGCCTGATTCTGTAGCAAACCATAATTCATGCTCGGTATATTGCTTAATATCACGAACATGTACTTTTGTTTTATCAGGATTGGTACTCAGAACATCCACGTAAATAGCTGTGGGAACATTAAAGCGCTTAATTCCCTGGCTTGCTGTACCGATAAATAATGTTTTTTTATCCGAAAAATACATTGTGTGAATCCAATTAGAAGAGACTTTCGGCGAGTGATTAAATACATCATAAGTTGAAAATGTACCCGTTTGTTCATTAAATTTTTTCAACAGACCATTATTCGTGGATGCCCAGAGATTGCCTTCTTTATCTACTGCTAAGGATGTTGCTTCAAAGAAATCGTAGGTTGGAAAAGCCGTTAGTCGTTTTTTTTCAAAATTATATCGGCAAAGTGTTTGTCTGGAAATAAACCAAAGTTGATTTTTCCCATCTTGCTCAATTCCGTTTATTTCATCTACAGATTCAGATTTGATAAATCGAATCAATTGCTCTTTTTCATTATCAAAATAGTACAGCCCTTTAGTATTTCCAGTCCATAAAACGCCACGATGGTCGGTTTTCATGCAATGAACTAAATCTGGATTAAAAGTCTGTTTTCCTTCGGTAGTTTTGAAGGTTTTGAAGCGGTAGCCATCAAAACGATTTAGCCCGTCTTTTGTTCCGAACCAAAGAAAGCCATTTTTGTCTTGTGCGCTGCAATAAACTGTATTATTAGAAAGTCCATTTTCTACTTGATAATGCCTAAAAAAGTAAGATTGCGCCATACTTTTGTTCAGATAAAAAGACAAAATAAGGGTGACGCCTAGCAGAAATACGATATGTTGCTGTTTTTTCAAAAAGTATAAATTGAATCTGAGAATGAATGATTGCCTTTGTGACAATAAAGTTATGAAATAATAATACAAAGAATATAAAATGAAACATTATGGAGAAATAATGATACTTATTGAATTAAGTGTGGAAAATTGAAACGCTAATTTTGTAGCCATCTCTTCAATTCAGTTGTATAGATGCCCAACAACATTATTTTTCCAAATCATTTTAACATGAAAAAACTGATTTTATTCGGCTTGATATTGTGCAAAACAGCCTTTACGTTTGCCCAAAGTACTAAAGCCCCTGCTTATCCGCTCATTACGCATGACCCATATTTTAGTATTTGGTCGAATAGCGACAATTTGAATGCTTCGCCAACCAAACATTGGACGGGTACAGACCATTCTTTGATTGGAATGTTAAAAGTTGATGGACAAACTTACCGTTTTTTAGGTGCGCTAAGCACAAATTATAGCAGTATTTTACCAGCAGGTGATGAAGTAAATTATACAGCAAAATACACAGAAACAACGCCTTCAGAAGATTGGATGAATCCAAATTTTGATGATAAACAATGGAAAAACGGTTTAGCGCCTTTCGGTAATGTAAGAGGTACTTCAAAAACTTTATGGTTGACGAACGACATTTGGGTTCGTCGAGAATTCACCCTTGATAACCTAAATTTCAAAGAGCCGATTTTAAAATTACAACACGACGACGATGTAAAAGTATATCTGAATGGTGATTTGATTTACACCGCAGGTTGTTGTGCTGGAAAATTCCTTTACTTACCGATGTCCAACGAGATGAAAAGTAAGCTCAAAAAAGGTAAAAACGTTTTAGCAATTCACGTAAAAAACACTGGTGGTGAAGCCCTACTAGATGCTGGAATTGTGGAAAAAGCAATCAATCCTGCTGAAACGTCAATTCAATTGGCAACACAAAAAAGTGTAAAATTGAACGCAACACAAACCATTTATGAGTTTACTTGTGGCAAAACAGACCTTACACTTACGTTTACTTCGCCATTATTAATCAATGAACTCGATATTTTGGCTAGACCTGTTTCTTACATCAGTGCCAAAGTAAAAGCTAACGATGGCAAGCAACATGCAGTACAATTGTACTTGGGTGCTTCGACGGATATTGCTACTAACACGACTGCACAAGTAGTAAAAGCCGAAAAATATAACAGTAGTCATCTCAGTATTTTAAAAGCTGGAACGGAAGAGCAAGCCATTTTAAAGAAAAGAGGTGATGATCTTCGTATTGATTGGGGTTATATGTATGTAGCTACCAAAACGGGAGCGAATGTAAAACAATCTATTAGCAATACGCCTGTTAATCCATTTCAATCAACAGGAACGGAACTTTCATCAGGAAAGCGTTTGGTATTGAATACAATCGTTGACATGGGCAAAATTACTTCTTCTCAAAAAGAACAAGTAATCATGTTGGGTTACGACGATTTATATGCCATCCAATATTTTGGACAAAATCTTCGTCCTTGGTGGAATAATAATGGTACAACAAGTATCGAAAGTCAGCTAGATTTAGCGTCAAAAGAGTATGATTCAATCATCAAAAAATGTGAAGTAATAAACGCAACCATTTATAATGATGCTTTGAATGCTGGCGGAGAAAAATATGCCAAATTATGTGAATTGGCTTATCGTCAAAGTATTGCGGCACATAAATTATTGAAAAGTTCAACGGGAGAAACTTTGTTTTTATCGAAAGAAAATTTCAGTAATGGTTCTATCAATACAGTTGATGTTACTTATCCTTCGGCGCCACTTTTCTTGGCTTATAATCCAGAATTGATGAGAGGAATGTTAAATGGTATTTTCTATTACAGCGAAAGCGGCAAATGGGCAAAACCATTCCCAGCGCATGATTTAGGGACTTATCCATTAGCCAACGGACAAACTTATGGCGAAGACATGCCAGTTGAAGAATGTGGTAATATGATGATTTTAGCCGCCGCTATTTGTAAAGCAGAAGGCAACAACGATTATGCAAAAAAACATTGGGATGTCATGAAAATTTGGGCTGATTTCTTAACAAAAGAAGGTTTTGACCCAGCGAATCAATTGTGTACAGATGATTTTGCAGGACATTTAGCACGTAATATTAACCTTTCTGTCAAAGCCATTGTGGCCCTTGAAACGTTCACGCAATTAGCCAAAGAAATGGGCGAAACCGCTATTTACCAAAAGTATGATGCTATCACAAAAGGTTTTGTAACGAAGTGGATAGAAATGGCAAAAGATGGTGACCACTATGCTTTGACTTTCGATAAAAAAGGAACTTGGAGTCAAAAATATAATTTGGTTTGGGATAAAGTATTGAATTTGAATTACTTCCCGAAAGAAGTTTTTGATACTGAAGTAAAATACTATTTAACGAAACAAAATGAATTTGGTTTGCCACTTGATAGCAGAGCGACTTATACAAAATCAGACTGGGTAATTTGGACATCGGTATTAACTAACAATGACAAAGATTTTCAAGCTTTAGTCAACCCAATGTTTGAATATGCTGTTAAAACTAATTCAAGAGTACCGATTAGCGATTGGCACGAAACTAAAACGGGCAAAATGGTAGGTTTTCAGGCTAGAAGTGTTGTTGGCGGTTATTACATGAAAGTATTAGAACAAAAATTGAAAAATAAATAGAGAGGAATCAGTTTATGATGTCGTTTACTATTATCCAATTTAGCAATGGCATCGCATAAAAAAATGGAGCAAATTTGCTCCATTTTTTTATTTACAGCCAAAAACAATTTACTACTTTTCAGAAAGTCTCAATAAAATTTCAATCATTCCTGCTTGATTAACCAAATTGACAGCTTTGTTTTTTCCCATTAATCCTTGTGCATTCAAGTCGTTTGTTAAAGCAACATCTGTACAAGTTTTAAAAGCATTCAGGTATTTTTCATCTTTATCATATTTGTAAAGATGTTTAAATGCTCTCAACATCACTGCATTAAACCAATAATCATCTTTGAATTTTGGTTTTGCATAAAAAGTTTTTAAAGATGATTCCGCAATGGTTTTCGCTTCTATCAAGTACTTTTTATCTTTCGTGATTTCATATAAATAAACATTACTTTGAAGCATCGCACCAGTATTATAAGTATAAGCGTGCTTGTCAATCACATCGGTTTTGATGACTACATTATCATAAAAAATACCTTCTGGCGAACGCAACCTTTTGTTTGTCCAATCATAAAGATTTTCTGCCACCTTCAAATACTTTTTGTCTTTCGTAGCCTTGTACAATTGCAAAGCCAAAATAATACCCGGTGCATTCGAACAAGTATTTTTGGTTATTTTATCTACTTCACGCCAGTAAAGTCCACCACCAGCGGCTTCGTCGTAGCCCGTCATCATAAAATCGTAAATCATTATCGAGGTTTTCAAGTAATCTTTTCTCTTATTTCTTTCGTAAGCATCCATAAGAGCAATACCAACCCATTGGTTATCATCATAATAACGATCGCCACCGCCCAATTTCACCAAGTAAGAATCGTAGCCGCCGATTGAATTCTTTTCAGAATAATAGGCATTGATGGCGCTCATCACATCAGACATATAGTCTTTTTTAGGTTGTGCTTTTTCTAATTCATTCACTACTTGAATCATGCAACACAAACCCCATAAATGCGAAAACTTTCGTTCAAGGGTATCGACATCCGTATAGAGTTTTGCGTTTTTGTCATAAAATCGCTCTTGCACTTTTTCATATAAACTGAGTGCTTCTTGCTGATATTTTTGACTGTAAGCAATTTGATTAATCAATAATAAAGTGATGATAATAGTAAAGTGTTGTTTGATTTTCATCGTTTTTTTGTTTAGCGTAAATTAATTTTGGAATCCGAAAGTGGTTTCATTCAAGTATTTTGACTGTAAATAGTTGATAAATCCTTATTAGCCCTTGATTATCTTTCAGCTGAGAAATACCCTTTTGTCAATAAAAAATCTCAAAAAAGAATCAACCAGTGAGGAATAATAAAGCTAAAATCTCATGGAAAAAAGACGGGCATTTTCTAAGAAAAATGTGCTATCAAATTTGCGTAAAGTTTAAAAAACGATGAACAAATACTTTGGTGATATGTTTCATATTATATTCAAAATGACACAAAATAGATAATTTCAATTATTTATTTAACTTAATGAAGATTTGTTTCTGTAATTTCCCTTTGAAATACCTTTTTGATGGAAATACTGTTAGCCATTTTTCCATTAAGATTTTACGAAACAATCACGTACATTTGGCATTAAAGTGCTTTTAAAGCGAGATTTCCATCAATATTGAATAAATGAGCTAGCTCATAAAATACAAATCCTAACTACTTTATTAGATTATTTAACATTTCATCATTATGAATCTAGCATTTCCAAACAACATTTTTAAAGTTCTTCCTTCGCCATGCTTACTATTATCAATGGATGAAAAAGACTTTAAAATCATCGATATTAATGATGCTTATTTAAAAATGTGCGCTTTAGATAATGTTGATTTAATTGGAAAAAGCATTTTTGAGATACAAGGAACACAAGCTGAAATACGCTCATCACTTAGGCTTTCTTTAGCAAAAGTGGTTCAACAGAAAATACCTCATACAATTTCTGTTTCGCCAACGGCAGTGTTAAACAAAGAAGACCAATATTGGGAAATAACACATACTCCTATTTTGGAAGGCGAACAAGTACAATTCGTTATGCAAACGCTAGTGGATGTTAGTGAACGTGTTTTGCAGAAACAACAATTAGAACAGGCGAATGAAATCATTAGCAAAAACACTGAGCTACTGAATAAAGCTGAAGTCATTTCAAAATTTGGTACTTGGGAGTTAGATTTTAAAACGAATAAACTACATTGGTCAGACGGAGTCTATCGAATTTGTGGTTATGAGCCAAAAGCTTTTGAAGTAAATTTTGAAAGAGGTTTGGGCGTAATTCATCCAGAAGATAGATCAATGGCTATTGCAGCAATGGAAAGTGCCATGCAAACGGGGAAGGAGTACAGGGTTGAAAAAAGATTTCTTCTTGAAGACCAGACAATCAAACACATTATTTCGAGAGGAAGTTTGATTAAAAATCAAGAGGGGAAACCTATAAAATTATTTGGCGTTTTTCAAGATATTACTGATGAAAAAATTCAACAACTTGCCCTACAAAGAACCAAAGAAGAGCTTCATAAAATCATGCAATCGTCTTTGGATATGATTTGTACCATTGATATAGAAGGACGATTCATACAAGTAAGTGATGCTTCTTTCAAAATTTTAGGCTATAAACCTGAAGAATTGATAGGAAAACATTTTATCAATTATGTACACCCAGAAGATTGCAATCGAACAATAGAAAGAGAAAATATCATAAAAAGTGGTGTAGAAACAACAAATTTCCAGAACAGATATATTCATAAAGAAGGTTGGACAGTGCCAATTACTTGGTCGAGTACTTGGGACGAAATAGACCAACTTTATTACAGCGTTGCTAAAGACGCAACT
This sequence comes from Arcicella lustrica, assembly GCF_034930985.1. Taxonomy (NCBI): domain Bacteria; kingdom Pseudomonadati; phylum Bacteroidota; class Cytophagia; order Cytophagales; family Flectobacillaceae; genus Arcicella; species Arcicella lustrica. Next base: position 84,721 of record NZ_JAYGIM010000010.1, read on the forward strand.
GAAAAAAAAGCCAATGAATTAGCGTTGGTAGAATTGGTAAAACAATACAAACATCTTTTTGAAAACAATCCTGCTCCAATGTTTATTTGGGATTTCAAAACTCTTGAGATTGTGGATTGCAATGAAGTAGCCCATACCAAATATGGTTATACTCGTGAAGAATTTTTGGCATTAACCATCTTAGATTTAAGACCAATGTCTGAAATTCCAGAGATGTTTGAGGTCATATATAGCGAAGAAAGCTATAAGAGACTTTACAAGAAAACAAGAATTCATCAGACTAAAAATGGGGAACTCATAAAAGTTGAAGGCTTGGGACGTTTAATGGACTATCAAGGAAGACGAGTAGTTTTAGTACAAATAAATGATGTTACTGAAAAAGAGAACGTTTTACAAGAATTAAGAGATAATGAAATAAAACTGCGTGCAGCCACTAATATTGCTAAATTAGGTTACTGGCAAGTAAATATCAAAGAGCAAAGTCTGTATTGGTCAGATGAAGTATATGTTATTTGGGGACTTTCAAAACAATCATTTAAGGTTAATAACGAGTCGTTCTTACTTACTTTACAAGCAGAAGACAGAGCGCATTATATCGAGCAACAAGCCACTGCGTTGAAAGGAGAAAAAGACCTTGACATACAGTACCGCATTATTTTGCCAGATGGTTCGAGCAAATGGATTTATGAAATCGGGAAAATTATCAGAGATGAAGCTGGTAATCCACTCTTTTTAGAAGGAACGGTACAGGATATTACCGAATATCAAAATAGTCAAATCGCATTAAAAGAAAGAAATAAGTTTATTGAAACTGCTTTAGAAAACTTGCCGATAGGTATTGCAGTAAATAAAATAGATGAAGGAACAGCCACTTTGATGAACAAAAAGTTTAGTGAAATTTATGGCTGGACAAATGAAGATATTTTAGATATTACTACTTTCTTTGAAAAAATATATCCTGATGAAGCTTATAGAAAAGAAATAAGCGAACGCATTATGACGGATATTTTAAGTGGAGATAAGAGTAGAATGAGTTGGGAAGGAATAACCATCACTACTAAAACTGGTGAAAAACGCATTGTAAACGCCAAAAATATTCCGATTTACGAACAAAATTTGATGATTTCTACTGTGGTAGATGTTACTGATAAAGTGGAAGCTCAAAAATCTGTCATTGAAAGTAATGAAAGATACCAATTTGCTTCTAAAGCAACTTCTGATGCTATATGGGATTGGGATTTAGAAAATAATATTATTCTTTGGGGAGAAGGATACCGCAATATGTTTGGTCATGAACATGAATCTCCTACAACTATTTTAGACTCTTGGACTTGCTACCTTCATCCTGATGATAAGGACAGAGTCATTAAAAGTATCAACCTTTCTATTGAAGGTACTGGAAATAATTGGTACGATGAATACCGCTTTCAAAGAGCTGATGGCAAATATGCGCATGTGATTGATAAGGGATTCCTCATCAGAAATGAGCAAGGAAAAGGCATTAGAATGGTAGGTGCGATACAGGATATTACTTTACAAAAGGAAAGAGAACGCCAATTGAAATTGTTAGAGTCTGTCGTGGTAAATACAAATGATGCGGTAATGATTACCGAAGCAGAACCTTTTGATGAACCCGGACCAAGAATTTTGTATGTAAACGAAGCCTTTACCAGCATGACTGGCTATACTTCTGAAGAAGTAATAGGAAAAACGCCTCGTATTTTACAAGGTCCAAAATCTGATAGAGCAGAATTAGCTCGTTTAAGTAAGTCTTTGCGTAAATGGGAACCTTGCGAAATTACCACCATCAATTATAAGAAAAATGGAGAGGAATTCTGGATAAATTTCACTGTAATTCCAGTGGCAGACGAAACGGGTTGGTTTACTCATTGGATTTCCATTGAAAGAGATATTACCGAAATAAAATTAGCAGAAGAAGCTCAGAAACAACTTAAAAAATTAGAGTTGTCGTTGGAGAAAGAACGTGAAATGAACATCCTTAAAAATCGTTTCACAGCACTTGCTTCTCATGAATTCAGAACACCCATTGCGACCATTGTAAGTAGTATTGATATTCTGGATATTTATGTAAACATGATTGAAAATGAAACGCTTAAAGAAAAAACGAAGCAACATTTAAGCAAAATCGTGTTTCAGTCGAATCGTCTTACAGAAATGTTGAGAGATATTTTATTATTGGAAAAAACTAGCGTGAATCACGAAGAGTACAATGTTGAATCCATTGACATTATCCAATTGATTCATCATGTAAATAATCAATATTATATCGACCGAAAAGACGGTAGAAGTTTAGATTTAATATTGCCAGAAAAACACAGATTGATTACTTCTAATACTTCATTCTTGAACCATATCATCAGTAATTTGGTGAATAATGCTTTTAAGTATTCACCAAATGCTAAAAACCCAAGTTTAGAATTAGTTTTTGCTCAAGATACTTTCAACCTTATCATTACCGATTATGGAATTGGGATTCCTGTGGCTGATCAGGAGCATTTATTTGAACTGTTTTTCAGGGCGAATAATGTATTACAAATCGAAGGAACAGGCTTGGGGTTAACCATTACCAAAGAATTTACCAATATTTTAGGCGGACAAATTTCATTTATAAGTACCGAAGGGAAAGGCACTTCTTTTACCTTAACCTTCCCTTATGATGCCAAAACAAAAGCTTGTTAAGCTGCAAAATGTAGGGAATAAAAGGCAAGAGATTTATGGATGTAACATGAATTGAATTTTGGTAACATATTTAATAGTTTAATGTTTTGATGAATAGCTAATTTATTGATATTGAGCTAGTTGATTTTTGTATCAAAATTGGAATTTTTGGAAAGATTAGTACATCATTTAAAAAATATCTACCAGTAATTTTGAATCATAGAAAAGCACAAAGGTAAACTTTGGCATTCACTCACTATTTAAATGATGGAAAAATGATTTACATTAAAATGGCTAAACACATAAGCTTGCTTTGCATAGTCTTCGTTTTGTTTTTGACAACAGAAGGCTTTGGACAGCATCATGAAACATCAAAATTATACCAAGAACAACACAGACCTCAATTCCATTTTTCACCTGCCAAAGGCTGGATGAACGACCCCAACGGAATGTTTTTTTACGAAGGGGAGTATCATTTATTCTATCAACATTATCCTGATAAAACCGTTTGGGGACCAATGCACTGGGGACATGCAGTTAGTAAAAACTTAACACACTGGGAAAACCTACCTATTGCACTTTATCCTGATACTTTAGGCTATATTTTTTCAGGAAGTGCCGTGGTTGACTGGAAAAATACAAGTGGTTTTGGCATCAATAATCAACCACCACTAGTAGCTATTTTTACTTATCATAATATGGAAGGTGAAAAGGCTGGTAGAAATGATTTTGAAAATCAAGGAATTGCTTATAGTAACGATAAAGGACGCACTTGGACAAAATATTCAGGAAACCCAGTTGTTAAAAATACAGGAACACGTGATTTTAGAGACCCAAAAGTAATTTGGGATGAAGCTCATAATCAATGGGTAATGTCGCTTGCGGTACAAGATCATCATGAATTTTGGGTTTCTAAAAACTTGAAAGATTGGGAAAATACAGGAAGTTTTGGCAAAGAATGGGGTAATCACGGTGGCGTTTGGGAATGTGCAGATATGTTTCCGTTAAAAGATGGTAATGTTACCAAATGGGTTTTGATTGTAAACATTAATCCGGGCGGACCAAACGGTGGTTCAGGAACACAATACTTCGTGGGTGATTTTGATGGAAAAACTTTTATTCTTGACGAAGCCCTTAAGCCTTTTGTGAAAAATGGCAACGGACTTTGGTTGGATTATGGCAGAGATAATTATGCGGGCGTAACTTGGTCGGATATTCCAAAAGCTGATGGTAGAAGAATTTTAATCGGTTGGATGAGTAACTGGCAATATGCCAATATTGTTCCCACTGGAGCATGGAGAAGTGCCGCTACACTTCCCAGAGTATTAAACTTAAAATCAACTAGCCAAGGTTACAGAGTATCCGTTACGCCTGTTAAAGAACTTCAAGCTTTGAGAAATCCCACTAAAAAAGCTTTACAATTAAGTAATTTAACCTTTGCAGGTTCGCTAGATGTTACTTCAAAATTGAACTTTAAGCCAACTTTATCCGAACTAGAATTATCCTTTGAAAAACCACAAAAAGGGAAGGTAGAAGTAGAACTCTCAAACAGTAAAGGTGAAAAATATATCATTGGTTATGATAGTGAAAGTAATACTTTCTTTAGCGATAGAACCAAATCTGGTAAAATAGATTTTTCTGATACTTTTGCTCAAAAAGTACATCTTGCACCAAGATTAGCGAGCGACAAAATTATCAAATTACACGTTTATTTCGACGTATCATCAGCTGAGTTATTTGCAGATAATGGCGAAACAGTAATTACCGATATTTTCTTTCCGAATGAAGATTACACAAAAATGAAAATCAATACTTCTGAAAAAACTTTCAAAGTAAAGACCTTCAAAGTCTGGAATTTGAAAAGTACTTGGAAATAAGATTCCATTAATGTTGCGTACAACTAATAAGTTAAGAGTTGTGAATTGTGAGTGATGAATATAAAAATACAGGTATATATCACTTTAATTCATAGAATAACTTCGTTTATTTTATATAGAATACTTAGATAAACTACTGGATTAAAACCCAGTAGTTTATCTTTTTCTTGTTTATAAAGCTTTCGTATTTTAGCATTTTCATTGAAACAAAACTCAAAAATTTATACCATTTTATAACAGAAAACAGATGAGAAAAATCTATCAAATATTTGTAGCACTATCGATCATCTTGATGTTGTACGCTTGTAATAAGTCCGAAAAAAAGACCTTTCAAATTGGTTTTGCCCAATGTACCATGAACGATAATTGGCGTAAAACAATGGTAGAAGGAATGGAAAGTGAATTGGCTTTTCATAATAATATCGGGATGACTATCGCCAATGCAAACAGTAATAGTACTAGGCAAATCGCTCAGATTCAGCAATTTATTGATGACAAAGTAGATTTAATCATCGTTACACCCAATGAAGCCAAACCACTGACGGCTATTATTGAAAAAGCATTCGATGCAGGAATTCCTGTGGTTATCGTTGACCGAAAAACTACTTCTGAAAAATATACGGCTTTTGTTGGTGCAGATAACAAACTCATCGGACAAAATGCTGGGATTTATGCAAACATCATCCTGAAAGGACAAGGAACAATTTTTGAAGTAGGCGAAGGTGCAAAAACGTCTCCGACGATAGACAGACACCAAGGTTTTCTGAAAATAATCAATAAGAATCCTCAATTAAAATTGGTGAAATCACTCTTTTCTGCAAGACAACCACAGTATTTCCAAGAAGAAATTCGGGCTTTTCTAAGTCAGCATCCTAAAGTCGATTTGATTTATGCTCACAATGATAGATTAGCTCACGCCATCGCAAACGTATGTAAAAGCTTGGGTTTGAACAAAAAAATCATTGGTGTTGATGGTTTGTATGGTGCAAATCAAGGCATTGATTTGGTGAGGAAAGGCATTATTTCTGCAACCATTTTATATCCTACTGGCGGAGAAGAAGCCATCAAAACGGCTGTTAAAATTTTGACAAAACAACCTTTTGAAAAGGAAAATCAATTATTTACAACCATCATCAATGCCGAAAACGTAGGCATTATGTTGGCTCAATACCAAAAAATCAAAGAACAACAAGACGACATTAAACGACAAGCTAGTAAAATAATAGAGTTGACTCGTATCTTTTCAACCCAACAAAATACACTTTATTTAACCGTTATTTTCTTGCTGGTGGTTATTTCTCTAGGAGGAATTTTATTCTATCTTTTACGAGAAAAACAGAAATCGAATCAAGTTTTAGCCAACCAAAATCGTGCGATTTTGGAACAAAAAGATGAAATAGAACGAATTTCGCAACTTGCCCGACAAGCTACAGAAGATAAATTACGTTTTTACTCTTATATCTCGCACGAATTTCGCACGCCTTTGAGTTTGATTTTAACGCCTACGGAAGATATTTTACATCGTAAATCGGTTGATGCAAAAGAAACCAAAAATGCGCTTCAATTAATTTATAAAAATGCCAACAGATTACTCCGCTTGGTTGATCAACTGCTAGAATTAAGAAAAGTTGATGCAGGCAAAATGGAATTGGAAGTAAGTCAACAAGATTTGGTAGCTTTTGTGAAAGACATCGTTTCCGATTTTAATGTAAAAGCAAAAACACAACATATCGACTTACAATTTATTTGTCCATTTGCACAAATGCCATTCGGTTTCGATGCTGAAAAATTGGATAAAGTACTCTTCAATATTATTTCAAATGCCTTTAAATACACGCCAGTTGGTGGTTTAATTCACGTGTCGCTCTTAAAAAATATTGAGAAAATAGAGATTTTGATTTCGGATAATGGCATCGGGATGAGTAAAGAAGAAAAAGAGCGAGCTTTCGATTTATTTTATCGTGGAAATCAGAATATTTCTTTGGGAACAGGTTTGGGTTTGGCACTTTCTCGTGAATTCGTTTCGCTTCATCAAGGTGATATAGAAGTAGAATCTGAAAAAGGGAAAGGAACAACTTTTAAAATTATTTTGCCCTATGTTGAATGTCAAAGTATTGAAAAAGAGTCGGTTAAAGAAAATGCTTATTTACGTGAAAGTGTTGAACCAATTACACCAATATTCGCAAATAATTCTGTTGTTCATGATAATACAATTGTATTGATTGAAGATAATCAAGATTTAAACCAATTTTTAACCCAAAAGTTAAGAATCGCTTATAATACTGTTCCCGTAGAAAGTGCGGAAAAAGGCTGGGAAGAAATTCTGAATAATATTCCAGATTTAATCATTAGTGATGTGATGTTGCCAGAAATGGATGGATTTTCGTTGACCCAAAAAATCAAAAATGATTTCCGTACTTCGCATATTCCTGTGATTTTACTGACCGCCAAAGGACAAATGGAAAGCCAAATTGAAGGAGCAAAAGCTGGAGCAGACGCTTATATTTCAAAACCGTTTAATCAGCAATTATTAGAAGAAAAAATCAAAGGACTTTTAGAAAACCGAGATAGAATGCGTCGCCGTTTTTCTAGCGAAATCACCAATCCTAGTCAAATTCAAAAAACAGAACGTAAATTTTTAGTAGAATTTGAATTACTTATTGAAAAAAATCTGAACGATAGCTCTTTATCAGTAGAGAAATTAAGTAAAGAATTGGGAATGTCGAGAGTACAATTATTCCGTAAAATTTCTGCTTTGACGAATAAAAATGTTACCGATTATATAGCAGATTTTAAATTATTAAAAGCCAAAGCACTGTTGAAAGAAACCGATAAAACCATTGCCGAAGTAGCTTACGAAACAGGCTTTAACAACCCAAGTTATTTCACTACTTTCTTTAAACAAAAAACCAATCAAACGCCATCAGAATGGCGAAATTCTTGATGTAACATTTATTAAAATGCTGTATCAAATTTAATGATTCAATTATTTTAAATATGCTTAAATTCTTGATTGTCAAATATTTAAAACAATGTATCAAATTAAATACTCTTTGAAAGAATACTGACAGCCCTTCGTTATCCTAAGTACTAATTTTGGTTCATCAAAAAACTTATACCAAAAGTTAACATGAATCAAAATATTAAAATATTCTTGTGGGCATTATCCGCAGCTTTAGGAGGATTTCTCTTCGGATTCGACACCGCAGTAATTTCAGGCGTAGAGCAAACGCTTCAAAAACTATGGAATCTTAGCGTAGTTGAACACGGCGTTACGGTTTCAATCGCTTTAATAGGAACAGTTTTAGGCTCTTTAATCGGTGGAATTCCAGCCGAAAAATACGGAAGAAGAACAACCTTATTATTAGTAGCGATTCTTTATTTACTTTCTTCTTTAGGAACGGCTTACGCACCCAACTGGAGTATCTTTTTGGTGTTTAGATTTCTTGGCGGATTAGGCGTTGGGGTTTCTTCGGTGGTAGCACCCATGTATATTTCAGAAATTGCACCTGCACACAAAAGAGGTCGTTTGGTTGCCATGTTCCAATTCAATGTAGTATTCGGAATTTTGATTGCTTATCTTTCAAATTACTTGTTGGTTGATATTGGCGAAAACGCTTGGCGTTGGATGTTGGGTGTACAAGCATTTCCATCAGTACTATTTTTAGTGACGGTTTTAGTTATTCCAGAAAGTCCAAGATGGCTAATTTTGAAAAAAGGAGCTGTTGATACCGCTAGAAAAATCTTAGCAACCATTGATGCCGCCACTGCGGAAGACATTATTGAAGCCATTCAAAGTCAGGCAAAAGGTCACTCTTCAAATAGCTTTACCAATTTATTCAAACCAGCGTATAGCAAACCAGTTATGTTGGCGGTATTGTTCGCAGTTTTTAACCAAGTGTCTGGAATCAACGCCATTATTTACTTTGCGCCACGTATTTTTGAAATGGCAGGTTTAGGAAAAGATTCAGCGCTTTTATCATCGGCTGGAATTGGTTTAATCAATCTTGTTTCAACACTTGTTGGTATCTCATTGATTGATAAATTTGGTAGAAAAGTATTGATGTTTTGGGGTTCTTTAGGATTGATTACTTCGTTAGTTTTGGTTGCTCAAGCATTTTTTAGTGGCAATATCGGCATCAATGTTTCTTTCTATCTATTCATCTTTATTGCCTTTTTTGGTTTCTCACAAGGGGCTGTTATTTGGGTATTTATCTCAGAAATTTTCCCGAACGAAGTACGTGCTTATGGACAAGCATTAGGCAGTTTCACGCACTGGATTTTAGCCGCTATCATCACTTTTACTTTTCCTTATATCGCCGAAACTTTTGGAGGTGGAATCACTTTTACTTTCTTCGCTTCGATGATGATTTTACAATTATTATTCGTCTGGAAAGTAATGCCTGAAACCAAAGGAACTTCTTTGGAAGGAATGGAAAGAGCAGTAGTGCTTCATTAAGCAATAAAACCTTAACCTTAAAACAATTGAAAGAATGACCAATCCAACTATCATTTGCTTTGGCGAAATGCTCTGGGATGTGCTTCCCACTGGCAAACAAGCGGGTGGAGCGCCCATGAATGTAGCTGTTCAACTAAAAAATTTAGGACTTAACCCAAGCGTAATTAGCCGTGTTGGCGATGATGAACTAGGGGAAGAATTGATACAATTTATCACTGAAAAAGGTTTGTCAACCGAGCTTGTTCAACATGGAAAAACCCACTTGACAGGTGTTGTAAAAGCCAATGTAAGTGATGAAAATGAGGTAACGTATAAAATTGTGCATCCCGTTGCTTGGGATTATATCCAAGTAGAAGATAGTTTAATTGAAGCTGTTGAAAATTCAGATGTATTCATTTTTGGGAGTTTATCTGCTCGCAGTGAACAAACGGCTCAAACCTTGAATACTCTTTTGTCAAAAGCTAAATTCAAAGTATTTGATGTGAATCTCAGAACGCCATTTTACACACCTGAACTCGTCTTTTCTTATTTAAAAATAGCCAATATGGTGAAAATGAATGAGCAAGAACTCGGTCAAATTGCTACTTGGTGCGAAGAATCTACGGAATTAGAAATTGCGATGCAAGCAATCGCCAAACGATTTGACATTCAAACACTTTGTGTGACACTCGGAGCCGACGGTGCAATTCTTTTGAAAGATGGTATTTTTTATCAAAACGAAGGCTTTCCGGTAACTGTAAAAGATACAATAGGTAGCGGAGATGCCTTTTTAGCAGGTTTACTCAAGAATTTATTAGCCAACAATAGTCCTACAGAAAGTTTACAATTCGCCTGTGCTATGGGTTCGTTAGTAGCTACTTATCAAGGTGCTACTCCCAACATTAATGAAAACGAAGTAAAAACAATGATTGAAGCGCACTTAAACTCTTTTTCTAACATATAAAATAACCTTTTTAATTAAACAATTTCAACATGAAAAACTATTTACTCAGCATCACCATGCTGTTTATTACTACCCACTTTGCCTTTGCTCAGCAAAGAACAATAACGGGAAAAGTAATCGCAGCCGAATCGAACGAAGTCCTTATTGGGGCAAACATTCTAGTAACGGGAACATCAAAAGGTGTCACAAGTAATGCAGACGGTACTTTTACATTGACTGTACCTGAAAGTGCTACTTCATTATCAGTTTCTTACGTAGGTTACAACAGCAAAGAAGTTTCAATCAAAGGTCTTAGCAATATCGTGATTTCACTTACTGCTGGGAAGGAATTGAGTGAAGTAGTGGTAGTAGGTTATACTTCTTCTAAAAAGCAAGATTTAACAGGAGCAGTAGCCGTAGTGGATATGAAACCGTTAAAAAATATCAGCTCAGGTAACCCGATGCAATCTTTGCAAGGTCGTGTGGCTGGTTTGTACATTGAAAAAGACGGCTCACCAAATGGTTCAAATAGCAGAATCTTAATTCGTGGGGCAAATACTTTAGGAAATAATGACCCATTGTATATCATCGACGGAATTCCTACTACTCGTCCAGAAGTATTCCAAAACATCAGTCCTACCAACATTGAATCAGTACAAGTATTGAAAGATGCTTCTGCGGAATCAATTTATGGAGCTAGAGCTTCTAACGGTGTAATTATCGTTACGACAAAAAATGGCGGAAATACCAACGGAAAAGTTGAATTCCAATTCAATAGTAGCGTTTCTGTCCAGTCTGAAAAAGCAATGCGTTTTAAAATGTTGAATGCAGTTGACAGAGGAAAAGCACTTTGGCAAGCTTCAGTAAACGATGGACAAGACCCTGCTGCTGGTTATGGAGAAATCTATAATTTCGACTGGAATAAAAGCTTTACTAATCCAATTTTGAATGGTGTTTCGGTAAAACCATTCGTTGGTGGCGACCCAAATACTCCTGCTGGCGATACAGATTGGCAAGATGTAATGTATAAAACAGGCATTGTTACAAGAAATGATTTTACGATTTCAACAGGAAATAAGGCATCTTCAATTGAAGTAAACTTTGGTCAATTGAAAAACACAGGTATGTTGAAATTTACCAATTATGACCGTATTAATGGAAGTATCAACGCCATTACTCGTGCTTTTGATGACAAATTAAAAATTGGTCTTAGTTTGCGTATTGCCAATTCAAATGAAACTTTAACTTCAACCGATTTGGGTGGTGCTAGTACAACAGGTTTAGCGGTTACGCTTGTACCAACTATTCCAGTGTATCAAAAAGATGGCGTTACTTATGCGGGAGCTTCTGGCGGTGGATATTCTGATAGAAATAACCCATTGCACATGCAAGACATTGCAAAATGGAACAATGCGAATCGTTTAAGTACTTTCGGAAATATTTTTATTGAAGTTCAACCGATTAAAAACTTGTTTTTCAAAAGTAATATTGGTGCAGATGATTCAAGATATTTGAACAAAGTAATAACGCCAACCTTCTCGGAAGGAGCTTTCAACCGTACTACAAACAGTTTACTTTTTGATCAAAACCATTTTATCAGTACTACGTGGTCGAATACTTTGCGTTACAACTGGGATTTGAATACTGACCATCACTTCAAATTTTTGGTAGGAACAGAATACATCAAAACAGATTTAGATTTCCAAGCTACTAAAAAAGAAGGTTATGCTTTGCAAACAGAAGATTACTTTACCTTGAATGCTGGTACTGGAAATACAACAGTATCTGGTGGTTCTACGGGCCATCGTTTGTTTTCACAGTTTGGACGTGTAGATTATAATTTAGAAGATAAGTATTTATTAGCATTAACGATTCGTCGTGACGGTTCGTCTCGTTTTGGTACTGATAACCGATATGGTATTTTCCCAGCGGCATCTTTTGGATGGAGACTTGACCAAGAGAATTTCATGAGAAGTAGCAAATTGTTCTCTGAGCTAAAAGCAAGAGTAGGAGTAGGGCGTGTGGGTAACCAACAAATTGGAGATTTGGCTCGTTTTGGTTTGTTTGACACAAGATATGGAACTACGCAAGCACAATTATCTGGCGGTTTCTGGGAGCAGTATATGAATATCGGAACGGCATACTCTTTGTCGGGTGCTAATACAGGAACTTTGCCTTCTGGTTTTGTACAAACACAAGCAGCGAACTCTGCTTTGAAATGGGAAAGTACAGAAGAAATCAACGCTGGTGTTGACTTTGCTTTCTTAAACAATAAAATTTCTGGTTCATTCGATTATTTCTCTCGTAAAACATCAGGTATTTTAATTACTCCTCCTGTAGCTTCTGCTTTAGGTGAAGGACAATCGAAAGCAGTAAACGGAGCATCAAAATCTAACAAAGGTTGGGAATTTGTATTGGGTTATCACGGAGAAATTGAAAATGGATTGAAGTATAATGTAACGGCAAACTTTGCACATTTCAGAGATAAAATCACTGATTTACCAGAAAATGTTCGTCCAGCTTATGCAGGGAACTTGGTTAATACTATCATCGGACATTCGCAATTTGATATTTTTGGATATAAAACAAACGGACTTTTCCAATCGCAAGCTGAAGTAGATGCAGCACCAACACAAGTGGGAGCTGGTCCAGGTAGAATTCGTTATGTAGATATTAACAGTGATGGAAAAATTGACGACTTAGACAGAACTTGGATTGGAACTACACTTCCAACACTTGAATATGGTTTAAGAATTGATGCTTCTTACAAAAACTTTGACATCGCCATTTTTGGTTCAGGAGTAGCAGGTAGAACTGGTTTTGATGTTTATACTTTGTTCAACAACTTGATGAAAGGCAGAGAAAACGTTGGTCCGGGAGTATTCAATGGTTGGACACCTCAAAATACCAACACAACTGTTCCAGCTTTAACTTTGAAGGACAATAACAATGAAGGACGTACTTCTGATTACTTCATGGTAAATACTTCTTACTTCAAATTACGTAATATCCAATTGGGTTATACGCTTCCAACAAAAACGGTTTTCTCAAGACTTCGTTTATTTGTAATGGCTGAAAACTTATTCTGGATTAAAAGTAGTAGCTACCAAAGTCCAGACCCAGAACGCATAGACCTTGGTCCAGTACCAATTCCACAAACGTTCACATTTGGTGTAAATGCGTCATTCTAGGCATTCGGCTATCTGCTATCGGATGTCAGCTTTTCTTGATAAATGATTAGCATTAATACTATTCAAAAGTAGTTGTTGTATAAATTTTAAAGCTGAAAGCTGACTACCGAAGTCCGACAGCTTTTAAAACAGATTCAAAAAATGAAAAAGAAGATATTTTCCCTCATATTAGTTACAGGCTTACTTTCTTTAAATGCTTGTAAAGATGCCCTTGAATACACGCCAACGGGTGTGTTATCATCCTCAGATTTAACTTCTCCAACAGCCATAGATGGCTTGGTTACTTCTGCTTATGCGGCAATTGGTAATGGCGACATGATTGGTCCAATCTATAGCAATTGGGTTTATGGAAGTGTTCGTTCAGACGATGCCTACAAAGGTGGTGGTGGAACGGGCGACGTTGGCGAAATTGATGCTTTAGAGCATTATAACTTGGTTACACCAACAATGGGTTCGTTTGTAACACGTACTTGGCAAAACCTTTTTAAGTCAATTTCAAGATGTAATGTAGCTTTGCGTGCGGTGAATACGCTTTCTGAAACGAGTTATCCAAATAAAAAGATTCGTTTGGCAGAATTACGTTTCTTAAGAGCGCACAGTTACTTCACGATGAAACTTTTGTACAAAAACATTCCAATTTTTGATGAAACAGCTACGGAAGCAGACATTTTAAAAGTGTCAAATACTTTGACTAATGATGAATCTTGGAATAAAATTGCGGCTGATTTTCAATTTGCGATTGATAATTTACCTGTAAATCAAGCTGAAATTGGAAGAGCAAACAAAGTAGCGGCACAAGCGTATTTGGCAAAATTAAAATTGTATCAAGCTTATGAGCAAGACAGTAATCATAAAGTAACGACTATTAATAAAACGAGATTGCAAGAAGTAGTGAATTTAACGCAAGCTGTGATTTCATCAGGAAAGTACAGTTTGAGTAACGATATTGCTGATAATTTTGTACCTGAAACTGAAAATGGTCCAGAATCAATTTTTGCGATTCAGTTTACAATCAATGATGGAACAACTGCTGGTCGTTTGAGTTTCGAAGATGGTTTAAATTACCCACACGGAGCACCACAATATGGCTGTTGCGGTTTTCATGCACCAAGCCAAAACTTGGTCAATGCACACACAACTGATGAAAATGGTTTGCCAAAATTTGATACTTTTAATACGGGTAATGTAGATTTAGCAAGTGCAACTGTTGACCCACGTCTTGACCATACAGTTGGTATCGACGGACATCCATACAAGTATGATAACACAAAACCTTTTAGTAATAGCTGGGTGCGTGATGCAGGTGTTTATGGAAATTTTCACTCGATGCGTTTCCAACAATTAGCGACAAGCGGTTCATACTTCAAATTAGGTCCATTTATGGGAACTGCCAAAAACTATGATATTCTTCGTTATGATGATATTCTATTGATTCAAGCAGAAGCGTATATTGAATTAGGGCAGCAAGATAAAGCCTTGCCTATCATCAATCAAATCAGGAAAAGAGCCTCAGAAAGTACTGGTAGATTGAAAAAAGCTGATGGCACTTTTGCATCAAAATACAATGTAAAACAGTATTCAACAACGGGTTGGACACAAGATTTTGCTCGTAAAGCTTTGCAATGGGAGCGTCGTTTAGAGTTTGCGACAGAAGGTTCACGTTTCTTTGATTTAGTACGTTGGGGCATTGCAGAACCAACGTTAAATGCCTATATCAATGTAGAGAAAACAAAAAGAACTTACTTGGCAACAGCGAAATTTACCGCAGGAAGAGATGAGTATTTACCGATTCCACAAGCTGAAATTACTTTCACTAACGGTTTGTACAAACAAAATCCAGGGTATTAAGCGTGATGAATTGTGAATTATGAGTTGCCGATGCTGCACTTTAAAATGCTGATATACAGTAATTAATATTTGAATAAATTGGGTTATTATTGCAAAAAAGATAGTCTCGTAAGGGCTATCTTTTTTCTTGTTCTAGGAAAATCTAAAGAAGTAATCTGTACAGTTTTATTTGTCGTAAATAGCTGATCATTAAAAACTTGAAACACTAATTTATATCACTATTTATAAATCACTACTTAAATCGTAAATTGCACCAGAATTTAATCATCATTATGGAAGAAAAAGCATTTGTCCCAGCCATCCTTACAGCACAATGGAAAACCCTTCAAAGAGGGCGAAATGCAAAATTTAGGTCGGGCAGATTCAGAGATTCAATGATGAAACATTTATCCTTACAAGAGTCCCAAGTAAATACTTTTTACGCCATTATCAACGGTAAAAAACCCATCGAAACAGGTTATATAAAATACGCAATGGATTTAATGAAGAATTGCCTTTTGATTAAATAGCCCTCACCCCTGAGTTAAGTATAATTACCTGAATTTTAAAGACTCCTTTGCTATTCAAGAATAATGATGAATATTTGATGATTAAACCAACCTAAATTCATCTTCTTCAACAAGGCTTTTTATCGAAATGAAAAAAACTAACACATTCCTAAAATTTATTTCACTCATATTGTTAATCTTCTCTTCAACAATTTCTCTTACTGTTGAGGCTCAAAACAAAAAAACCTTAGCTTATACATTATCAATGCCTCAACCTGAAAATCATACTTTTCATATAGAATTGAAAGCAAATGGCTGGTCGCAAGATACTTTATCGTTGAAAATGCCCAAATGGATGCCGGGCTATTATCAGATAATGGATTATGCCAAATCGGTAGAAAACATTTCCGCAAAAGACCAACAAGGCAAAAAAATTAGCATTGTACAAAGCAATGAAAATACTTGGAAGCTTACTGGTGCTAAAAACAAAGCTTTTACAGTTAGCTATGACATCAAAACGAAAAGGCAATTTGTAGCGAATAGTTATTTAGACAGTGAACATGCTTACGTAATCTGTACGAATACCTTTTTTTATATTGATGGATTTTTGAATACTCCCGTTAGCATAAAGGTTTTAACCAATCAACCAAAGCATATTATTGCTACAGGTTTAGATAAAGTAGCCGGGAAAAGTAATGAATTCACAGCGCCAGATTTTGATATTTTGTATGATTGTCCCTTACTCATTGGGGAACTAGAATCCTTGCCTAGTTTTAAAGTAAAGGGTATTAATCATCAATTTATTGCCTATAAAATGGGTACTTTCAACCGTGAATTATTCAATGAAAATCTTGAAAAAATTGTCGGTTCAGCAGTGAAAATCATGGGTGATATTCCATACAATGAATATACTTTTATCGGAATTGGACCGGGAAGGGGAGGAATCGAGCATTTGAATAATACAACTGTTAGTTTTGACGGAACTGGACTGACAACCACCGCTTCGATGGGACAAGTAATGAATTTTCTAGCGCATGAGTACTTCCATCATTATAATGTAAAACGCATTCGTCCTTTTGAATTAGGCCCTTTTGATTACGACAAAGGAAGCAGAAGTAATTTACTTTGGATAAGTGAAGGCTTGACGGTTTATTACGAATATTTGGTTGTAAAAAGAGCGGGTTTGATGGATGAAAAAACGCTTTTCAATAATTTAGAACATAATATTAATGCTGTAGAAAATAACAATGGTCGCTTCTATCAATCGTTGAGTCAGGCGAGTTATAATACTTGGAAAGATGGCCCTTTTGGTACGCAAGGCGAAGAAGTTGGTAAAACAATTTCATATTACGACAAAGGACCTTTAGTAGGATTATTATTAGATTTCGCTATCAGAAATGCTAGTCAGAATACGAAATCATTGGATGATGTGATGCGCTTACTTTACTGGCAATATTACAAAAAACAGAATCGTGGCTTTACTGATGCTGAATTCCAGACTGCTTGTGAACAAGCTGCTGGTGCATCCTTAGCAAATGTTTTTGAATACATTAATACGACCAAAGAGTTGGATTATCGTAAATATTTAGCCTTTGCTGGACTAGGCATTAAAGAAGAAATTGAATTGAATGGAAAAAGAAAAATAAGCATTGCAAGATTAGAAAAGCCAACGCCATTACAAGAACAAATCTTAAAATCTTGGTTAGGAGAATAATGATTTTAGAGGCTGTTTTAATCAAAAACAGCCTCTAAAATTAAAACTGATAGTTGAAAATCACATTCCATTGCGACATATTTACTTTGTTAATCACGTAACGTTTATTGTTATACGTTTCTCCTCGATTATCTTTTCTGACAAATAATACTTGTGCCGTAAGTCCTTTCAAAAAGCCTGAAAACTGATAATTGATATTGCCAATAAACTGTGTATAATCTGCAAAACCGTATTTGTTCAGACGAGTATTTTTGGCATCTGGATAACGATAATATCCATAGCCCAATTCTACTTTTAAGGCTTTCTTAAAATATGATTTCCCTAATTTTGTTGAGTAAGCCCAAACATCGCCCGCACCTTCATTTCTTTCTCTGGCTAAAAAAGTATAAAATTGTTCAACGCCCCATTCTCTGGGCATTAAGAAACGCCCTTCGCCCGTAATTCTTCCCATATTCAAAGAACTTTCCCAAGTATCAAAATTATATCCTAAACGAGTATTGATAATCAAAGAACAATTATCTACAGGAAAATATGCTTTGACGATATCAGCATTTCCGCCATTTCCTGTAGCATTTTGTCTAACTAATAAAGTACCGAAAAACCAACGATGATTTACTTTTTGCAAGCTGTATTCTGTTTTCAGATAAGCCGTATTGAAAACATTTTCAACCAAAATGTCACCTAAGATTACCGTAATTTGTGGTTTTGGTTGATAATAAATTTCTAATATCCCCAAACCAGCACTTTGTGTTTGATTGGCATATTGAGATTTACTCCCATCTGGATTTACGCCAGAAGGATAATAACCAATGGAGTTTTCAACAGAATACCAATGAGTTGTAGAACGTGGAGCGATTCGCCAAATCAAATCTGACTTAATTTTGAATTGCTTATTTACTTTCCAGTCTATTCCTAAACCTTGCACATAAGTTGGCGACATTCTACCATCTTGGGCATTGATAAATAAATTTTTAGGTAAATAATTTCCTAAGATGATTGTACCTTTTTTGAATTGATACTTTATGTGAAAATCTTGCAAACGAAACAATAAATCTTTTCGATTAACATCCGTGACATCGTACAAGCCTATTTCATAACGATTGGGTGTTTTGGTGATAGAGTCTAATTGTGTAAAATCCGGAGAATTAATGTTCTGATTTACAAAAGCACTTATCCCAAACTGAAAACCTTTGTATGCCAAAGTACGATAAGCTAAGCCAAAACCAATGGCTATGGCAGCGTAATCAAAAAGCTTCGCTTCGTTGTCGGTAGCCATTGACATTAATCGACTTTGTCCACTCCACTTCCCTTTGATAAAAATATCTTTAATGCTGATAGAATCTTTAGGATTCACTGTGGAAACCAAAGAATTTTGCCCAAAACCTTGAAGCGAAATCATCAAGATAATGGGCAAAAAGACACTCAATCGTTTGGTCATTAATGGTTTTGAATTGTTATTAATTCAAAATTATAAAAAGCACCAACCAAGTTTTGTGACAAATGTTACACTGACTAAAAATTAATAGCCAGCCTTAATATAAGACCAACCTTCTTCTTGTTTTAACGCTAATTCTATTAAACCAACAGGTACGTAAATGGCTTGTGGTAATATTTGGTCTTTTGATAATTTCTGAGCCTTCATGGTATTTTCACAAACGGCAAAAACTACGCCTTTATCTTTCAAAGCCTGAATTTCCGATTCTAAAACACTTTTATCTTTGCGCATAAAGTCTATGCCTTTGTTGTGAACCACTACTTCTAATTTTGCGTCTGTCCAAACTGCTAAAACATTATTTAATTGTTTCGTTAAAGAACGATAAGCAGAAGTATCTGCTGTTGATAAATGAAATACGATTTTGTGTTCTTTCATACTTGTCTGTTTTTGTGCCATTAATGAACTTGAAGTCATTAATATTAAGGCAAAAATGCCCATAAATACATTTTTCATAAGGAAGCTATTGGGGTTTTATTAAGTTGATTTTTCTTTTTATCGTGGCTTTTATGCCAATCTTTTATGGCTTTATAAGGACCAAATTTATGTTGTTCTTCCGTGAAAGGGTCAGCATAAGGACCAAAAGGATGATCAAAGGGTTTGCTGGCAACATCTGGCCAATCTTTACTTAAATCCTTTTCAGGTCTTGGCATCGAATTAATAAAAGCCGCTACGTCCCAAGCTTCTTCGTTACTTAATTGCGGACTATCATAATTTACGCCCAAAGGCATATTATATTTTACATAACCCGCTAAATTACTGATTCTGAACAAACCTGCACCAGTATTATAGCTATGTTTTCCCCATAAAGGTGGATAGGTATAAGCTTTGGCATTTTCGGCTAGTACTCCTGCTCCATTGGCCTGATGACAGGTTTGGCATTTGGCTTCATAAACTAATCTTCCTTTGGTGGGGTCGCTGGCACGGCTCAACATTGGAATTTTAAAAATACCTGCTCCACGAGGCATTTTCTTTTTAGGAACATCCGAACCTATCCATTTGATATATGCTAAAATACTCTGCATTTCTCTACTGTTTGAATCTAAAGCTTTTCCGTTCAAACTTCTTTCAAAGCAATCATTAACTCTTTTAATTTGATTTTCAATCTTGCCCGAACGAGCTCTAAATTTAGGATAAGTAGCTTCTACTGCACCATAATTATTGCCCCAAGCTTTTTTGCCTGCATCTAAATGACAATTTTGACAATTCATTCCGTTAGATATTGCTTTTACACTTCCATTAGGTCCTAAATACTCAGCGGTATGAGCAATCAATTGTTCGCCATATTGTATTTTTTTCTTTGTTTCATTGTCAACTTGCATCAATCGCCAGTTGGCTGGTGCTTGCCAAAGATGGCTGAAATTTGTATCTGGCATGACATACTTTGGCTTATTTTCTGTACTTGTTTGATTGGGCATAACTTCACTCAAAGCCATTTGAAATAGGAAAATAACGAAGAGTAATTCCAAAACGATAATCGTTACTGATAACCACCGAAAAGATGACGACAAAGAACTAAGCGTTTTTTGTATTTCTGAAGATTTCATCACGACAATCAATTATTATTTTTTACAACCGAAAAGCCTTTTTCCTTCCAAGCCTCAATACCACCTTCAAGATTATAAACATGCTCGAACCCATTTCCTGCTAAAACACTGGCAGCCGCAGCACTTCTTCCTCCTGTGGCACAATATACAAATACCGTTTTATTTTTATCTAATTGGGCTATTTTTTGCTCAAAATTATCGGCGGTATAATCTACTTGTATCGCTTCTGGAATAATGCCTGATGCTACTTCTATATCTGTTCTTACATCCAAAATTAGGAGATTCTTATTGCTCACTATTAAGCTTTTAAATTCTACACTATTGATATTTTTAAGGGATTGTGTATTTGAACAACTCGTTAAAACAAGGAATAAAACCACAAACCAATAATCAATCTTTGAGAACAATCTTTTTTTCATGATGAATAATTTTAAAATATGAGAAAGTAAAATAGCAAAATCTTCCTCTAGCTTGTCAGTGATAAATGTTACAGAAATGAAAAAGGGTTTAATATCCTGAAGATACCAAACCCTTTTTAAAATGTATAATTATAAGATTAATTACAAAAGTGAAGTCGGACAAACGTAATCTGTCACTGCTAATTTGCCTACTTTTTTGATGGCTGAAAAACCGCCACTTACATCTACTAAATTATCAAAACCACGAGCTTTCAAAATTGAAATCGCAATCATCGAACGATAGCCCCCCGCACAATGAATATAATTAAGCTCGTCTTTTTTTAACTGTGCCATATTAGCATTGAGCGTTTCTAAAGGCAAATTCTCAATACCAACAACGTGTTCAGACAAATACTCATTTTTTCTGCGCACATCGAAATATGCCAATGTTGGGTTTTCTTTGAATAATTGACTAAACTCTTCTGCAGATAAGCTTTGTACTTGGTCAATTGGCTTTCCTGCTTTTTCCCAAGCTTCAAAACCGCCTTCCAAAAAGCCAATACAATTATCATAACCTACACGAGCTAAACGAATAATGGCTTCTTCTTGCTTTCCCTTTTCAGTAATTAACAAAATTGGGTGTTTTAAATCTGGAATTAAAGTACCTACCCAAGTAGCGAATTGTCCTTCTAAACCGATATTAATGGCTTTTGGGATAAAACCTTTGGCAAAAACAGAAGCATCACGAACATCTAAAACAAGGGCATCTACTTCATTGGCTACGGTTTCAAAAGTTTCAGGAGATAAGGCTTTGGTACTCCGGTCTATTACCGTATCCAAACTTTCATAACCTTTAATGTTCATCAACACATTTTTAGGGAAATAGGCTGGAGGCGGAGTCAAGCCAGTTAAAATTTCCTTTATAAATTGTTCTTTCATCAATGTGGGGTTCAAAGCATAATTTACTTTCTTTTGGTTCCCCAATGTATCAGTGGTTTCTTTACTCATATTTTTCCCGCAGGCACTGCCTGCTCCGTGGTTTGGATAGACGATTAAATCATCCGATAAAGGCATGATTTTATTGCGAAGAGAATCATACAAATAGCTTGCCAATTTTTCTTGTGTTAAGTCCGCTATTACATGTTGTGCCAAATCCGGGCGACCAACATCGCCAATAAATAGAGTATCGCCTGAAAAAATGGCAACATCTTTTCCATTTTCATCCATCAATAAATAACAAGACGATTCCATTGTATGCCCTGGCGTATGCAATACTTTGATACTGATTTTACCGAGTTTAAATACTTGTCCATCTTCCGCAACGATAGCTTCATAAGCTGGTTTAGCAATTGGACCAAAAATAATTTTCGCTCCTGTTTTTGCTGCTAAATCTAAATGTCCCGAAACAAAATCAGCATGAAAATGGGTTTCAAAAACATATTTAATCTGTGCTTTGTCACGCTCAGCACGGTCTATATAAGGTTTTGTTTCACGTAATGGATCAATAATGGCAACTTCTCCTTCTGATTCGATGTAATAAGCTGCTTCAGCTAAGCATCCAGTATAAATTTGCTCTACTTTCATCGTTTTTAGTGGTTTGTTTACAAAAATATTAAACAAATGTATGTCGAAACCTTACACATTTACTGTAACATTTCTCACATAAACATTATGATTATTGTCAGTTTTTATAAAATAAGCCTACATTTGTGTCAAAAGCATTTTGAATCTCCTTGAAAGAATTAATCGCATATTTTGATACTTTCCAACCACTTTCTCAAGAAGCCATTGAGGCAATCACTGCCATTTGCAAACCAGTCAATCTCTCAAAAAACAAAGATTTACAGCCAATAGGTCATACTTGTAAAACCATTTATTTTATCAAAAAAGGCATTGCTCGCATTTATTATTTTAAAGATGAAATGGATATTACTGAGAGCTTTGCTTTTGAAGGTGCTATTGTGGCAAGAATAGAAAGTCTTTTTACAAACAAACCTTCTCGCAAAGCCATACAAATGCTAGAAGATTCGGAACTGGTAGCCATTGATGCTAAACAGTTATTCAAATTGTATGATACCTTCCCAATGATTGAAAGACTATTCCGTAAAATCTTTGAAGCCGCCTATGTAGAGTCTGTCAATCGAGTGGAAAGTATTCAATTTCATCTTGCCGACGAGCGGTATAATACTTTAATGAAAGAATCTCCTAACATTTTACAAAGAGTACCGCTTAAATATATTGCTTCTTATTTTTTAGGTATTACTCAAGTAAGTTTAAGCCGTATCAGAGCGATAAAATGATTATTTATCTTATGATAAATTTTGCAAAAATCTTCTAGCATACCTTTGCAAAAAGGATTAAAAATGATGGAAGCAAAATTAGGGCTTAAAGAAAACTGGCAACAATTCACACTTTTAGTGATTGTCAACGCATTTGTGGGCGGAATGGTTGGCTTAGAGCGCTCTATTATTCCTCAATTGGCGGAACATGAATTTGGAATTGTTTCTAAAGTAGCGATACTTTCTTTTATCACAGCTTTTGGTTTTAGTAAAGCTGTTGCCAACTATTTTGCAGGACGTTTTGCTGATAAAATAGGAAGGAAAAATCTCTTGACAATCGGCTGGTTGATGGCTTTGCCAATTCCATTTATCTTGATTTATGCAAATAATTGGCAATGGGTAATTGTTGCCAATATGCTTTTGGGTTTTAGCCAAGGGATTACTTGGAGCAGTACCGTTGTAATGAAAATGGATTTAGTCGGCGAAAAAAACAGAGGTTTAGCAAAGGGTTTAAACGAATTTGCGGGCTATTTATCAGTTGGGATGGTCGCTTTTCTCACAGCTTATATTGCCGACAATTATGGCATTCGTCCTTATCCATTTTACTTGGGCATTTTCATGGCTGTTGTTGGGTTAATTTTATCTCTCTTTTGGGTGAAAGATACTCGCCATTTTGTAGCACAAGAAGGAAAAGAATCCAACATCATCAAAGCTGAAAATGTATTTTGGAACACTACTGTTAAAGACAAAACCTTGAGTTCCGTTACCCAAGCAGGGCTCATCAATAACTTGAACGATGGGATGATTTGGGGTTTATTGCCCATTCTCTTATGGCAATTAAAATTATCGACGCCACAGATTGGCATTATTACGGCTATTTATCCAAGTATTTGGGGTGTCGGGCAAATTGTTACAGGACGCCTATCGGATGTACTTTCAAAAAAGAAAATGCTTTTTTGGGGAATGTTTTTGCAAGGAATCGCTATTATTTTACTGATTTATACCCGCAATTTCTACTTATTGGCTATTCTTTCCGCTTTATTGGGAATTGGCACAGCTTTGGTATATCCTACATTTCTTAGCAGTATTGGGCAAGCAACGAACCCTAGCCAAAGAGCAGAAAGCATTGGTGTTTTTCGCCTTTGGAGAGATTTAGGCTATGCTTTCGGTGCTATCATTTCAGGTATTATTGCCGACCGGATGGGCTTGAATTATGCTATTGTTTTCATTGGTGTACTTACCATTCTGTCATCAATTATTATTCAAGTGAGAATGCCCGAAAAATAATGCGTTGATGGAATATAATATTTTGTTCGATAATCTGTGACAAAAAATAACAGACTAAACAATTAATCCTATTGATTTTGCATGAGAAATGGCTTGGTCTGTATGCTCAAACTGACAAGTATGGATAGCTTTATTTTTTATAGCCTTCATCAAGGATGAAGTGATTCCTACTTTTTTAGGACTAACATTTCTGATATAAATTGCCATTACTCTATCAGGATATTTATTGGCAATTCCTGCATAAATAGCCGGGTCCTTTTGCGAATTATCACCCAATAATACAAATCGTTGCTTCGGAAAGGCTTCAAATATCCTTGCAACTCTAATTAATTTTCCTTGATGTTTGGTCTTCCCTGTTTTTAATAATTGATACCAACGTTTTATCTCGTTCAATAAAAATACACCTTTTGGTAATTGATTATGCTTAAAAAAGACATTCAAATCATCATACAAATTCCATTCGCTACTGGATACATAAAAGAAAGGATTCAATAAACGGGGTTCGGTATGAGCCAACGAAAGTAATTTGTAGAACTTCACCACATCGGCAAAAGTTTTTCTGCTCAGTGGATTTTTAGTAAACATTACTCTTAATTTTTTCCCTGTAGAAGCCGAATGCGAAACCAATACGGTATCGTCGATGTCGGAAATAAAGCCATATTGAGTAGCTTCTGGTACAAAAATTTTACCTTCGCCAGTAGTTAATATTTTATTTTCAGGGTTTACTAAATCCACCGATACATCATGCCAACCCGCAGTAATCTTTTGGGTGGATTTCCATTCAAACTTAAAAAAACCATCTTTGGCTGTGGTGCTATAAAAAAACTGATTCTCCCATCTTAAGCGTACTTTAACACCGGCAATAGGTTTAACAGAAAATACTTTAATTAAATGTTTGATATTTGATAAAACGCCATTACTTGTGGAAGCCTTTGGCGGTTTTCCTGCTAAAACATGACCATAAACAATAAGATTATCTTGATGCCCATATCCATGATATACTTTTACGGTGGCAGGGGCTTGGTATGATTTTTTAGTCATAATAATATAAAATTGAAAGGTACTAAAATAGATTGCTTAGCGCAATTATGAACGAGTTATTTATGCTTGAAAAACACACCCTTAAAATACTCTTTGTCATCAATACTGGTGCAGGGAGTAGCTCCAGAGATTGGTCTTCATTAATCGCTGAATACTTTGTCTTAAAAAAAACAATCATTGAAATATATGATTTACAAAAGAATTGTACCATCGAGGGCATTAAAGAAAAAATTTCACAGTTTGCCCCTAGTCAAGTAGTAGCTGTTGGCGGTGATGGAACAGTAAAATTGGTTGCAGAATCTTTAATTCATAGTCATATTCCTTTAGGGATACTCCCAGCAGGTTCTGCAAATGGCTTGGCAAAAGAATTAGGAATTAGCAATAATCCAGAAAAAGCCTTAGAAACGCTACTGATGGGAGTAACGAAGAAAGTCCATTTAACCAATATCAATGAACAATTATGTATTCATCTGAGCGATATTGGACTGAATGCCTATGCGATGAAAAAATTTAAACATCAAGGAATTAGAGGGATGTGGGGCTATTTAATCGCCTCTTTAAAGGTACTTTGGCAAAACCCTTTGATGCAAATAGAGATAGAAACTAATGGTGAAATCCATCATTTAAAGGCAGAAATGATTGTGATTGCCAACGCTACACAATATGGAAGTGGTGCTGTAATTAATCCAATCGGGAAGTTAGATGATGGTCTGTTTGAGGTTGTGGTTTTGAAAAAAATATCACCTTATGAAATCTTCAAAATGACATTTTTGAATGATGAATACGATGCTGAAAAAATAGAGATTTTTCAGACCTCATCACTCAAAATGCGTTCTGTCAGAAAAGTACATTTTCAAATTGATGGAGAATATTTGGGCAAAGTAAAAGAAGTAAATGCCGACATCATTCCTGATGCGCTTGAAATTATTGTTCCTGAAATGTCATAGACCGCCATTTCTAGCTTACAGGACTAAAGCTTAAGTAGTACTATCTTAATAAACTTTCCGAAAAAATTACCTAAAATGACTTCTATAATATGATAAACCCTAAATATTTTGAAAATTGCGAAGCGATTATTTCTTCCAAAATATTCTTGTGAAGTCCAAGCAATTCATTTGGCTTTTTGCTAACCAAAGATTTAATTATGACTATTACTAACACTTCTGTTATCAAAAAAACGCTTCTTATCTTTCTAGTTATTGCAGGTTTAATTTTTGCTAAAGCATTTTTGATTCCTTTATTTATCGGCAGTATTTTGGCTACACTTTTTATTCCTTTTAGTAATCTTCTTGAAAAATATGGTATTCCGAAAGTATTAGCAGCTTTTATTTGCCTGCTCACTTTGGTGTTGATTATGTCGGGATTAGTGGCTTTGCTTGCTTGGAAAATTGCAGAATTGGTCAACGATGTTGAATTAATTAAACAAAAAGCGATTGCTTCAGGTGTTGAAGCTCAAGAGTACATCTTCAATCATCTTGGTATTTCGGTTGAACAACAATCTAACATATTAAAGCAAGAACAGCCTTCGCTCAGTAGTATTATGCAATTGACTTTTTCCTCTATTACTTCACTGATTACGAACCTTATTTTATTACTTGCTTATGTTTTTTTCCTTTTGTATTATCGGAAACATATTAAACAATTTTTCTTGAAACTGGCGAAACCTGCTCAGCAACAAGAAATGAGCGAAATTCTCAGCAAAGCCACTCACGTTTCACAACAATATTTGTTCGGCTTATCAAAAATGATTGTTTGCTTGTGGATTATGTATAGCATCGGGTTTAGTATTTTAGGCGTAAAGAATGCCATCTTTTTCGCTATTCTTTGTGGTTTATTAGAAATTGTACCTTTCGTTGGAAACATTACTGGTACTACACTTACTGTTTTGGTAACGGCTTTGCACGGTGCGCCTCTTTCTGTACTGGGTGGTATAGTGGCAGTTTATGGCACCGTTCAATTTATACAAGGTTGGGTGTTAGAACCACTTATTTTAGGTCCACAAGTAAAAATCAATCCCTTATTTACCATCATTGCTTTAGTTGTTGGCGAGCTGATTTGGGGTATTCCGGGAATTATTTTAGCGATACCATTGACAGCCATTTTAAAGATTGTGTGCGACCATATCGAATCTTTGAAACCTTATGGTTTTTTAATCGGCGAAATTGAATACGAAAACCAAGAGAATACTTTGCTAACAAAATTGAACAAGCAAATATTAAAACTCAGTAAGCGTAAATGAATCATACAATTAATTCAGCAGGTTATGATAAAAATCAAAAAAGCCTAAGATTTTACTCCTAAGCTTTTTTGACACTCGTTATCGTTTAAAAAATGGTTTTCGACTGAAAAAACATTTAACTCAAAGCTTTTCTACAATACTCTACGCATCTTTTTACTTCCGCAACCGAAGTTGAACCTTCTGGGATTTTGTATTCCAATTCTACCGTAGCAGGGAAATTATACTTTTGAGTTTTCATCAAATTCAATACTTCTGTAATAGGCGTATCGCCTTGTCCCCACATCACATTGCCTTTGCCATGCTCTGGTGTTTGGCGGTCTTTGATGTGCATACTGACAATTTTATCATGCTTTTGTTTAATAAAATCCAAAGGATTCTGATTACCAGCAGCCACAAAATGTCCTAAATCTATGTTCAGTGCATTCGCTGGCGACTGTGCTAAAGCAGTATCCCAGAAAGTAGGCGTTTGCTGTTCGTGACCATGATAGCCAACTTTGATACCATACTTTTGGGCAATTGTTCCCAATTTCAAGGTATGAGCATCATTACTTGGGTGTTCGAGCGTCACTTGGCTTGCTCCCAAAGCTTTAGCGGCTTTCATACCATATTCAATTTCAGCATCCGTATTTTGCATTCCGAAAGCATTCGGTTTGAAAGCATAAATTTTCACACCTGCATCATTGTACATCTTACGAACCTGTTCAAACTTATCCATCGAAGCCGACAAACGCCATTTACTTACTTCGGTATTATAGGCTTTCATTTGCGTTTCTGCTTCTGCTAAGGTTTTTTGTTCGTCTTCAGTAAGTTCTTTTTTCTCACTTCTTTTTCTCATTAATGGGAAAACCGCACGCATATCCACTGGGTTTTTAGGTTTTCCTGCAAAAGACTCTGCCGGGTCACCCATCAATTCAATGGCACTTACACCAGCATCCAATACATACTTTAGCGTAGCTTCCGCACTTTGGTCGGGCATATCTCTGAAAGAATAAGTAATAACGCCAATTTGTACTCCATTAATGAGCGAGTTAGGTTGGTTAAGATTACGAATAATGGCTGGAGCAGCCCAAATTTTGTTAGCTCCTAATACGGCACCAGCAACCAAAGCCGAAGTAGTTCCTAAAAACTGGCGGCGAGAAGAGGATGAGCTTTGTTCGTTTTTCATGTTGTTCAGTTTTAGTGTTTTTGATACGGTTGAAATATCTTTCAAAAGAAAGTACAAAAGCAATTTATTTTAATTATTCTTAGATATAATTGTACAATAAATTGCATTTTCTCAAAAGTAATTCATTTATCATAAAAAAACAGCCGAAAAACGACAAGTGACAGAGAATAACAGATAATCAAGCCTATTGCTTCGATTTATTTAGCATTTGTAAATATTAAAGTATCTTAAATTTTACTCAGTTTAGATAAGCTGATATTCTTAAGATTTGATAGATTTGTAAAGTAAGATTTTTAAGTGGTTGTAGGAGTGCTTTGCTCAACCAACGACCTGCCCTAAAAAAAAATCAATCATTATAATATTGATGGTATTACCAAGGAATCTGTAATTAAATACTTAAAAAATAAAATAGATTGCTATGGATTTTAATAGAATAATTAAACTTTTAGCCATTTTTAATGCAATGGCATTCTTATATATTTATATTAGTGTTGTCTACAATATGAGATTTTTACTTATTGACGATTATACTGGTGTAATGTTTTCGGGATTAATATTTTTAAGTTCATTAGTAAATTTACTAATATTTTTATTCGCTGTCTTGTTTAAAAAGACCTTTAAATTGTCATTAAATATTGATGATGCATCCAAATATATATTAATAAATATCATAGTATTTTTTGTTTATATGTATTGGGGACTTGGATATCAACCATAGCATACCCCTCGCTTGGCGTAGTCTTAGACTACGTCAGAGTGTAAGTCCTTCTTAGAAGGAAATACCTAGTAAGCAACGGCTAGTGGTATATGAAGTACACAACTTGGAATAATTATAAAATGCCTTGCATTTTTGCAATGTAACATTGTAGTACACACTGACGTAGTGAAAAACACTACCCCAAGCAGGGGGGAAATACTTTATAAAATGCTTCTAAAACACAATTTCTGTCAGCAACTGTCAGCAATCACTGACAGCCGATAACCGAAAGCTGAAAGCCATGACATTATTTCTGCCCATAAATTTTCAATTGTCGCATCGACCAAGGAATATCATCGCCATCTTTTGGAACACTTGCTTCTAGTTTAATGCGTACAAACTTAGCTTTTGTGGAATTCAATGAAATGATATTCTCGCCTTCATTTCCTTTAATATTTGGTATATTTTCTTGCCAAGTGTTGCCATCAACGGACGTTTCAAGAATAAATTCTCTCGGATAGGTTTGAATAAACGGAATAGGAGTATTGGGTTTGAACTGCCAACCTTTTTTAACATTCTGTGGCGCATTAAAATGTATTTCCGAAACAGCCATAACCGTAGGAAGTTCTACTTGATACCACATTCCTTTTTCTTGATTAATCCCAGTTGACCAACCTTCATAAGTAAAGGCACTCAATGGAGAAACGTTTCCGCCAATACGAGTAGAAGCTGTATGGCTTGCAGTAACTTTCAAACCATCTTGCACTAAGATTTCTTTCGGAACAGATTTTAATAATTTATCATGTTGATAAATTGTTTTTTGCTCCGCCGTTCTAGCCCTAATTTTCGCTACTTGTTGAGGCGTAATCAAAGAAGCATCATTCGATAAACCATTTCTGATATAGGAAACTACGTCTGCAACCCATTCGTCAGATTGTTCTTTCATACTTGCCATGATGCCAGCAGTGTAAGTTTTACCGTCAATTGCACCTTCCATTCCATGCAAAATTGCTCTTACTGCATACTCTGGATGTGACTGAATACGAAGTGACCCAGCCAAAGCAGGTGCCATTAATTTGCCAGCTCCAGCAGGTGTACCCATTCCATTATTTCCGTGACATTGCGAACATAATTCATTGTAAATTACTGCGCCTCTCGCTACTACTTCTTTTTGTTCTTTACTTAATTCTGGCGCACCAAATGGACCCATATTTCTGCTTTTCGGAGGTGTGATAATTTGTTCACCAATTAATTTTACTCCTAGAGCTTTGTTCTTTTCCATCGCCATTTTGATATTGCTATCTAAATTGGGTAAATTCAAAAACTTAGCCGTCATCATCGCTTGAATCACGACGTCTGTATTGAGGTCGCTCAAACTACTAGTATAATTTGCTTCTAAACTTTTTTCGCCCGCTTTGTACAAAGTTTCGCTCGCTCTAAGTGCCTGAATGCGAATACGTGGATTTGAATCTTTGAATAGTTTTTGAAGTACATTCGTTTTCAAAGCGCCCAAACCTTCTAATGACCATAACGCATGAATTCTAGCTAACACATTTTTATTGGTCAACACCATCGCATTTAGAGCTGGCACAACCGACAGGTCTTTTCGTAAAACGATTAATTGTTGTGCTGCATCTCTTCTCCAGCCGTTTGGATGTTCTAAATGTTTTACCAAAGTAGCAGTACTTTCATTCAACATTTTAGGCTGATTTTTATCACGCTCTTTTCCATCATACGTAATTCGCCAAATTCTGCCCAAACCCACTACTTTATCTAATTGATATTGTTCAATTTTGGTCCGAAGATATGTCCCTTTTTGTGTCCATTGTCCTTCTTGAATAATGCCATGATACATATCCACGATGTAAAGCGTACCATCTGGCGCAGTTGCCATATCGACAGGTCTAAACAATGGGTCAGTTGAACGCAAGAATTCAGATTTTTGGTCTTGATACACATTATGAAGTGTAGTGAGTCCTTCTGTAACCACAGGATTTACTTGTCTGACAATTCTTGCTACAGGTTCACCATAGAAGTATTGTCCTTTCAGTTTATCAGGAAGACGGTCGCCACGAAAAACATCATTTCCAGCCGAGCCCGTTACCCTGTTCAAAGAACCATCAGGCTGACGCACTTCATCCATACCACCTTGTACGTCAGCTAATTTTATCGCTGCACCCCAAGGAACATCAAAGCCTTTCGCAAACTCGTTCGGTACTTCAAAATTGCCATATTGTACAGGAAACTGGAAATGAGAAGGCAAGCCACTTGCTCCACCTTGAAACCAGAGTTTCCCGTCATCATCATGCGTTACACCCCATTGCGCTCTGTTGAAACCCGTTTTCTCACGAATCACTCCGTTGGGAGTTTCTCTTACTCTAAAAGCATTTACAGTACTGTATAGCCAGTTGTCCATGCCATAATACATAAAAGCTTGCTGATGTTCTACATTGCCCGAACGACCATATTTCGTTGTAAAAAGCTCTTTTTTGTCCGCTTTTCCGTCGCCGTTTGTGTCAGTATATTTATAAACATTATCCGCATCCGATTCCATCGTGAGAATACAATCCTTACCATAAGGCAGTACAAAACGAGGGAAAATCAGGTTGTCGATAAAAATTGTTCCAGATTCATATACGCCATCATTATTTTTATCTTCCCAACGAGAAATTCTGCTAGTTGGCTCTAATTCATTTTTAGAATCTGCATCCAGCATATAGGAACGAAGCTCTAACACATACATTCTGCCGTTTCCATCAAAGGCAATAGCACCCGGTTGTTGAATGGCTGGTTCAGTAAGAATAGGTTGGATATGGTAGCCAGGAGGTAATAAGAAATGTTTGGTTTCTTCATCCGCTGTTAATGGCTGAACAGGCTGTTTAGGAGTTAAATCTATGTCTTTCCAATTTTCATCGTTAGGGTCAACGCCATCAGGAAGTTTTACTTTTGGAAGACTATCCAATGATACAAATGGAAGTTTTTGGATAAAGTATTTTTTCTTTTGAGGATCGGAAATGATAAAAGAACATAATACAAATGCCAGTAAAGTAACCATTAAACCAACTTTAATCTTTGATTTTGAATGAGCAACCTGAAACTTATTTTTCATTTTTTTATGATATAATTGGATTAAAATAATGATTTTCAAAAGTAGCTATTTTAGATTAAAGTATTTGAAGAAAAACGACCATTACCATATAATACCAGACAACTCGACCTTTAGAACCGATTTTAAGCATTTGTTGATAGATGAACAGCATAATTAAAACAGAAACCTTTTTTAAGAAGATTCATGAAGAAGAGTATCAATAGAAAAAAACTTTCGTATAAGTCTCCCTCAATAAACATAAAAAATCCACTTAGATTATAAGTGGATTTTATTAAAATGAATATCAAAAACAATTTTCAAAGGATAGCTATTAAAACGCTAGCTTTAATTTCATTATCCCTAATTTCATCAAAGTTCTCTTTTCTTCAGGGCTTTCACGGCATAATCTGCTGCACGAGCAGTTAAAGCCATGTAAGTAATAGAAGGATTCACACAAGAAGACGAAGTCATCGCTGCACCATCAGTCACAAAAACATTTTTTACCGAATGTACTTGGTTGAAAGCATTCAAAACAGACGTTTTTGGGTCACGACCCATACGAGCAGTTCCCATTTCGTGAATACCCAAACCTAAATGTACTTCTGGGCGGTTGTAGCCAGTAATATTCTTGAAGCCAGCAGCATCCATCATTTCCATTGCCGAATTCATAATATCTTTTCGCATCATGATTTCGTTTTCGCCGAAAGCTGCATCAAAAACAATCATTGGTACGCCCCATTTATCTTTACGAGTAGCGTCGAGGTACATACGATTTTCTGGATTCGGTAATACTTCGCCAAAACCACCAAAACCGATAGACCACTGCCCCGGTTTGGTTAAATCTTTTTTGAAATCTGCTCCAAAGCCATCAGTATTTAGGCCTCTGTTCCAGCCCTCACGACTTGCTCCGCCCTGATAACCAAAGCCTCTGAGATAAGATTGTTTATCATTTCCCCAATTTCGGAAACGTGGAATGTATAGGGCATTAGGGCGTTGTCCGTAAACATAATCATCCAGAAAACCTTCAACAGTTGCCGTTGCACCAACGCCCAAGTGATGGTCCATAATATTTCTGCCTACTTGGTCGCTATCGTTTCCTAAGCCATTCGTAAAACGGCTTGATTTAGAATTGAGCAATAAAGCCGCTGTATTCATTGAACCTGCATTCAAGAAGATAATTTTTGCAAAATACTCTTCTACTTGCATGGTGTTTTGGTTAATTACACGCACGCCTGTGGCTCTTTGTTTTTGTTCGTCATAAATAATTTCCGAAACGATGCTATCATGCAAAATACTCAATCGTTTGGTCAAGATTGCTGCGGGAATTGCCCCTGATAAAGAACTGTAATACGCACCATACGGACAGCCACGAGCACATTTATTGCGGTACTGACACGAAGCTCTGCCCAATTTAGTATGTATTTCTTGTGGCTGAGAAAGATTTGCAACACGCCCAACCGTAACAGGACGGTTGAATTTGTCGAGCATCATTTTTTTGAAATGAAGTTCAGGAGCAAACAATGGCATAGCAGGCAAGAAATGTCCATCTGGTAAAACATCTAAGCCTTCTTTTTGACCGCTAACGCCTACAAATTTTTCTACATGAGTGTACCACGGCTCTAAATCTTCATATCGAATGGGCCAATCTATGCCTACACCTTCTTTGGCATTGGCTTCAAAATCTTGTCTATTAAATCGGTAAGATTGTCGTCCCCAGTGCATCGATTTTCCACCAGTATGGTAGGCACGTATCCAGTCGAATGGACGTTTCTCTATATACGGATTGTTTTTATCATTGGTAAAGTGTCCGCCAGTTTCTTCGTTAGCTAAATTCCCGAAACGCTTATTAGCCCAAAGTTCTTCTGCTGAATGTGCCGTTACTTTTCCACGATGTTCAAAATCCCAAGGTTCTTTCATGGCGGTGTCATAATCTTGCGGATGCTTGATTTCACGACCACGTTCTATCATCAACACATTTAGTCCTTTTTCTGTCAGTTCTTTTGCGGCGAAACCACCCGTCATTCCCGAACCCACGACTATCGCATCAAAAGTATTATTTTTATTGGCTTTTAAATTCAAATTCATGTTTGAAAGGTTTTAAAAATTGAGTGATTCATGCTTGATTTCAAAATTTCAATCATAAATCTTTTATTGAAATTCCTAAATCACATTGTAAATCAATAAGCATACGATTTTTGGTTAGGCTTCAATTTGATATTTTCAACCTTTCCCGGAATCTGTACGTACTCAAAAGAAGCTTTGATACCCGCTTCGGAAGTGAAATAGCCCAAGAGCGTTAATTCTTTAATCAACCGCCAGAAAGGTAGTCCTTTAGGTGCTTTTTTGATGTCCTCATGGTCATCGTTATCGCCCATTTTGGTTTGTTTCATTTGGCGAGCTTTCATTTCTGCTTTGGTTTCTTGTTCCAAATATTTAAGCACTCCATGGCGTTCGCTCTGATTCATATCCAAGAATTTGGCTTGTTCTATCGAAGTCAAACCTTCTACAAAACTCAAATGTTCGGCTTGTGCGTAGCAATCTTTGAGCATCATTTCGATAAAAGCAGGAACGCCCACATCTTTAGCTCCGGGCGACGCTTCGCCAGGAGTATCGGTTTGTGGGATAATCAATTCTGCAATTTCAGCAACAATCTTTCGCTGTGTTTCTGTTAGACTGAAAGCAGCAATACTGGTATTGGCTTTTATTCCTTGCTCCCAATGATTCATCGCCATGAGTGTTGGAGCAGAAAATGTCCCACCCAATATCAAAGCTACATTTTTAATGACCTCTCTTCTGTTCATTTTATTTACAGGATTGAATAATTTTAAGAAACAAATATATTTATTCAATACTGAATTCCATTCACAAAGGCTTATTTTAATTCTTATCTATTTTATTTTGAGGGTAGAGTACATGGATATATAAGTAGATACAGTTTAATGTCTATCATTTGCTCAAACTTTGTTCTATAAAAAGTGAAGGGGAATAACAAGAGTGTTCATGATTTGAATATGTATATTTATGAAGGACTTTAAGGTGATGTAAAACCAGTACTCAAGTTCGAGCATCCAAAATCGTTTAACGATGGATGCTCTGTTTGAGTGCTCTTTTGTAAAAAACCATTATGGATAAACTATTTCACTTCTAAAAAATCAAATTCTTTTTTCAAAAAACCTGTTTTAGATTCTATTTTATCATCCACTACCAGAATTTCTCCTTTTTGTTTGTCATAACTTTTCCATAGCGGTAAGTTTTGCCCATTCGGGTTTCCTGTTTTGGCAAAATTGACCCAGTACGATGAAAATGTATTTTCTATTTCTTTGTCTAATGCTTGCCACGGACGATTCCAAGTATGCAAAGTATGAAGTACATAAGGTACTTCGGAAGTATGAAAAGCACCATAATTTTGGAAATTGGGCTTATCTGGTGGCACGTGTCCGAATTGATAAACATAACTTGCTTTGCTATTAAAACTTGCTAACAGGTGTGAAGGCAAACCGGCAAAACCTAATAAAGTTAATTTTTGTTTGGCAACTTTTACTTCATCAGTTGTTGTGGCAGGGAAAATACTTAAATAGCTATCAGCTCTATCGCCGTATTTTGTTTGAGCTTCTTTTTTGTAGTCTTCAACAGTCATTTTGGTATCTCCCAAAAAACTTCCATCGCCTGTTACCCAACCTGTTAAAATCGGGGTTTGGTTATGCAAGCCTTTTTGAAAATGTTCAAATAAATTCAAAGGTAAAACATAGCCGTCCATCGTTGTGCCAAATCTGCCAACTTCTTGGTTATTGCTCAATATTTGTAATTCTTGAGCTGATTTTTTTCTCAGTTCAGCAATAGAATTAGTATTCGCTTTCTTCATAAAAGCAAGACCTTGCGACTCTGCTTTTTCTAAATTCTGGCTAAGCATATTCGATAACAAACCACCACTTTGTGGAATAGCTTTGTGAAATAAGCCTTTTGCCAAAGGTGAAGCTATCAAAGCCGTTACACTAAAAGCTCCAGCTGATTGTCCAGCAATCGTGACATTGCTTGGATCTCCACCAAAGGCAGCGATATTTTTTTGTACCCATTTCAAAGCCGCAATTTGGTCTAAAAAGCCATAATTTCCGGAAGCCTGATAACCTGATTCTTTCGTTAATTCAGGATGAGCCATAAAACCAAAAATGCCAACACGGTAATTGATGCTCACGAAAACTACTCCTTTTTTTGCCATTTCTTCACCATCGTAAATGGCACAATTTGTAGAACCACTATTCAAACCACCGCCATAAATCCACACTAATACAGGATGTTTTTCGGATTTTGATTTTGCTGTTGTCCAAACATTGAGGTACAGACAATCTTCGTTGAGGGGCTCTGGTTGAGCAATAAACTCTTCAGTCCAACAATAGAACGGCTGAGGTTTATTTTGCATAGGACTTGCCGAAAAGTTTGTACACTCTTTGATACCTTTCCAGTTTTGTACTGCTTGTGGAGCTTTCCAACGCAAATCGCCCACTGGTGGAGCAGCAAAAGGAATACCTTTAAAAATACGAACAGTATTGTCTGAATTGTTCAAGCCTTGGACTTTACCATTAGTTGTTGTTACAATTGATTTTTGAGCTTTTACAAACATTGGAAAGCTCAAAAAGAGTAATAAGAGGATTTTTTTCATAGTCTTGTTTTTGGAATACGGCTGTAAATTTCAATCAAATTTACTCATAATCATAAAAACCTTTTCCTCCATTTTCCTATTCTCCTTTGGTTTATTTTTCGACTACTGTGAGCGACACTCAAATGGTTTAAACGAATGCTTGATTGGACTAAAAAGAATATAGAGACAGTCGTGACAATCAATTGTCTCTTATCCAAAAATTTTCAGTTACTATGTCTGAAAATTAATAAAAGCCATGTGCATGTTATGTGCTAAAAGTCTGTTTACTCATTTCAATAATTCAACATTTTGCTATTTTTGCCCATTTAGAAGAAGTACATTTTCCTTCAAAATTTTCCATCAATTTATTGAACAAAGGTCTTCGTACCTAAAGAGTCGCATCTTCAATAAGTAGAAGACAATACATAACCACCCAAAAACAATTCTATTGAAAGTATGTTGTATTTAGGAGTCAAAGCCAAATACATGAAAAAAAGCGAACTTCCACAAAAAATTTGTCCTGTTTGTAAACTGCCATTCACTTGGCGAAAAAAATGGGAAAAACATTGGGCTGAGGTTAAGTATTGCAGTGAAAAATGTAGAAGGAATAAAAATATAGAGCATGCGAACAATTAAACTCATTTTCCCACATCAACTATTGCAATTTAGTCCATTATTTGCTATTGATGGTCCTATTTATCTGGTTGAAGAGTTTTTGTTTTTTAGACAATATAATTTCCATAAACAAAAAATAGCTTTCCACAGGGCTACCATGAAGTATTATGAAAATTTCCTACTTGAAAAAAACTTTTCGGTAAACTATGTTCAAGCAATTGAAAAAGAATCAGATATAAGAAAATTGATTCCTCACTTACATAGTTTAGGAGTAGAGACTATCGTCCTCATTGACCCCGTTGATGACTGGCTACTTAGAAGAATAAAGGCAAGTTGCCATAAATTAAATATAAAAATTAAAGTATTGGAATCGCCCATGTTTTTGAATACCACAAAAGAACTGGAGCATTTTTTCAAACCTTCAAAAAAGAAATTTTTTCAAACAGAGTTTTATAAACAAGAAAGAATCAATAGAAAAATCTTATTGGAAGAATCAGGTGAACCGATGGGCGGTCAGTGGACTTTTGATGTAGATAATCGAAAAAAATATCCAAAAGGAAAATCTATTGTAAAGTGCGAATACCCTAAAGTAGATGACTACACCAAAGGAGCTAGAGAATATACCAATCAATATTTCTCCAACAATATTGGCAGTTTTACAGATACTTTGAACTATCCAATTGGATTTGCAGCAAGTGAACAATGGTTAGACCAATTTCTTGAAAATCGTATGGCAGAATTTGGAGATTATGAAGATGCAATAGTTCACACAGAAATATTGCTAAATCATAGTTTGCTTACGCCAATGCTGAATATTGGAATGCTTAGCCCTACACAAATTTTAAGACATACATTGAGCTATAGTCTTGCCAATGACGTAGCGATTAATTCCTTAGAGGGTTTTATTAGGCAAATCATCGGTTGGAGAGAATTTATCAGAGGTGTATACATATCAAAAGGTAGAGAGGAGCGAACAAAGAATTATTGGGGTTTTACTAAAAAGATTCCAAAGAGTTTTTATGATGGAACAACTGGTATATTTCCAATAGATGAAACCATCAAAAAGGTTTTGAAAACAGGCTACTGCCATCATATTGAGCGACTGATGGTCCTTGGCAACTTTATGCTATTGTGTGAATTTGATCCTGACGAAGTTTATCGTTGGTTTATGGAGCTTTTTATAGATGCCTACGACTGGGTGATGGTTCCCAATGTATATGGAATGAGCCAGTTTGCTGATGGTGGGATGATGTCAACCAAACCATATATAAGTGCAAGTAATTATCTTATAAAGATGAGCGACTATCCTAAAGGCGACTGGCAGGATACTTGGGACGCATTATTTTGGCGTTTTTTAGACAAACAAAGAGCTTTTTTTCTAAAAAATCCTAGACTTAGTATGCTAGTAAAAACCTTTGATAAATGGGACGAAAGTAAAAAGCAAGCAATACATCATCATGCCAATGAGTATCTTAAAAGTTTGTAGGTA
This sequence comes from Arcicella lustrica, assembly GCF_034930985.1. Classification (NCBI taxonomy): domain Bacteria; kingdom Pseudomonadati; phylum Bacteroidota; class Cytophagia; order Cytophagales; family Flectobacillaceae; genus Arcicella; species Arcicella lustrica. Next base: position 123,872 of record NZ_JAYGIM010000010.1, read on the forward strand.
TTTTCATTGTACGGGCGAAGGGTGCTACGCCCAAAATAATCCCATAGAATCCTGAATAAGACTTACAGTTAATGCCTCTATTTCATTGCATTATTGACAGGCAGACTATCTACAAACTGTTCAAAGTTGATGATTTTTCCATCTTTCAGCTTCCAAATATGGGCTACTCTGGCTTCAAAAGGTTTGCTTGTACGTTTGTATATTCCTTTATATGTGCCGTAAGCTACTACTTTATCGTCGCTGGCAACATAGTCTTCAGGAGTAAATTTATAATCTATCCATTCGCTTCCTAATCTACTAAAAACATTTTGGGTAACATTTTCTAATCCAACATAAGTACCAGCATAGGGGAAGCCTTTAGCTTCTGTCCAAGTAATATCTTCAGCTACATATTTAGCTAAATTTTTACCGTTTTCTTCCGACGTTTTACCCTCGTAAGTACTTTTTATAATTTCGAGATTTGTCATTGCTTTTTTGTTAGAAGAACAACCTGACAATGTAAAGAACATTGCCAAGTTGAAGATGATTGATTTTACCATTTCATTTCGCCTGTGTTCACTTTTGCACCAATTTGCAAAGCAGTCTCAAAAGTAAGTGTTGGATATTTTGCTTTGATGGCTTTAATTAAATCTTCTGAAGTTTTATTGGTTTTCAAAGCCTCTTCATAAAATTGGATATAACTTTTTGTGTGTTTTACTGCTGAAATATCGAATGGAGAATTTGAATTTGCGTGTGCTGGAATCACAATTGTTGGATGTAATGCTTCAATTTTATCTAAAACACTTATCCAGTTTTTACGTGTTTCTGTTGTTTGTGCATCCGCCATCCAAAGATTAAAAGTCGTTCCAAAAACATTGATACCGCCAATTACTGCTTTAATTGAAGGAATCCAAACAAAGGTTTTTGAAGGAAATTCTTCTAAACCTACAATTTCTAATTGATGACCTTCCAATTCAATGCTGTTTCCTTTTAAAACTTGTGGTAAAACAACATTTGAGGTGATGGCTTTACCTAATCTTCCTCCCCAAATGTCTAATTTTTTCTGTGCTGTAGCCTTGATAGATTCAACCGTTGCTGGCGAAGCATAAGCAGTAACTTCAGGAAAATACTTTTTGAATACTTCTAAGCCAAAGTAAAAATCTGGGTCTGTGTGAGAAACATAAATAGTCGTCAGTTTTTTACCTGAATTTTTGATTTCCTGTGCTACTTTTTCAGCATCTGCTAAAGTAAATTGAGCATCAATTAATACTGCATCGGTTTTTCCTGATACAATTACTGATGCTACTCCAAAACTGTTTTCAGAAGCATTATATACTTCAATTTTTAAATTACTTGTTTCAATCGTTTTGAAACTTTGTGCTTGAGCGTCCATTTTGAATAAAATTAAGATTGTTAATAATATTGTTGAAATAAGGTTTTTCATCTTTGCTTTTGTTTTAAACTAGTGATGCAAAGATGGTCTCAAGTAAGGCACAAAAACTTTAAAGTAGTTTAATAAAAGTAGGAGAGGGGCTATTTTTTCAAAGAAATCTTCTTTCGAATATTGCTCAAAAAAACATTGGTAATGCCCAAATAGGCAGCAATTTGTAGGTTTGAAAGGCGTTGGATAAGTTGTGGGTATTTTTCAGAAAATTCCAGATAACGTATTTCAGCAGTTTTGCTTAGATTATCTATCATCCTTCTTTGAAGAGCAACATGTGTTTTTTGAGTCATTACCCTAAATAGTTTTTCTATTTTTGGCAAATTCATATAGGCAAATTCTTTATCCTTTTTTGATATTAGCAGTACCTCACTATCTTCGATGGCTTCTATAAAAAGTTGCGAAGGTTTATCATTCGTAAAACTATCAATGTCGGTAATCCACCAATTTTCAAAGGCAAAATAGAGTATTTGTTCAACACCGTCTTGGTCAATATGATACACCCGAAATAGCCCTTTGACAACGAAACCTTCAAACTTGCAGACTTCGTCTTTTCTCAATAAAAAACTCTTTTTCTTAATACTTTTGAGTTGAAATAAATTACAGAACTCTTCTATTTCATTCTCTGAAAGAGAGATATGTTTGGATATATTTTGTTTGAGAAGGGTTTTCATGTTGTAGGTTGTATTAATTCACCAATGATGGTTTTAACTTCTGTAAAGATACTATATTTTTTAAGCGAAGTTCAGAGCCGAAATAATTGTTGATCACCTTTGAAAATAGAAAAACGGAGAAATACCAGCGTTGAATTGCATGTAGATAGAAAATGGTGGACAATCAAGTGAACTAACATTACGAAACATTCTTTATACCTTTGTATCTGCTTTATTTAATCATCAAAATCAATGCACAAAAACCTTTTGACATACATCAATCAATATAGTAATTTACCCCTTACAAGCGAAGAGGAAGCCTTAATTGAAGCTACTTTTCAACCCAAAAAACTCAGAAAAAAACAATATTTTTTGCAAGAAGGTGATGTTTGTAAGCATGTTGGATTTATTGTAAAAGGAGCTATGCGACAGTATAGTGTTGACGACAAAGGCGTAGAGCATATCGTTCATTTATACATTGAAAACTATTGGGCAGGCGACCGTGAAAGCTCTATTATGCTTACGCCATCCAAATATAATATTGATGCTTGGGAAGATACCGAAATGCTTATTATTACAAGAGCTGAAATGATGGATTTGATGGAAAAAATACCTGCATTGGTAAAAATGATACGACTAATGGACGAAAGGAATGCGATAGCTAACCAACGAAGATTAAGCTCTACCATCAGTAACACGGCCGAAAAACGCTATGAAGAATTTGCAGAGAATCACCCCCAGTTTATTCAACGATTTCCGCAACACATCATTGCTTCTTTTCTGGGTATTACCAAAGAAACATTAAGCAGAATCAGAAAACAAGCGATGAAGTAGCCTTAACTTTTAAATCTTGATTTTATAGAACCGTTGACATTTGTCAACGGTTTTTTTTATCATATCTCATCGTTTGAGGAGTTGTTCTTGATGCAATTTTGTATCGTTAAATCAATAAAGAAAAACATTAAAATTTAATAAAATGGACAATACAACAAACACAGCTGCAACTCAATTACTTCGTAATAGTTTAGATACATTTCTTGCCAAGGATATGAAAGGTTGGTCAGAGCTTTGTGCTGAGGATGTAGTAGCAGAATTTCCTTTTGCCCCAGAAGGTACACCTGCAAGGTTTGAAGGTCGTGAAGCACTTTATGAATACTTACGCAACTACCCAAGTTTTATAGATGTAAAATCTATTCCTACCTTAAAAATCTATGCTACTGATGATGCTAACGTTGCCATTGCAGAATGGAGTGCTTCTGGTGTAGTAATTAGCAATGGAAATCCTTACGAAATGAGCTACGCCACTTTTGTAACCTTCCGTGATGGACTTATCGTAAACTACCGTGAATACTGGAATCCGCAAGCTTTTATAAAAGCAATGAGCGGTGGAAGCTTTGCGGAATAATAGCAATACAAAGTTGAAACGGTATCGTTTTCAATCAAATTTCAAAAAAGCGTTGATAAATGTCAACGCTTTTTTATATCATATCTCATCGTTCTATAGCTTCATTCTGGTGCAATTTTACATTATCAAAACATATAAATATGAAAAAGAAAACAAGTTTTTCAACAAAGGGAAGTAGTGCTGATTTAGGTCCTTTAAGTATCAGTAGAATGTTGCCCAATCGCTATGCCGACAAAGTTGGGCCTTTTGTATTTCTCGATTATGTAGCGCCTGCCATTAAAGAAACCATCACTAAAAATGGCATGGGGGCGCATCCGCATCGGGGTATTTCTACATTGACTTACATTCTTCAAGGAGAAGTGGAACATTTTGACAGTGCAGGAAATACTGGCGAAATACACTCTGGTGGGGCACAATGGATGAAAGCAGGCAATGGAATAATCCATGATGAAAATTTTAATTATGATAGCCAAACGGACAGTAAATATATTCAAGGCTTTCAGTTTTGGATTAATCTACCTGCTAAAAACAAAGCTGAGAAACCTGCTCACATAGCGATTCAAGCTAATGAAGTACCTGAAAAAGTATTGTCTAATGAAGATGGATGGATAAAAGTAATCGTAGGAAATTATCAAGGATTAAGCTCTATCATTCCAACTTATTCAGAGCAGTTTTTATATCATATTCATCTGGAGGCTGGGAAACAATTTTCATTGAAAATGGAAGATAAAATTGAAGTTGCTGCTTTTTTACCCACGCAAAACGCAGTATTAAACGATACAGAATTTCAAAAAGGAGAATTTGTAGAATTTGATAGAGAAGCAGGTGAAATTGAGCTAAAAAACACATCTGATGTAGCCATTGATATATTACTTTTTGGTGGGGAAGAATATACGGAGCCTGTAGTAGCCGAAGGTCCTTTTGTGATGAACACCCAAGGCGAAATAGCAGATGCCTATCGGGATTTTTATGCTGGAAAATATGGGAAAATTAAATAAACAACAAATAATCTCACAACGTTTAGTTAATTATGACAGCCTCAAGAAAAAGAGTAGCACTAGTAACAGGAGCAGCAACAGGCATCGGTCGTGCTATTGCCATCCGTTTAGCACAAGACGGCATTGCAGTAGCCGTTAATTTCATGGGGAACCCCAAACAAGCCGATGAAGTAGTGGATAAAATCAAAGAAGCAGGCGGAACAGCAATAAGATTTCAAGCAGATGTTAGTTCAGTAGCCGAAATCATTAAGCTTTATAATGATGTCGTTACAGCATTTGGCGGTATTGATATTGTTGTAGCCAATGCTGGTATTGCGGTTATGGGTATTCCTATTGCTGATGTTACCGAAGCTGACTTCGACCGTATCAATGCGGTAAATTATAAAGGGACCTACTTTGTGTTGCAACAGGCGGCTAAACACGTTAGGAATGGTGGACGAATTATTCAGATTTCTTCCACAAGCTCACTTTATCCAGCAGCGGGTCTTGGTATTTATGCTCCTAGTAAAGCCGCTGGCAAAGTAATTACTGAAATATTGTCACAAGAACTTGGTCATCGTCAAATTTCAGTGAATAGTGTTTTCCCTGGCCCAACAAAGACTCCTTTAATGGAAAAAGAGGTTTCAAAAGAAGAATTGGAAAGGATTGGGCAAGCAATGAACCTAGGAAGAATGGGCGAACCAGAAGATATTGCTGGTATAGTAGCGTTTCTTGTTAGTCCAGAGGGAGCTTGGGTAAATGGTCAGCAAATAATTGTAAATGGTGGCGGTAGAATTTAAGGTTTATCAAAAAAGTTAAGGGTATTTAAGCCTAATAGCGATTTAAAACATAGTTATCAACCAAAGGGGTAATAAGTATTTTGGGTCGTAGGAAACAAGCTTCTAGCAACCGCTTTTAAATTTATTGATTTGGTTTGTAATCGCATTGTACACCTTCGCCAATTTCATACAGCCGTTTCAATATTTTTTCATCTGTCCCACCATATCTTAACCCTGAAATGCAAGAAACTGCAATGGCATTTATAGCTCTTTCAATTTCATCTTCAGTCTTAGACTGCTTTTTAAAATAGCAATGTCCATATTCGATTTTTGTTTTGCTTGAGCATGTTTGTACTATGCTAACCGCTGTAATAATACCCTAGCTATTCACTGTCGCAACAGCATTATTGTTTGAAGTCCACGTAATGTTCAGATTGGTAGCTAAAGTTTTAAGTGTTTGTGTCCCACCTAAAGCAATTGTAGCAGAAATTGGTAAAACCGAAAATCCAGTTAAAGTAGTTGTATTTTTTGTAAACCGTATCTTAAATGATAATTATATAAAATTCAATAAACAAAAGAGACTGACCTTTTCGGACAGCCTCTTTATTCAGAATTAATATATTAATCATTATTATCAAAGCTGTAGCTTTAGGGTCTTTGAATAAAGTAGGTCAGCTATTCCGACAGTCTTAACCCCTATACGTGCATATATAAATCCTGTTTTGGATAAAGTAGCCTTTTGAGATGCTGATAGTGTTTTTAAATCAAGGAAAATACTATTATTACCAACAGATAAATTAGTAAATGCCTTTTCATATACTTTGGAAGTATTATCAACAATTGACGTGACGCCCAAATATATTACTACTTTTTCCAATACAGCTGTTGAAACATTTTTTTCTAAATTAAATGTTGCTTTGTAAGTAGAATCACTGACCTCATTGGCATAATTAGATAACCAAAAGTAAGGTGTAACTTCAAAGTTGACATTAGTTTTAGTTCCTTGTAATGAAAAACGTAATGTATCTTTATTGGTAACCCAAGGGCCTTTACCGGGTGTAATTACTAGGTAGTAATCCCCATCAAATGTATTTATAGTGTATGTACCATCTTCTCTACCAAACATTTTGATATATCCTACATCCCACTTTTCTGGTCCAACCTGATTGAGTTGAAGCATATTTGTACCCGTAACATCCGAGGCAGTTCCCATTAGTTGCAGAGGTTGCCCCTTATAAAGAAATTGACCTGATATAACCGAAGTGGGATAGCTCCAGTTATCAATTTCTTTGCTACATGCCGTAATGCAAATCAGCACAACTAACATCAATGCTGAAATACTATATATATTTTTTTTCATATTGTCGTATTAAAATAGTTATTGATTAGGATTGATTACAAGCCTCGGATTATTGGTAATCCAAGAGCTCTCGATAGTTCCATAATAATTTGTGATAGGGAAATATAAAGGAGTGGTTGCTCTTTTATACGATACTTGTTTTGTAAAAACCCATTTGCCATTGTTAGGGTCTCCTTGACTAACTACCTTATATGGAAATAATGAAAACATTTGTGCCGTAGCATCGCCAGGAACACCATTCCAAAGTGTATGTGCTAGTCTCCATCTTTTAAGATCCCAAAAACGATGATCTTCAAATGCGAACTCAACACGGTATTCATTTACAATTTTATCAAATGTAATTGTTGAAGTAGTTAAAGGTTGAATACCCCCTCTGTCTCTAACTATATTGATATATTGAACAGCCAAAGCTGTTTGTCCTAATTCAAATGCCGCTTCAGCCGCTATAAGATATGCTTCAGCAATTCTGAAACGAGGCATCCACATTGCACTAAAAGTAGGATTTAAACCTGCTCCAACAGTTTCATCAAGAAATTTGCGAACCAGAAATCCAGTTTTGTTCACATAGTTATTAGAGTTTGCAATAGGGCCATTGATAGATGTCAAAACATCTCCTGCGTTCATACTTCCTGTTGCCCCAGCATTTATCACATAATTACCTGAGGTGTTTTTGTTAATTTGTCCAGCCTGTAAACTTACTGCCAGATTTCGGTAAGTTGCGTTAGGCCAAATAACTGTACCCCAAAGCCTAGCATCTTTCGCTGTAAATGGATCTTCAACGCTATTATAAAACACATAGCTACCATCTGTGTTATTTGTTTTAATAGCTGAATTGCTTCCATCCTTGTTTTCAAAAGACTCTACTAAGTTAAGGAGTGCTCCTAACGCATTTCCTTCTGTATAGTCACGCAACGAATAAGGCATTGCATAATTAGTAAAAGTTGTTACCACATTTGGAGCAAGTCTATCCAATGCCCAGATAACTTCCGTATTACCAGCCTTAACGCTTGTAGCTTTGTAAAACGCCAATCCCGGATTAGCCGCATCTTTCTGTATTATATACGGGCTTTCCGCAATTACCTTCTGTGCTGTAGCCAGTGCTAATGTATAGAAGGCTGTTGCACTGTCTGCTGGAATACCGGCTTCCCAACCAGTTGTACGGACAGTCGGCGTTTTTAGATTACCATATTTCGCTATGGAAGCCGCATATATAGCCGCTCTGGATTTCAACATTAATGCAGCCCATTTATTAACTACAGCCGAGTTGGTTGTTTTTGAAGTGGTGAGCCGTGGTATTATTTGGTCGCATTGGTCAATAATATATCGGTATATTTGTGCTTCTGAAGAACGAGGAACTCTCCACCCAGTGACATCTACCCCTGCCTGATATGTATAAACTGTATCGCCTATTATTGGCATGCCGCCAATTGACCGAGCCATACTAAAATAATACCATGCACGCAAAAATTTAGCCTGAGCCTCCATATTTAAACGTTCAGGTTCTGGCAAAGAAGGTAAAGACTTCGCAGTCGAAGAGTTTATACCTTTCAAAAACTGATTAATTCTTCTTACTAATCCATAGTCGTACACTCTATAAAAATTACGAGGTATTTGTTTTTCATCATCTGTGGTAGTGGCTGCACCATATTGCACATTGGCCTCGTCGAGTATATGGTAAGATCCATAGTCTCCATTCTGTTGTCCATAATTAACAGAAGTATAAAAGGCTGCAAGGGTTGATTGAATCAAAGTTTTATCATTATATACTACACTTTCAGGTAAATTATTAACCACTTCTCCATCAAGTTCTTTTACACAACTGCATAAAGCTGTTGAAAGTAAGGCTAATATGCTAAATATTGTTATTATTCTATTTTTCATTTAATTGAGATTTTGAAGGTCATTAGAAAGATGCTTGGAAACCAAAATTATACACTTTAGGGTTTGGATAAGAGTTACCAGAACTTGAAGTAATTTCAGGATCCAACCCAGCTGGCATGTTAGAAATAGTGAACATATTATAGCCAGCAAAATAAAATCTAAGATTTGATATCCCTATTTGTTTAGTTACTACAACAGGTAAGGTATAGCCAACTTCTAGGTTACGAAGTTTGACATAAGTAATATTGGTTTGCCAATAATTGTTTGGCCAATGAGTATTCATCCAGTTATTTACCCCTTTTGTTAAAAGTGGATATTTCCCAATGTTAAAACCACTGTTCTTATTCCAAATATCTTTGTACCAAGTTGAATTATCAGCTAGGTATTGTGATACGTTCCCACTAGGGTCAAAATAACGCATATAGCCTTGTTGCTCATAAGTGTACGCAGAAGCTCCTACAAAATCTGCACGCACATCTATTCCTTTCCAATTTGCTCCAAAGTTGAAAGCGAAATTTATCCATGGTGTTCCAGAGTTGGTTCTATAGGTTACATTCTTCATGTCAAGCTCAGTAATATACCCATCTCCATTGGTATCTTGATATATATAGTCACCAGGTCTAATTGTTGTATTTCCTGCATGGTCTTGGTCGATAGGATACTTAGCAATTTCTTCCCAAGTTTTAAACTGTCCAATAGCAATTAATTGAAATGATCCATCTCTATAGCGTCCTTCGGTACTACCAAGATCACGATACTGATTGTAAGCAGATGACCAGTGAGGTTTGTATCTTTCGCCAGTTATCCATCTTGAAAAACTAAAATTTCCACCCACCCAGTAATTAATATCTTTAATCTTATCTTTCCAATCCAAAGAAAGCTCAATACCTTTCGTATAATCACCATTTAAATTTTCAGATGGAAGACCGAAGCCGACTTCATTAGGTAAAAGAACATCATAACGACTACCTAGTTCTCCTGTTTGGTGACGGCTGAACCAATCAAAACCACCTTTTAAACGGTTGTCTAATAATACTACGTCTAAAGCAAGGTTTAATGTTTTAACCCGCCCCCAAGTATATATAGTAGGCAAACCAGATACGGTAGTTGTAGTTACATTGGCTCCATTTAATATTGCATTACCTGTATTATAGTTATACCCTGTAATAAAAGACAAGGCAGATCCTAGTTCCTTTCCCGCTATACCATAGGAAGCTCTCAACTTTACATCATTGAAAGTGTTACTCAAGAAACCATTATTTTTCCAGAAATTTTCTTGAGATACACGATAGGCTACTGATCCATAAGGAAAGATACCAAACCGACTACCTGGTTGATAAAAGTAACTTCCATCATATCGTGTAGAAAACTCAGCAATGTATTTACCTTCAAAATCATAATTTAGTCGCCCTATAAAACCGAGCCTTTTCTGAACATAACTTATATTATCGGTTACAGTAATACCTGGCGTTGCATTTGTTAAATATTGAATCCCATTTGCTACAGGAGAGCCCCAAAGATATACGCTAGGATAGGTCCCTCTTTTGCCTTCCATACCAGTAAACAAAAAAAGATTATGTTTACCGAATGAATTTTTATATTCTAATTGCAAGTTGGTAGTAACTTCCTCATTGTTTTGCATAAACCTTTCAACATAGCGACCATTTCCAGAATAGGCGACGTTATATTGAGATGCTGTCTTGTCATACGAATAAAGAATAGGAGAAAGCTCTAACAAATCGGTTTTATAATTTTTGTACCAATAAGTAAATAGACCTCTTGCTTTAAACCCTTTTGCAATCTCTAGTTCTGCCGATCCATTAATCAGTATAACTCTGGACTCTGCTTGATATTTACCAGATGTTTTGTATCCAACCCATCCATAACTGTATTGAGGATCTATCGTTGTTATAAGTGGATAATCTTCATTACCGTTGTAAAATGGTTTCTTTGTAGGAAGGTTACGAAATGCTGTTTGTTCTGCAAACGAATAGTCATCACCAGGCAGGCCTGGCTGTTCATTGTGTTCTAAACGACCCTGCATACCGAACCCAATTTTGAATCGCTTTGAGATATTAGCATTTATATTAGACTGAAAATTGGTTCTGGAAAAGCCTACAAAGTTTCTCAAAAGTCCTTGTTGTTGTAGATTTCCAACGCTTACATAGTAATCTACATTTTCAGACCCTCCAGAAAGATTTATACTATTGTAAAATTGTGGTGCCGTTTGCCAGATATAGTTATACCAATCAAAAGAAGTATGATCATCATCTACCTTATTGACCCATTTTTCATATTCATCCTTTTTGATAGTTCGAGCATTTTCGGATACTCCGTTAAAAGTTTCATCTTGAATAATTGCCCTAAGGTATGTAACAGCATCAGCTGGTTTATTATACCCAGATGCTTTTTGCACGCCAAAATAGCTCTGCAAACCAACTTTTAACTTTTGGTTTCTTTTACCTTTCTTGGTTGTTACTACAATTGCTCCATTGGCTGCCTGCATCCCATAAATAGCAGCACTACCATCTTTCAGTACAGAAACCGATTCTATATCATTAAAATCCATTTGTGAAAAACTACTCATATCACGCACCGCACCATCAATAATTACTAGTGGCGTACCGATATTTCTTATTTGGATAGAAGGTTCACTACCAGGTCGACCTGTAGTCTGACGGAAATTCAAACCAGGTATTTTTCCGACAAGTGCACCAGCTGCTGTTGCCGTTTTACTATGCGAAAGCTCATCAGCATTCACAGTAGAAATTGCCCCTGAAATAGTTTTTTTGTTTTGTGTTCCGTAAGCTACTACCACTACTTCATCTAAAGATTTTTGGTCAATCGCCATTGAAATAGTAAAAACAGTTCGTTTCCCTATCAGAACTTCTTGTTTGGCATAACCTACATAACTAAATACTAAAACTGTATTTTCATCTTCAACATCTATTTTAAATTGCCCATTTTCGTCAGAGTTCGTCCCTTTTAAAGTTCCTTTTATCGTGATATTTACTCCTGCTAATGGTTTCCCGTTTTCATCCTTTATTGTACCAGAAACATTTTGGTCGATTACTCCCTCTATATTTTCGAATGATGCCTCATCCATGTTTTCACTGGTGGCTCTGGGAGTCTCCACATTGCGAAGTATGATTCTATTACTTACTTCTAAAAAGGTAATATTTAAGGGTTTAAGTACTTTTGTAAGTACTTGCGAGAGTAGCTCATTATTAGCAGTAATACTTACTTGTTTATCAAGTTTTATCATCCTTGAATTAAATGAAAACTTAACATTCGCAGACTTCTCAAGTTTTGTTAATACTTTTTCTAAAGTGGTTTCTTTCATGTTGATACTCACATGTTTAGCCAACATTTCTTGACCATTGACGTTAGTCGCCATGGTAACACTTGAAAAGACAAGTACTATAAAAGATTGTAAAAATGACATTTTCACGATTTGGTAAAGCAACCGCTTGTAGTTAAAAGTTTTTTTCATACTTTTGATTCGTTTTTGTTTAATACTGATTGAGTTGGTATAAGCAAAATAATTCCCACACTCCTTAGCAGAGGAGCGTACATCGAACAGAGAAGGGAAGTCACTGGCGTTAAAAATGTAGCAGCATTTTTAACGCCTTTTTTAATTGGTTTTTATCATATTGTTTTTGTGATTAGATAGTTAGTTGCAACCATTTGAGTAAATAATTATTTGGTTTCCATTCATTTCATATCTGGTATTATTCCCCAAACTTTCGCAGATAATCTTAAGTTTTTCAGGAAGGGGTTGATCGCTCAAGGATGTTGTAAGATAGCAGTCTTTCAACTTTTCCTGTGGGTAATCTATTTCTATCAAATATGCTTGTTTAAGTGTTGTAAATATCTGGCTCACTGCCACATCTGCAAATTCAAAATTTACTTGTTCTATCGTTTCAACCTGATTAGTAATATCTGGTTTGTTATTATTAATAGTTATAATCTGATCGAATATCAACTCTTTGCGTTGGAAACGAATTGACTGGTTAGGAAGAAGTACAATGGGTTTATCTGATGTCTGTACACTAGTATTTGAACTGATACTGACTTTACCTGTTCGTACTACCACTTCTACATTAGGATTGTTTTTATAGGCTTTTATCCTAAAACTTGTACCCAGTACTTTAGTGACTAACTCGTTAGCAAATACAAAGAATGGTTTTGCAGGATTTTTACTGATTTCAAAAAAGGCTTCGCCTAAAAGATATACTTTTCGTTCATTGCCTATAAAGAGTTTTGGATAACTTAATTTACTATTTGGTTGTAATAATACCGAACTACCATCCGAAAGTGTAATCAACTGGGGTTTATCAGTATTATTCGCTTGTTCTATCAGTCCGTCGTTTTGTTGACTAATTAATTGTTCATAGTCTAACAATTTTTGAGGAGTAATTTGTTGTTGATACACCCAAACCAAACAGATACCAACCAGTAAGATAGCCGCAACCTTTTGTAAGGTTGATGATTTGAATAAACGCAACCAAAAGTTTCCTTGATTAATACGTTCTTGTTCATTAATTTTCTCCCAAGTATGTCCTAAAGCCTCTTGAACATCTGCTTTTTGTATTTCTTGTTCATCAACCTTCATTGCCAATAAATATAAGCGAGCAGATTGCATAAGCTCGGTGGATTCATCTTTAGAAAGAGTCCACTCATGCCACTGATGATGATGTTTCCCTTCAAGTACCCACTCTTTAAAAGAGCTGTCGCTTAGGAAGTCATCTATAGATTGATAAGTTTTTCGCATTGTCCTATGGAAATGGTTTCAAAACTAGAGAGGACAACATTTTTTGGGGATACTCACTTTTTGTATTTTTTTTCGAAAAAAATTAAAAAAACCTTGAAAGTAGTATAAATACAAGGGTTAAATCTCCAGACCAAGCATCTCGAAGATGCTTTAAAGCTCTGAATACAAGATTGTTAGCAGATTGATAATTAATATCAAAAGTTTCTGAAATTTGTTCAATCGTTAGTCCTTGATGATAACGAAGATACAGTGCTTCTTTTTGCCTAGCAGGAAGAGCATTAATAAGTTTATTAAGATATGTTACTTTAGAAGCTGTTATTTCATCATGAATGAGTTTTTCTTCAATCGAAAAATCCATTAAAAAATCAAGCCCTTCTACTGAAGTCGTTTGACGAAATATATGGTCTCGTTCATATAATCGAGCAATGCGTTTACGTACACTAGATAGAAGATATGCTTTTACCACTACTTTATCTTGAAGGGAGTGTCGATACAACCATAAATCTACAAAAACATCTTGTACACAGTCTTGTACTTTGTCGGAATGTGACATTAACGAATTCCCATAATTTACCATTGAACGAAAATAACGCTCAAATAAATTTGAAAAAGCCCATTCATTGCCCTCTCTTAAACTTTTCCACAGGGTTTCATCGCTAATATCTAATGCCATATCATTGAAAGAATGATTTGTTGTATAAAACAAAAGTAATTTATTTTTTAATTAATCGAAGAAGTTCACATAATTTTTTCTAGAGCCCAAAAGAGATTATGATTCATAACTACCCTTGCCATAATAGAAAATTCTTCAAAATAATTAATCTCTATTTTGAAGAATTTATATAAGAAAGCTATTCTAATTTTTTGAAAATGAATCCATGTTCAATAACGTATATCTTATACGACAACAAGCTAACCTTGCCTTGATTTCAGGAAACCAGCTATAATTTATTCTTTATTTTTAAGCAGGATATCGTAACTACCAGATTGTACTCTGACACTTTTTCATTTTTATCAATACTAATTTTACGTCTTAAAACTTTGGTTAATGTGTTAGCTAGATTTCATTTCTACCAATAATTGTATAGTCAAACAGGCGTTTGATTGGACTAAAGAATATAGATGACAGGTATTTAGGAAAGTTAATTCATGCAATAATTGAATAAGATTAAGAATTAGAAGAAAGTGGGTTTATTGCTAAGCTTCCTAAGTTTGGATTAAAATTGGCTAACTCGGTTTATTGTATTTCAGATTTTTATACACTTTTCTATTTTCGATTTATTGATAAGGTTGGTAAATATGAGCCCAATATTTGGTTGAATAAAATTGATAACCCAGCTTTTAGAACATGGTCGGGACTTGCTTTTGAGCAAGGTTGCTTTTCTCATATTCCACAGATTAAAAGAGTATTGAATATTGGAGGCGTAGCCAGCGAAACATCTTCTTGGCGAACAAAAGGAGAGGGGGGAACGAAAAGTAGTCAAATACAGTGGGGAAAATAATTCTTGTCCCGTAGTTAAAACCGAAAAGGTTAATCAATAAAGATAATTGAGGACTTCTGTGCGTAGAAGATCCCTTAATTTGCTTTTAGTCTTTTTATTATATTTGAATTTCTTAATTTTTCAACATGAAAGAAAAAGTAATTTAGAGAGGTTTATAAGTTTAACAACGAGCTGAAACAGCAAGGTTTTAAAAAAGAATACGACGCATAAACTCGTAGACACAGCCGAAAGAATTCTATAGAAATTGACTAAATTAACTAATTGCTGGTATTTGGGAGTTGAAGAGAGTTCGTCAATTACTATCGTATCTAAAAACGCTTTGGAATTATTCATAAAATGTCACTGTAAATATTTAGGTAATAATTGCTTCCAGAACATAGGTTAGCGTAATATTGTTGAATAAGCATTTACTCAGAAATATATATTGCTAACCTAAAGTACTGATAAATCTTATTTAAAAGTGAAATAATACAAATTTTAGTTTATAACATTCATGTACTCTCTCTAAAAAATATTTAACTGTAGATAATCTTTGACATCATGTTCTTGAGCCTTTTAGTTCAAAGTAAGATTGCTTATTACCAATATTAGTAAATGAGCAAATGGTGATAAAGTGGTGAAATAAACCATTAGTAATAAGTTTATTTAGCTTAAAATACTTATTATGTAAAAATAAATATAATAATAAACTTTAATAATATTATTCCAACATCAAAAAGGATAGAACGTTTGCAATATGAAAACCCTTGGTGGATTTCGGGTCAAGTACTACAAACTTACAAGGATATGTCAAAAAAGACTATATTTTGATTTGTTCTATCCTTTTGTGAAGGAAACCGAAATAAAAAGAGCCGTGGTTTTAATGGGACCACGCCGTGTAGGCAAAACGGCTATGATGTTTCATGCCATACAAGAATTGATTATAGAAAATATTTCCTCTCAAAAAATCTTTTTCATCGGTATCGACAATCACATTTATATGCAACTGGGATTAGAGGACATATTATTGTTGTCAAAAGAAGCCGTTCATTTAGAAAGTCTGGAAGGATATTTTGTGTTTTTTTGACGAAATTCAATACCTAAAAGATTGGGAACGCCATCTAAAAGTATTAGTTGATTTTTACCCTAAAACGAAATTTATCGTTTCTGGTGCTGACGTGAGTACTTCCGAATCTTTTGTATAATCGAGCATAGTTTCTGCTAAATTATTGTTTCCAAAAGCAGTAAGATGGTGTATTAATACGTCGTTTGTTATTGAATTATTGAAACTTGTAAATCGAAGCAAGTGATGAATTATCTTTTATTCGCAAAGGTAGATAGCAACTAAAGCCTTCACCCTTAATCTATCTTAAGAAATACCCTTAAAATAGATTAAGGGAAAATATATTTAGAAGTTTGAGATTTGTTGTATGATGAAAATTCTACCTATTCTATTTTAGTCAGCATTCATTAACCATGTTAATCTCCTTACGTGTAACGGTATGCCCTATATTTAGGGCAAAATACTCATTTTTCTATATGAATTAATATAACCAGTAAGGTAATTTTGCCACGGCTTGTGGCAAAAATTGTAGTGTCTTGATATTTTATGTATTATGCTTCTCCTGGCTATTATAAAGAGTTTTTATTATTCTACAATTATCATCAAGTCAAATTACTCTTACTCTACTCAACTAATGTTGATAGACTTTGGTCTAAAGTGTATTTCCCTCCAAATAATAGTATCGCTTAACGATATACCTAACCAAAATGCTGAACAAATAGCACGAGATACCATCGACAAACAATTAATTTCTTGTTGGTGAATTATTGGATGCATGAAATAGATGGACATTGGCTTATTCATATTCAAGTTCCTTCCAGTTCAAAAATACATAAAACGGTCAATATTGTCTTCGACCGTAGCCGTATAAATGTACTCGTGAACACCATTATAAAGCGTTTTATAGTTAGTTTTATTAATGCAGAATCAACAAATACCAAAACCATTAATAAATTAAGTATAATACATTTTTTAAATAAAATTATCATTTTCTTGCTATTTATCAAAAATTAATCTTCATGCATTCAAAATATATGAAGATTAAACATTATTATGAGTGATGAAAAACAGGTATTTATACTCTAAAATCTATGATGATAAATTTTTACTTTTGTTAAAGAAGTTAGATAATATCTGTTTACTTAATGATTTAAAATATTTACTAAATATAGTTTTACTTAAAAATAAAGTATAAGCATCGTCGAGATATTAAGGGATGACAACCCTATATGACAAAATTGTAAGACAAAAAGAAGAAGCCAGAACCTTCTCAAAAAACGGGGCGTATTCTGAAAAGCCATAAGAGTAGGAAATATCATAAAACAATCACAACATGGAACTTAAAATTCATCCCTCAATTGGAGTTGCTCGATTGGGAAATAGTACAACTGAAATTTGTTTATCGCCAGATAGCATTGGAGGACTACCTTATGATGCAGATAACTCCGGAAATTTGATTGGGCCAATAAGCAATTTTAAGGATGCTAAAGGGCTTATTAAAAGACAAGGGCAACCATTTAAAATCTTTCAAGACGATGGACAAGAAATTACACTTGACACCCCTAATGTTACTTCGATAGAGTGGACTGTTCATTTAGCCAACAAAAAAGCTGCTTGGTATCAATATAGTGAACTACAGGGCAATTTGTTGTATGGAAATGAAAACAGCTATGAGAATCAAAATATCCCTTTCCGCAACCCAGATATAACAGGTTCAGAAAGACAAACATTAATCATTGATCCAGGGCCAAGAACGATTTCAGGAAAACTTAGCTCAATTGGATTTGACAGAGAAAACGCCCCAGCTAATTATCCTGTTCAATATCCCAATTCAGAGGTAAAGTATGGTGTGGCAGTAACCACTCTCGGAGATTTGTTAACAGATAATAGTGGAAGATTGGTAGTTTTAGGTGGATATGGAAATGCTGGAGGAGATTTACCCCTAACTTCATACGGTGGCTCTAGTACTTGGCACGATGATATTTCGGATGGACCTGTTTACTGTACAGTCACATTTAATGATGGAACGCCTCCTGTTACACTTTCAGCATGGGTTATTGTAGGCTCACCTGATTTTGCTCCAGAGATTGTAAATATCTCTAATTTAAGCGATACGATGTTTGATGTTGGGGTAAGATATTTTAATCTAGTGTCAGAAATGTGCATCGACGGGCAATACAATCCAAACTACATTGCAAATTTCCAAAGAGACATTCTTCCAATAATAAATCGAATTAGCAGGTATCAATGGGTTGCGAATGTTCAGTCAATGATGGCTTTTGCTAGTTATCAATTTGATTATTCAGACCCTTCTGAAGCTAATAAAGCAAATAGACTAAATTACGCCTATTATTTTAGGCAAAATGACGGTCAGCCTCCAGTTCCTCCAACTTTGCCACAAGAACAACTATTTCAAACAAATGGAGATAATTTGTTTCCTATGATGCCATTAAATTCAGGTAGTAATTCGGTGAGTAATACCAATATCATGAAATTTTTGGCACTAGACCAAACACAACTTTTTCTATTAGAACAGTGGGCGAATGGTTATTTTGTAAGTGACCCATCCTATCAACCATACCCTGTCAATCAATTAGATACAGCAAGCGTAGGAAACTGTGTTGGTTTACCGATGTGTCCAGGCATTGAAGTTACTTGGAGTATGCAAAATCCAATTGTTTACGCTTCTCCTTATACAATTTTACAATATCAAGATGAAAATTGGTATTTAACCAATGGGTTGACGCCTTCGAGAGACGAATGTGAAGGTGGTGGATGTGAACCTGGAGATTTGACAAAAAGAATGGCATGTCCTTGGCAAGCTGACTTTTTCCAATGCACAGTTCAGTATATTAACTTTACCGATCCATCTGTCAATAAAATTAAGCTTCCAGATGGTTCTAGTACTCCATTACCTCCTACTTATTATTCGTACTGGTGGCCGCCACAAAGTCCTTGGGATGTTTTAGTGGGTGAGTTAACTGAGGAAGGTCAAGTAGCTGGAGGTGGAATTCCCGCTGGTCAACAAATGAACTATGCCCGTGGTATTAATAGTTTCACGCAAATGGTTCAATATTGGTACTCATTAGGCTTTATTCGTGATAAAAATTCGTACAACAGTGGTTTTCCTTTCATGCTTGAAACAGAAAGGAACAATGAGGTATTCACATTGAAGGAAGTACCAGTTAGTGCGATAAGTGGAAACCCAGAAGATGCTGAAACAACCATTCCTGTTTTCTTTATTGAATCAAGTACTTCTACAGTAAAACGAAAAAGTAATAAAGCAAGAGTATTGATGGAACACTTTGAAGAAGTTGGTTTTAAAGCCATTGAAATTCATAGCGAAGGACTTGGTTTACCACGTTCTGGAACTCGAAATAGACGTTAACATGCCAAATACAGTTGAAACAGATGTACTTATAGTTGGTGGGGGACCTGCGGGTTCTTCCACCGCTTTAAGTTTGCTTAAATACTCCAACTTGAAGGTAATGATTATTGAGCAAAATGACTTAAATTCCATCCGAGTCGGAGAACAAGTTAATGCAAGCTTATTTGATTTACTTCAATACATAGGCATTAATAAAAGTGATTTTGAAGAGAATAGTCTTTTACCCGGATACAGTAGTCTTGCTGCTTGGGGAAGCTCGCATATTTCTTCAAGGCATTCCATTTTTAGTACACAAGTAGATAGTTTTCAACTAGATAGAGAGCATTTTGATTTAATGCTATTGAAACAAGCTTCTGAAAAAGGGGCAATCGTTTTCCCAAGAACAAAATGTATTGATTTCAAACAAACTGATACCGCTTGGACTATCGAATTAAGGCATGAAACTAGAGGGGATTTCACCATTAAATCTACTTATCTGATTGATGCTAGTGGACGACAAAGCCATGTGTGCCGAAAATTAGGAATTCCAATCGAAAAATATGATGATTTGGTGGCTATTGGTACTTTTTTGCACTTCAAGGATACTAAAAGAGCTATTAAACAGGAAATTTTACTAGAAACAGTAGAAGATGGTTGGTGGTATTTTGCAGGATTACCTAATCAAGAAATGGTGGTTTCGCTTTTTACAGATTCATCAATAGTAAAAGAAAAGCAGTTACAAAAAACAGAAAACTGGAATGAATTACTTTCAAATACAGTACACATCAAAAAAATGCTTGTAAATACTTCTTCTAACGCCAAACCTTGGGTCAGAAATGCGTTCTCTCACATCTCAAATATAGGGGCTAAAAGTAATTTTTGGGCCGTAGGGGATGCTGTAGCTTCTTTTGATCCAATTTCATCAATGGGTATAGGCTTTGCTATTAGCTCAGCTTGTCATGCAGCAAAAGCTATCATAGACAAGGCTAATGATTCAAATACATTTTTAAATTATCAGGAAAATATTAATGCTATTTTCAAGCATTATCTCGAAACAAAAACACTTTTCTACAATAAAGAAAACCGATGGAACGACTCTTCTTTTTGGAAAAAAAGAAATTAATCATCTTCGATAAAAGTTGTGTTAGATTTTAGAAAACTACCATACTATACCATTGGCAACAATTACGCTTTAATGATTCTTGTCTCTTATTTTTCAATACCACCACCTAAGCTCCGATACAAATCTGTGATGGCATTAAATTTTTCTTTTTTGATTTCTATGGCTTCTAGTTCATTTTGTAAGGAATTGTTTTGAGTACTAATTACTTCCAAATATGTAGCCATTCCACTTTTATAAAGCATTAAAACATCGTTTGTAGCTTTTGTGAGCGATGCTTTTTTTAGTTTAACTAAGTCCATTCTTTCATCTGCATACTTAGCTCTGGCAAGTGCATCAGATACTTCACCTACTGCTGTTAATAGTGATTGTTTGAAAGTAGTCACGGCTTTTCCTTGATCAATGACGGCAATATCATAAGCTGTTTTAAGCGATTTTTTCATAAAAATTGGTTGCGTTAAATTGACTCCTATATTTTTTACGATAGAACCGGGCAAATTAAACCAAGTATTAAGTTTAAAAGAATTGACTCCAACCGAGGGCGTAAAACTGATACTTGGATACATGGAAATATTAGCAATATTCATTTTTGCATTGGCTGAAACCACAGCATACTCTGCTGATTTTACATCTGGTCGGCGACTCAAAAGCATGGCTGGAACACCCAAAGGAAAAATTGCTGAAAGCAAGGTATCGCTCATATTTTGAACCCTAGTAATGCTATTAGGGAATTCTCCACATAAAATACTGAGAGCATTTTCTTGTACTGCAATATTTTGTAATGCCAGAGGAACTAATAATTCCGCCGTTTTCTTTTGTGCTTCTGCTTGCTCTACTGCCAAGGAATTTACTTGTCCAGATTTATATTGAAGCTGAATCATCGCCAAGGTACTATCTCCCAAAACAATGTTACGTTTTGCTACTTTTAGCTGTTCATCGAGTGCTGTTAAATTATAATAGGCTTGAGCAACCTGAACGATGAGTCTTGTTTTCAAAGCGGAAAAATTTTCTTTTTGTGCGAAATAATCTGCAAGTGAGGACTCCCTGTACATTTTGGCTTTTCCCCAAATATCAGCTTCCCAAGATAGGCGCAAGCTGGCACTATAATCATCCATATAACTTGTCCCTAAGAATTGTTCGGTCAATGAGCCATTCAGCGAACTTTTAGAAAGCCAATTTCTATTTGCTCCTATGTTCAAATCTACAGACGGATAAAACCCTAACTTTGACTGTTTGTACATTAAATCTAGCTGTTGCATATTCATCACACCTACAGTGATTTCATTATTTTTTAAGAGAGTCTTTTCAATCAGATTAACCAATATAGAATCTTTAAAAAAGGTTCTCCAAGGCAATTGAACAGTATCTGCCGTTAGGTTGACGGTTTCTCTATATTGCTCAGGAATATTTAAGTGCGTTCTGCTATATTTCTTCCCTACATTACACGAAAAAAGTAGCAATGAAATACTAACGCTTAGTAATATATGTATTTTTGATAATTTCATTTCAGCTTAATTTACGATTGAAATACTTGCTTTTTCCCAGATACTTTTTCTTGCAAGTATTGGAATAACATAAACAATAAAGGGATGACAATTACGCCTAAAACCACACCACTTAGCATACCCATTGCGGCACTGGTACTGATAGAATGATTTCCTGTAGCAGTTCCACCTTTTGAAACCATTAATGGAATCATACCTACAATGAATGCGAGCGATGTCATCACGATTGGTCTTAATCGGGCTTTGGAGGCATCTAATGCAGCATCCAAAATAGATAATCCGGCACGTCTTCTTTGTACAGCGAATTCTACTATCAGAATAGCATTTTTGGCTAATAGACCAATAAGCATAATGATACCAATCTGTACGTAAATATTGTTGTCTAGCCCAATACTTTTAATCCCGATAAAAGCCCCTAGAATCCCCGTTGGAATAGATAATAAAACAGCAAGAGGCAATAAATAACTTTCGTACTGAGCTGATAAAAGCAAATACACGAAGAGTAAACAAAGTCCTAAAATGGCTATTGTCTGATTTCTTGCTGATTTTTCTTCTAAGCTTAATCCCGTCCATTCATAACTATAGTCAGCAGGCATTTTATTTAAAATGACTTCCAATCGTTCCATCAAAGCACCATTACTTATTCCGGGCATAGCATTGATGTTGATTGTCAGTGCATTATAAAGATTATAGCGACTTACTGATTCTGGACCATATACTTTATGCAAGGAAATGATTGATTTTACGGGAACCATTACTCCATTATCATTACGAACAAAAACTTCATTGAAAGCCTGTTCGTCCATTCTAAATACACCATCAGCTTTGATATTTACTCGATAAAATTTTCCAAATCTTGAAAAATTCAAAGATTGATCACCTGAAAAATAGCTTTGAACGGTACTTAAAATATTATTAATGCTAAGTCCCATTTGTTTAGCTTTAGCTTCATCTATTTCCAATTCTAATTGTGGATAATCAGCCCTAAACATAGTGTAAGCTAATTGTACTCCATCAACTTTCATCAAGTCAGCAATTACTTTATCAGCCTGTGCTTTCAAGGCGACAGAACTACGACCTTGACGGTCTTGTAATACCATTTCGGCACCGTTCGTAACTCCATAACCATCTACTGGGGGCATTCTCATCGTGAGGATACTGCCTTCGTTAACAGCAGATAGTTTTGCATCTACAATTTTCATCAGCTCGTCGATGTCCTGTATTTTTCCTCGTTGTGTTCTCGGTTTAAATTTAACAAAGCCTACGGCATAAGCAGGGCTTGTACTGTTGGTCATAAGGTTAAAACCTGTGATGGTGGTATTATCTTCAATGGCTTCTATTTCCGACAACAACTTGTTGATTTTATCGGCTACTTTGGTTGTTGGAGTTAATGCTGTTCCTGGAGGCATGCTTAGTACGAATGTAAACATACTATCGTCTTCCATAGGCACAAAACTTTTTGGGGTACTCATAATAGGCCATGTAGCTACGCCAATTATAGAAGCGATAAAACTTATGCCTAACCATTTGTGTATTGCCAAGAAACGAATACTCTTTACATAACGATTTGTGAGATTATCAAAGCCTGTATTAAACCCAGAGAAAAAGCGTTTGCTAAAACTAACTTTGGTATTTTCACTATGTGTATTTTTCAAGAGTAAAGCACATAAAGCAGGCGTAAGTGTCAGGGCATTTACGGCAGAAATAATGATGGCAATAGCCAGCGTATAAGCAAATTGCTTGTAGAAAATTCCTGCTGAACCTGTCATGAAACCAATCGGGATAAATACCGCAGACATCACAAGAGTAATAGAAATTACAGCACCCGTGATTTCGCCCATTGCTGAGTGTGTAGCTTCTTTTCCGCTTAAATGTGTTCCTTCCATTTTACTGTGTACTGCTTCCACAACGACAATGGCATCATCCACAACAATTCCAATTGCTAAAACCAAAGCAAAAAGGGTTAAGACATTGATGGTAAAACCTAGTACGAGCAAAAAGAAGAATGTTCCAATAATGGCTACAGGCACAGCTATTGCAGGAATAATCGTAGAACGAAAATCCTGTAAAAAGAGGAATACAACCAAGAAAACAAGTACGAAGGCTTCAAACAAAGTGGATTTTACTTGGCTTGTTGCTTCGTCTAATTTTTCCTTGGTACTCATTAATTTCGAGTATTTTATGCCCGGAGGAAAAGATTTTGACAATCGTTCAATTTCCTTGTCAATCCCAATTTCGATTTCATTGGCGTTCGAACCTGTGGTTTGTAAAATAGCGATGGTAGCGGTGTTCCTTCCGTTTGAAGTATTGTTACCACTGTAAGAAATTGCTCCAAATTCAATACGAGCTACATCTTTCAAACGAATAATATTGTTGCCAGTATTTTTTACGATAATATTATCATAATCTTCAGGAAGATTCTTTTTGCCTTTATAACGAATAACGTACTCTAAAGCAGCGTTAGACTCTTCTCCTAATTTTCCGGGTGCGGCTTCTGAACTTTGGTCAGAAATGGCATTACTGATGTCGGAAGGAACTAAATTGTAATTTGCCATTTGGCGTGGATTGAGCCAAATACGCATAGAGTAATCTTTCGTACCAAAAACCATTGCTTGTCCTACGCCTGGCACTCGTTTGATTTGTGGAATAAGGTTAATATTGGCATAATTCTGCAAAAATGTCTCATCATATTTTTTATTATCCTCCGTAAACAAGTTGAATATCATAATCATGCTATTCTGTTGTTTGGAAGTGGTGAGTCCCATCCTGATAACTTCTTGTGGTAAAATCGGCGTAGCTTGTTGTACACGATTTTGTACATTTACTGCTGCTTGGTCGGCATTTACTCCTTGTTTAAAGATGATTGAAATGGAAAATGTTCCATCATTACTAGCAGTAGATTTGATATACTGCATGTTTTCTACTCCATTAATTTGCTCTTCAAGTGGCGTAACAACCGAACGAATTACTGTTTCGCTATTACCGCCTGGATACGAACCCGACACCATAACTGTTGGTGGTGAAATATCTGGGAATCGTGTTACGGAAAGTCTATCAAGTCCGACAATTCCTAACACCACAATCACGATAGAAATCACCGTAGCCAAAACGGGCCTATCTATTATTTTTTTTAACATGTCTTTTCAATTTTGAAATGCACTTATTTTCCCAATGAACCTTTTGTGATTTTAGGAATAACCATCATTCCTTCATTCAATAAATCAATACTTGTGAGGGCAATTTTCTCACCAGCATTAATCCCAGATTTTACGATATAATGATTGCCCGATTTCCCTTCGATTTCAAATGGTTTCATCGCTACTTTGTTGCTATCAGCCAACGAGAAGACAAAGTATTTATCTTGAATATCTTT
The DNA here is from genome assembly GCF_034930985.1 of Arcicella lustrica. Classification (NCBI taxonomy): domain Bacteria; kingdom Pseudomonadati; phylum Bacteroidota; class Cytophagia; order Cytophagales; family Flectobacillaceae; genus Arcicella; species Arcicella lustrica. The sequence continues at coordinate 149,030 of NZ_JAYGIM010000010.1, forward strand.
GACACTCGCCATTGGTACTAATAATGCTGTGTTGTAAGCTTTTTGTAAAATCACACCAGCGGAACCTCCCGAACGAAGTAGTTTATCAGGATTAGGGAAAATGGCTTTCAAGGCAATGCTTCCAGTAGTGCGGTCGATATTTCCACTGGCAAATTCTAATTTACCTTTGTGTTCATATTCGCTACCATCAGCCATCACCAATGAAACCGTATTAGCATTTTTTTGTAAACCTTTTTCTTTCATAAAAGCGATATAATCTGCTTCTGTGAGCGAGAAATAAACAAAAATCTGATTAATGTCTGAAAGTGTTGTAAGCGGAACAAGGTCAGCTGGTGTTACCAAATTGCCAATTCTGTTTGGAATTCTACCAATATAACCGCTAATAGGAGCTTTTATCAGGCTAAATTCTGCATTGATTTTAGAAGAACTCAACATGGCTTTTGCTTGATTTACTTGTGCAGAAGCAGCCTCATAATTGGCTTGAGCCGTTTGTAATTGGATTTCAGAAACTACTTTTCCTTCTACCAAAGGACGAATCTTTTCAATTTCTAATTTTGCATTAGCTTGTGTTGCCAAGGCCGCTTTGAGCGTCGCTGAACTGTTATTGACTTGTTCATTAAATACCTCTGCTTTGATTTTGAAAAGAGCTTGCCCTTTTTGTACATAATCGCCTTCTTTTACAAATATTTGCTCTAAGTAGCCTGATACTTGTGCTTTCAAATCAACATTGACGGAGCCTTCAATTATTCCGGGATATTTTTTAGCAACATCAGCATTTGAAAAATTGATTTGAAGAAAATCAACCGCTATTGGCGCATAATTAGCCTGTTCTTGTGTTCGTTCTTTACAGGAAAATAGGATAAATAAACAGAGAAGTAATATCATTCCTTTAGAAACATTCTCTGTTTTAGAAGTGAGCTTTAACATTGAGTATAAGGATTAATTTATACTACAAAGGAAGTTTTACTTACACATTAATTCTGGAGAAAATCACTGAACCGTATATTTTTACTGCTGAATTGAAGATTTACTTTCCCGAATTTTGAAGCGAAAATGAATTGATAAAACGTATATGAAATAGGGTGACATTCGTTAATAAATCCTTAATAATCCATCCATGATTTGAACAAACCAGCTTTATCACGACTAATAACTACTTCTACATCTGGGTTCTTAGCAATGTCAATTTTTAATTTTCCATTGAAATAGTTGTGTACTTGCTGAATGGCATCGATATGAATAATAATTTGACGATTTGCTCTGAAAAATGTTTTTGGATTGAGTTGATATTCAAGTTCTTCCATCGTTAGTGGAATTGTCTCTTCTAAACCATTATGTAGTTTGGCTCGTGTAATTTTTAGTTTAGAATAGAAAAAAGCAATATCACTTACTTGTACTGTTTTGTAACCATCTTTATAAGGAATCAAGAACCTATTTCTAAAATCCTTTGGCTGTAAAAAATTTAATAATCCTTCCAAAGATTTCTGATGAAAATCGCCCGACAAGGTTTCCAATTTTGTAAAAGCCACCAGTAATTCTTCCTGTTCAACAGGTTTCAGTAAATAGTCGATGCTGTTGTATTTGAATGCTTTAACGGCATATTCATCATAAGCTGTTGTGAAAATGATTGTGCAGTTTATTTTTACTTGCTCAAAGATTTCAAAACTAAGCCCGTCCGATAATCTTACGTCCATCATCACCACATCAGGTTTTTCATGTGTGTTAAACCAAGTCACACTATCGGAAATACTGTCTAACACCTCAAGTACAATAGCTTTGGGTCTAATTATTTTAATTAGACGTTGTAATCTATCCGCATTAGGCTTCTCGTCTTCTATTATCAGTATTCTTTCTATCATTGTTTTATTAAAGGAATTTTTACTTTAAATGTAGTTTCGTTTTGTATAATTTCAGGCTGTTTTTGCCAGAGTAAATCATATCTTCTAATAATATTTTGGATACCAATTCCTGATGATTCAAGCTGATTTTCGATGGGAAGTAGCATGTTTTCAACAATCAACGTTTGTTCGTCAGTATTATAAATACTAATTTTCAAAGGGTTTTTCTTATTGGTTTTGTTATGTTTTAAGGCATTTTCTACCAATAATTGCAAGGTCAGAGGTGGTAAATACAGTTGTTTATTTTCTTTGTCGATGCTTACTTCAAATATTACTCCTTCGCCTATACGATTCTTAATCAAGAACATATAAGAATGCAAAAACTTCAACTCATCCTCCAATAGAATTATATCTTTCTTTGAGTTGACCAACATATAGCGATAAATTTTTGAAAAATTCTCAGCATATTCATAGCCTAATTGCTGGTTGACTAATATCAGTTCAGAAAGTACGCTAAGATTATTGAATACAAAATGTGGATCTATTTGAAGTTTTAAAGATTGTAATTCTGCTTCGACAGCGAGTTGGTCGAGTGCGGCGGCTTTCATGGCAGCATTTTTCCAACTGACAATCAGGTAATTACAGGTGTTGATTCCGATAATCATAAATGCGATAATCGTACTGACTACAATCCATTGTAAAAAACCTCTTACTTGGTCGGCAGTATGAATTTCTATACAAGTTTCAGGATTATCCAATAATTGGTACAATTGGTCTAACATGACAAGACTTACAAAGATAATCACCAAGTTTAGCCCCGTTTCAATAGATAGCCTTTTCAAGGGTTTTTCTGTCCATGAAATTAACACATTGAGTTTGTTGCTGATATAAATACTTGTTTCGGAAATCAACAAGCAGAAAATAAACGATAAAGCCAAGTCTTCTGCAATCGTCAGTACAGAACGGTTGAAGTAATAAACCCAATAGGAAGAATAGGGGTCAATAATGTAAGAAACAAGGTTTAATAAGATAAAAGCGAAAACAACGATGATAATTCGCTTTCCTTTATTACTTAAAAATGTATCTTTTTTTTCGCTCATTTATTATAAATACAGTAATTGTAAGTTAAATTTATTAATGATGGTTCTTGCTTGAAAGATAAGCATTTATATCCTTATGTATTTAAAGTTTCCAAAATTGGATTATTCTATATTTACTTTCTTTTTTTTCTTACTTAATCTACCTAATTCACGACTGAAAGCTCTAATACAATTACTAGACCGAAGAGCATTTTTTACCTATAGTATTTAAATAAGCACAAAATGACAAATATTATTGCATCCTATATTTGAATTATAATTATAATTATGTTAAATAAAAATCATATAAACTAACTTAAATATTTGGAATCAATAAATTGAGAATATAAACCTATAGGAATTTGACATTAAAGTTCTTATTATTAGATAATTATATGAATCCTTAATAGGTTTGACTAAATGCTTCCAAATACTTAGCCTTAAAAACTTCCTTTCAAATCAAATTTAAATGGTGACATCGGTAGCCCAACTTCATTGATTATATTACATTTTGGATTTGGTAACCAAGCATATTTTATTTGTGTTACTTGTCGATTTGGTGGTAGCGTAAGAATAATTTTTGTTGGTTGAATTTCAATTTTTTCTGGATAAAAAATGGATTCTTCTGTTCCGCCTAAATTATAGCCTTGCAAAACAAAACTCTTCGGCACTTGTCCGTCTTTAGTTTTTAGCTCTTGCACATGGTCAAAATAAAGGTGTACTTCCTGCCCTTTTTGTTCGTAAGTTCGCAAGACTGGTCCAGAATAGGCATTTTTTTGATTATACGTTTTCGCTAAAGCTAATAAACCCAAACGCTCGCCAACGTTTTTTTTGTCAGTAGGATGCACATCTAAAGAATCTCCAGTATCAATCGTTACTACCATTCCTGAATTGACAATCCGTTTACTTAACTCTTCCTGACTTGCACGAAAAGTGGGCCAAGCACTCCGATTGGCAATCGCTGGTAATTGTACAGTATAAAAAGGGAAGTCTCCTTGTCCCCAAGCCTTTCGCCAGTTTTTTACGAGTGTTTCAAATAGTGGCGTATGAATTTCGGGATGAGTAGCGTTCGATTCTCCTTGGTACCAAATTACACCTTTGATAGCAAAAGGCAATAGTGGTTGAATGCCGTTTTTGTACAAAAATGAACCTGCAAAAGGATGTAAAAACTTCCGATTTGGAACAACATCATTTTTTGTTTTTGCTAAATTTTCATTACTCCGTTCAAGTACCCAAGGATGAATATCTTGAGCGCTTTCAAGCCAGTTAGCATCCACAAATTGACGAAGTTGTGGATGAGAAGCCAAACTCGCTGAATCAATATAAGCCTGTGTGGTAGTTCCTCCAACGGCATTGCAAATCAGTCCGATAGGAACATTCAGTTGATGCTGAAGTGATTTGCCAAAATAGTAGCCTACAGCCGAAAACTTGGCGGCGTTTTCGACTGTGCAGACTTGCCATGTGGTAGGTTCATAGAATTTTCCTGCCTGCAAATCTGCCAGAAGACTATCATCAAAAACTACTTTTGCTGTAGGACGGGCTTTGTCTTGAGCTGTCATACGGAAAAATCTGATTTGAGAATTACTGGCTTGGGAAATTTCTTCTTTAGCTTCTTTGGACTGCTCAAGGCGTAATTCCATATTAGATTGACCCGCACAAAGCCATACTTCACCCACAAGAATATTTTGTAAAGTTTTAGCTTGCTTTTTATCAGAAATACTTAACTGAAAAGGTCCGCCAGCCGTATGAGCAGGAATTTTCAGTTGCCAATCTCCTTTTTTATCTGCTCTTGTTTTTCTTGAAATATTATCAAAAGAGACGGTAACTTCACAGTTTTTACAAGATTTTCCCCAAACAGGAATTTCCATATTTTGCTGTAAAACCATGTTGTCGGTAAAAATTAGAGGAAACTCAAGCTGTGCTTGTACCGTTTGACACAAGCACGCAAGAAGCGACAATAGACAAAGTGTAATCTTTTTCATGTTAATGCTATTCAAAAAATGGAAGTGCAGTAAACATCCATTTCACTGGATTTTGCCAATCTTTTCCTTTAAAACTGCCCACAGGAGCTTTTACTTTAATTTCGTTCCAGCCCTTTTTTAGCTTTATCAATAAGGGTTTTCTGTATTCGTAACCTTCATCAATCAAAGGCAATTCTAAGTTTGGCTTTTGATTTCCGTTTTTCCAATCTGGTGCCTCAAGTAAATCGTCGTTTAGCCATATTTTGCTAAAACGTTCATCCCATTGTTGCGAGTTGGGCACATTTGTGGCCATTGACCTTGATATATTATTGAAGCCAAGCCATAAAAAAGCCGTCGTATCGGTGTCGCTCCACACTTGTTGAATGGCATACCAAGTCGTGTTTTCTAATGGATTCGGCAAAACTCCTTTTACTGTTGGCGACCACCAATGTCGCAAGACGATAGTTCCACCCAAAGCTTCTAAATTTGTCAATGGATTAGTTTCTAAAAACTTAGGATGTTCTGGAGAAAAATTTGCTTCTAAATTCCCTTTATTATTAAACGGACCAAACATTTGCCAACGAATGTGCGCTTGTGGATGATATGGAAATGGTTTTTTGGAAAAAAAACGATAACGTTCAGCCATCAATCTTTCTTCAAATGCTTGAAAAATTGCTGCCTTTTTCGAATCACTTGCTGAAACATTCGTTATCCAATTAGTCTCTCCACCACCAAGCCAAGTACGTTCTGCAAAGGCTAATAAGCTTGGATAAACGGCATTCATTATTAATAAATCTTGTTCCTTCTGAATATTTCTGTCGTGCCACAAACAGAGTGTTGCTCCTAGCGAATGAGTATCAGAGGAATCTTTGTCCCCAATTTTTCGATGAAAAATTGTTGTGACAGCCTCCAATGGGTCTAAATGATTGATGTATAAATGTCGTGTATCAATGTACTGATAATCTTTTAAAATAGGTTCATGTCCCATCCAAAGTTGACGAATGGTTTGGTCTGAAAGGTTTCCACCTGGTGACCAGCCAATTACTTTTTTACCAAAACTTTCAGCATATTTTATCACTTCTGGCAAAAAATTGGAATTGGTTATTTTAACCTCATCACCACCAATATGAAGGTATTTTACTCGATATGTTTCACAAAACTCTTTGATAATTTCCTTTACAATACGTAATCCTTCAGCACTTTGCATGGTTACTCCCATTGCTCTTTCAAAAGCTTGGCTGTGTCCGGGCATATCAATTTCTGGGACAAATTCAATATGTCTTTCTTCGCAAAAAGCGATTAACTGTTTTATCTCAGCGCTGCTATAATACTTTCCTTGCTGGCGTTGCATTGTTTTTGGAGCAGTAAGTTGAGGATACTTTTTTACTGCCAAACGCCAAGCAATATCTTCGGTTGAATGAAAATGAAAAACATTAAGTTTATATCTTGCCATTGTCTCAATCTGTTGCAATAATTGTGGCATCGACTGATAATTACGACCTACATCCACCATATACCCTCGCCAAGAAAAAGCAGGACTGTCACTAATTTCACAACCTTGAATTACATTCCCGACTTGCAATTGAGCAAGCGTTTGAATGCCGTTAAAAATTCCATGAGCAGTATTAGCACTTAAAGAAACCTTTTCAGTATTGACTCTCAATTGATAGGCTTCTACAGGTAAATGATTCGCTGGCGATTTGCTAAGAAGGAGTTCAATACAAGTATTTTTGGGGTCTTTTTTAGAAGTAATATTTACTTTAAACCCATTTTTAGCCAATTGTTTTTGTAAAAAAACGGCTTCTCTTTTTAAAGAAGAATGATTGTAATAAATTGTTTTACAGGTTTTTAATAAAAACAATTGTCTTGTCCAAGCCAGTTGTTTAGGAAATGGTAACAGGCTGGGCAGTAAATACATTTTATGTTCTATTAATGATTTCCATTTTTGATAACCCGCACCATTCAAATGCAAACCATCATTGGTGAAGCGAACATCTAACCTTCCAGTTGAATCAGCTAAAGCAGCATGAATATCCAGAAAAGTAAAAGGAATACTTGCTGAAATCGTACTGAGGATTTTATTCACAGACAAGATTTGTTGCTTTTTACTGGTATGTCCTCCAAACTTATTGAAAGACTCATTTACCGGTAAAATACTTTGTACAAAAATCTTTGTATTGGGCGATTTTTCTTTGAGTATTGTCGTAATCCAACGAATGTTTTTGATAACACTATCTGGCGAAATACCTTTTGCTAAGTCGTTCGTGCCAATTAGCAAAAAAACTTTGTCGGGTTTACGATTATATACTTCTGATAAACGATGTAAAACTCCTGCCGTATTATCGCCACTAATGCCTCTATTTTTAACATGTAAATCCTGAAACATTTCACTCCATTCTCCGCCGTCAGTAATGCTATTTCCCAAGAAAATAATATCACTTTGAGTTTGCGGAAGACTTTTAAAATGCGATACTCGTTGATGATAATAGGTCGAAAATAACGAATCGCTAAATTGTGGAACCGCTACTTGAGTGGATGCCGTAAAATGACAGAAAAGTACTAAGAAATAAGTTACAAGCGTTTTTACTTCCATGATATTGTGTTTAAAACGATTTGTGTATAGTTACTTTTTTCATATAAAACTCCAATTTCACGCTTGCCGATTGCTACAATATCCGAATAGGCAGTATAGTCATTTTGTTGCTTATCACTGCTTTTATCAACCAATTTGGCAATAGGCCAAGTTTGCCCATCATCAAAACTAATTCTCAGGGTTAAATTGTCACGTTTTTGGGTATCGGCGGCATTACAGAATGCTAAAATATGTTTGCCTTTTTGTTGTCCTATCGTCAAAATACTTCCTTGACAAACGGGGTCTGGCAAATTGGCATCAAAATAGGTTTTATCCCATGTTTGTCCTCCGTTATTGCTGATTGCCACAATTCTTTGCCTAACGTCACCCTTTTGATTACGGGCATTTAGCATCAAACGATTTCCCGAAATAGGTGTCGCTGTGGCTTCATTTCCACCTTCTTTCATGATGGTTTCACTTAATTGAAAACTTTCTCCGTGATTATCAGTATAAAATCCGTGAGCAAAATAATCAGCAGATTGTTTACGTGGATTCCCTTCTGAATGATTGGCTGCTACATAGATACGACCTTTGTATTTTCCTGCTAAAAACTGCGTTGCATGCCCCGGTGTATTGGCATACGAGCGCCAATCTTCTTTAAAATTATACATAGGATTAGTTTGTGGCTGATTGGGACGATGTACTTGTGTCGTAATATTCACATCATCACTCCAAGTAAATCCACCATCAGTAGAAGTTTTGTACCATACTTCTCTCAAACCTTTTCCTTTACGGACTTCGCCTTCATGGTTGTTTCCAGTATTGAAAAAAAGAAAAATTCTACCTTTCGGAAAACGCTTATCGGTTAAATCAACCACAGGAGCAGGATTGCCTGCTTGAAGTGTATCATAGTTGACGACTGTTGAAAGTTTTCCCCAAGTTTTGCCGTTGTCTTTACTTCTTTTCAATACAATATTAATATCGCCAAAGTCGCCAGCACCTTGTACACGCCCTTCGGCAAAAGCTAAAAGATCGCCACTTGGAAGTTTGATAATAGCTGGAATACGATAAGATTTATGCCCTTCAGTACCAGCAGTAAATACTGGAACGGATTGAGCTTTTGACGCAATTGTACCAAAAAATAAAAAGAGTATAATCAGTAAAAGAGTATTTTTCATGAGATTTATTTTTCTAAAAATTCTGCTAAAATTTTATAACAATACCATTCTTGGCGAGGCAAATGAAAGGGACCTTTGAAGAGATTTCCTTTAGCAGTTTGTGCTACAGTACCATCACGGTGTAAATAACCAAACCATTCACCATACTCTTTATCATGAAAATGTGAATAAGCATAATCATGCACCAAACGGTGCCATTGGGCATATTTTTCATTGCCTGTCATTAAGTACGCTAACAAAGTGGCAATAATTACTTCGTTATGAGGCCACCAGAATTTCATGTCTTGCCAATATTCTTGCACAGGTTTATCATAAACATCTCTGAAATATAAAATACCTCCATGCTCTTTATCCCAACCACGTTCCCACATATAATCTAGCATTTTACAACCCAAGGCAATTAAATGTTGGTCGTTATTTCGGTAACGTGCCTCATGCAAAATAAACCAAGCACCTTCCATAGCGTGTCCCGGATTCAGCGTTCGCCCGTAGATATGGTCGATAATACTTCCATCTAAGGCAACACTTTCCATCACACATTGAATATCATCTTTGATAAAATCACGCTCAATTTCCGTTATCCAACGACTAATCCATTCATCGCAACGCTCGTCGCCAATATTTTCTCGCAATTGTTGAGCAGTATTAATCATAATCATTGGTACTCCAATACCTTTTGCTGGACGCACAGCCGTGAATTTGGCAGGTAATAAACTTGGATTACTAGCATATTCGATGCACTTACCAAAAAGTTCTCTCGCTTTATCAGCAGCTTGTGAATCACCACTTGCTTTGGCATAGGCAGCATTTGCAATCACCGCAAAGGTTTCTGAAAAGAAATAACGTCTTTTTCGAAGGGGTTGTCCATTACGAGTTACATGAAAAAACATTCGTCCATCAGTATCAAAACAATGATTATTCAAAAAATCGATACCGCTTTTGGAGCCTTCTATCCATTTGCTATCTTTTTCAAAAGTATTGTATAAAGTGGCAAGCATCCACGCCGCTCTGCCTTGAATCCAAACAGCTTTGTCGTCATCAAGCAAATTGCCTGTTTGGTCTCGCATCAATAAATAACCTCCTTGTTCTATATCGATACTTCTTGGAAACCAAAAAGGAATCGTATCATCCAATAATTGTTTCCGATAAAAATCTCTTAAATCTATAAGTTCTTGTGTTGAGTACATCTTTTTCTCCTTTGAAAATTAGGGAATTGTAACATGGAAAATTCAAATCAAGTGAATGATAATTGGAGTACTTTTCAGTCCAAAATCAAAAATCCTTAATCCGAATATGCATCATTTTCCCTAAAAAAATAGCTAAAGCCAGTAAGACAAAACCCGCTAAAATTGCCAAGTCGTAGCCGAGTTGCCCTTGGTCGGTTGATTTTCCTAAAAGATTGGTAATAAAAGCCCCTGCAAATACGCCACACATATTCATGATACCATAAGCAGTACCTCTGTGCTGTGGACTAACAAATTGACATAAAATCGGCATATTGTTGGCGTCGAACATACCGTAACCAAAGCCAAAGCAAAGTGCTGCACAAACCAAATGCACTACACTATGTCCAAAGCCCAAAAACAATAAGGCGGGAACAGTTAACCCCAGTCCGATGGTGCTGGTAAAAATACGTCCTCTGGGGTTTTTCTGTATCCATTTATCTGATAATACTCCTCCAAATAAAACGCCAAACAAAGAAGACACAGCCAAGGCAATCGTAGAAAGTGGACCAGCTTTTGCCATTTCAATCTGTAAATTTTGGGCAAAAAGTGTAGGTAACCAGTTTTTAATTCCCCAACCCGACAAACTTGGAATTGTGAAATAGAATAGCAATAACCAAAATGAAAGATTTCCAAATAGTACTTTCAAATCTTTCAAAAGCGGTCTTGGCGCCTCATTTTCAACTTTTTTACTTGTTTTTATTTTTTGTTCTTTCAACAGTAAGAGTAATATCAAAGCATAAATAATACCGATAATACCAAAAAAATGAAAGGTTTCTTGCCATGAATAATGTTCCGCAATAGTCGCTCCAAATCCACCTAGTGATTGCCCAACATAAAGACCAGTCATGTGAATACCAATGGCTACCGAGCGAGTTTTATCACTATGATAATCGGCAATCAGCGACAAACCCGCAGGAATATACAAAGCTTCGCTAACGCCCATTAATGCCCTTAACCAAAAAAGTTGGTTGAAAGAAGTAGTATATCCCATCAAAAAAGTAACACTAGACCAAACAAAAAGACTGATTACAATTATCCATTTTCGATTGAATCTATCTGCTACAATGCCAGCAACGGGACTCATAAGACCATAAATCCACAGAAAAATAGCCATCAAATAGCCAAAATTTGCAGCAGTTTGTAGCTCTGGAATAGACGCCTGCATACTTGCTTTCATGGTCGATAGCATTTGTCTATCCAAGTAATTGAGTAAAGCTACGCCCCATAATAGAGCTACTACCAACCATTTATATGTTTTTGAAGCCATTTTTTCTAAATTGAAATATTAATACTTTACAAATCAAATCTATGGGTTTAGTTTTCCCACCAAAATATTCGCTGTACGCACACCCGCTTTTACTTCTCCGCAAGGAATGATAATTTGTTTATCCCACATAACTGCTTGCGTAGTTACTGGCGTTTGAAAACCGATGTTATTGGTGCTAGTCCATTGATTACTAGTAATATTGTACAATAATACTTCCTGACTAAAACCGGGATGATTTATCTGCAATTGATTTTTTTCTTGAATTAATCGCTGTTTCTTCTCTAAGTCTTGTTCCGCTTGAATGGCAACGAGTAACTTTTCTACCTGATGAAAAGTTGTTCCTTTATCACCACCGAACATTGCTAAAGTATTTTCCCCAACGACACAGCCTGTTCCTGCCGATAAAGGATAGGGCAAATCTTGAAGTTTCTCCCATGTTTGGGTGATTAAATTAAACGCAAAACAAGCACTGAATAAAGTACTGATTCCTGATGCTTGCTTTTGGCGACCACCCAACAAATACAGTTTTTCGCCATGATTAAGGAAAACCGTATGTGATACTTTTTCAGGAATATCTGGCAAGATTTTCCAGCCTAGTGCTAAATTGTTTAAATCTAAGCGCAATAATGCTGATGAAACTCCATCTATCTTTTCGCCTCCAGCAACAAATAATTGATTATTGACCAATGTTGCTACTGCATTAGTAAGTGCAAAAGGCAAATCGGGGAACAACGATATTTTTGTATTAATCTGATTACGAAATACTTGTATTAAAACAACTTTATTACTTAATCCTTTTTCATTTTCTCCTCCCACGTAAATTATTCCATCAGAAGTATTTACCACAGCTGCATAAGCCTTCTTTTCGGGAAGACGTAAGGTTTTTTCTTGCCAAGCAATTACGCCATTTATGTCTTTTTTCAAGAAATAAATATCGTCGAAATACTTCTTTTTTCCCCCTTCCCAAGGAAGAGCATCTTCAAAATTGGATCCTCCAGCCACGATAAATACATCTCGACAGTATCCTGCGATAGCCCCAGCTAAACCCATTTGTTTGTGATGTCCTTCGGCAACAGGAAGTTGGGTCGGAATACTCCAATCAATGGTTTGAATAGCATTGTTTTGAGCAATGCTATTGTAAGTTAAAATCGAGAGTGAAAGAGACATTAGAATTTGCTTCATGAATGTGTTGAATAGATTTTGAGCAAAATAAGGAGAAATTCAATGATTCCACATCCTGCTTGAATACTTCGAACTGGGCTGACGTCATATTTCTAACGGGTGCTCTAAACGTTCCGCAGTCATGACCGATTAATTTCATGTATGCTTTTCCTGTAGAAATCCCACCATATTTTCCCAATAAACGAATCATTTCTATTGAAGTCATTTGCAACGCTCTTGCTTTTACTAAATCATTGTCTTCAAAAGACTGAATAAGCTGATGATACAGTGGTGCTGCATAGTTGAAAGTACTCCCAACCGCACCTTTTGCTCCTAAAGCCAAGGCTGAAAGCATATTTTCGTCTCGTCCCCATAACATATCATACTTTTCGTTTTGAAAGCTCATGCACGATTGGTAATCCATAAAATCTTCATGAGTATATTTGATGCCCGCAAAATTAGGAACATTGCCATCTATCGCTTTTAACAAATCATACATGGCAAAATCTACACCCGTCAACACAGGAATATGATAATAATAAAATGGCATTTCTGGCACAACAGCGGCTACTTCTCTACAAGCATTTGCCAACATTTCTACCGAAGCAGGTTTGAAGTAAAAAGGAGCTGTAAATGAAATAGCGTATAAGCCAATTTTTTGAGCAAACAACGCTAACTCTTTGCAATCGGTGAGGCTGGTTCCTCCCAAAAATAACATCACTTTAAAATCGTCATCGTGACGAGTACAAATTGCCCATGCTTCGGCAACAGCTTTTTTCTCTACTTGTGTCATTGAAACGCCTTCGCCCGTAGAACCACAGATGAATGCACCTGTTACGCCATTGGTTTTAAGCATTTGATAATAAGCTGGAATAGCCGCTAAATTAAGGGTTCCGTCGGCATTCATGGGCGTAAATGGCGCCGCAATAAGTCCAGAAAGATGTGTTGTTTTCATATAAATTATCATTTTAAAAAATAGAAAATCATATCCAGAGCAGGCGAGTACCCGCTCTGGATGATAAAACTAAAAGACTGGATAACCAGCAGTTTGTACTAATGACCTATTGTTTGTCAGTGAGTTACGGTCGATTGGCCATAATAATTTGAATGCTTCGTTTGATGAAAGGCTAGTATTAGCAAATACATAATTGTTGCCTACACGGCGTAAATCGTACCATCTTTTTCCTTCGAAAACAAATTCAAATAATCTTTCATCTAAGATGGCATTGAGTGGACTAGCATCTTTGGCTTGATTTGGAAAAGCGTATTTGCTTGCATCATATTTTGCTCCATAAGCACGGGCTCTCACTAAATTGATTTCATTAGCAGGATTTTGTCCTAAAATTACTTTTGCTTCTGCCATCATTAATAATAAATCTGCATAACGATAAATAGGATAATCGTTGGTAAAAGCACGTGAACCCGCATTTTGTTCTCCTTGAAATTTATTGATAAAACAACCCACCAATTCAAACCCAGTACCTTTTTTACTAAAAGCAGGTTGAATAGAAGACAATTTTCGACTATCGTTATCATCAAATTTTTGATAAGTAGCAATACGTACTGGCGCACGCAAAAGTCCTCCCCAGTTGTCGGTAGTTACATTAAATTGTCGTGAACCATTGAGATCATAAAAGTTGGAAATCAAACCAGATTGTGGAACAAATGAGCTCGCAACAAAACCCATTGTAGCTTCATTGAGTACATATCGAATGGCAAAAATAATCTCATTATTCCCTTTATTACCAGCAGTAAATACTGTGCTATAATTGGGTAATAAAGTTAAGTTCGGAATATTTGTTTTGATGTCATTCAGCGCATTTAATGCCGTAGTGGCATCAACAGAACCACCACCACGATGACTATTCCAAAGTGATACTTCGGCTTTTAGCATCAGCGTAGCTGCTTTTGACCAATAGCCTTTATTATTTCTGAAAGTATAATTAGTACCAAAACTGCTTTCCGATTTATCAATATCAGCTTTAATCAAGGTCATTACTTCTGCTTCAGGTGAAGCCGCTTTTGCCAAATTTGCAATATCTATTGATAAAACAGGCTCTGTTTGAATTACCACACCGCCCCATGAACGATACAAATGAAAGTAATAAAATGCACGCATCCCATGTGCAATACCCAAATAATAGTTTTTATTGGCATCTGAAACAATATTGGTAGCATTTAGCTTATGAATCAACAAATTGAGTTGAACGATATTGCTGTAAAATCCTCCAAAATTGCTCACACCTGTATTATCCATGTCCAGATTTTGCAACCACATGCGTTCTAAACCTTGCGTGGCTTCACCCGTGAAAGTACTTGGGCTATTGTCTTCCGTCCCAAAAATATCAGAACGCATTTCTCCCAAAGCCTGAAAACTGGCATTGTGACTTCTGAAACGAACGTGAATACCCGATACAAAAGCATCAAATTGGTCGGCAGTTTTCCAATAATTGGCGTCGCTGATACTACTTTCAGGCGCTAAATCCAGTTGAGTATTGCATGAGGTAAATAGCAAACTAATCCCCAAACTGATGTATATGGTTTTAATGATATTTTTCATGAAAGTAATTTTTAATAATTAAAATGAAACCTGAAGACCTAATACCACTGATTTTGGCGTTGGATATGTACCTGCATAAATACCGCCTGCTGGTGGTTCTGGCGATGGTCCACTAAATTTCGTGACATAAAAAAGGTTGTTAAAATTGGTATAAACACGTGCTTGTGAGAACCATTTACTCAAGAATTTATTCTTAGATAAATCATAAGAAATGGTAATTTCTCGACAAGCTAAATAATCTCCTTTTTCATAAAATCTTGAATTGTTTCCGTTCAATACTTGCCCAGCGTTGTTTGCACGAGTATAGTTCTTTTTACCTGCTGGTGCACCCACTTGGTCGGCATAATATACTTTTGGAATATCAGTGTCGGTATTGGTTGGCGACCACGCATCTTTTTGCATTTCCATGTAGTTTAAAGTACCCTGATAATTACCAAGCGTGCGTGCTACCAAGTCATTATAAATGGTATGTCCTAAAGCAAAATCAAATCTGGTGAAAAGAGAAAATCCTTTGTAACTAACATTTGAAGTAAAACCTCCTGTAACCGTTGGATTGATATTCCCTAGAAATACTTGGTCACGTGAGTCGATAATATTGTTATTGTCAACATCTAGCCAATTGACATCGCCCGGAGCAATTTTGTTCGTCATAGTAGTAGATGGACCACCGATTCCTGCAATGGCATCTACTCTATTAGCAGCTAGTTGGGCGATTTCTTCTTCATTTTTAAAGATTGAAACTTGTTTAAAACCGTAAATAGCTCCCAAAGGTTGTCCTTCTTGTAAACCGCCAACCCACACTACTTTACCTTGAATTGGGTCATAAATTTGCAAGCCACCTTGTCGATTATTTTCATTTCCATTGAATGGTAATTGCAAGATTTTATTGCCCACAAACGAAACATTTCCACCCATATTCCAAGAAATTCCATTTGGATTTTTCAAGATGCTAGCATTCACCGTCAATTCAAGACCAGTATTTTGAAAGGTTCCGAGGTTGGTTCTTACCGAGCTATATCCTACATAACTTGGCAAGGTTAAATTGGTCAATAAATCGCTCGTTCTACGGTCATAATAATCTAGCATTATACTAAAGCGATTATTAAGGAAGGAAATGTCTAAGCCTAAATCCAAGGTTTTACTTTTTTCCCAACGCAAGCCAGAGTTGATAATACTTGTACTTAAAAAACCTAAACTGGTGTTATAATTACCTTGCGAACCGTACACGCCTTGTACTTCGTAATTGCCAATTCCTGCCACATTTCCATTAATACCATAACTAAATCGTGGTTTTAAGGCACTTATATATTGGTTAAGTGAACTTTCAGCAAAGAATTTTTCTTTGTGAAGATTCCAACCAGCCGACATCCCCGGAAAGAATCCATAACGATTGTCAGTTGCCAAACTTGATACTCCATCTCTTCTGAACACAAGACTCACCAAATAACGCTCGTCAAAATCGTAGTTGAGGCGACCAAATTGCGACACAATTTTGTACTCATCTCTGGTTGAATAATTACTTCCAGCCGCAAAAGTTGTTGAAGCATTTGCTGTTTCGATATCATCTGTCGGAGCATTTTGCCCTAAAACTTGCATTTCAAAACCTTTTTGGCTGAATATTTCTGCCCCAAGCATTGTGTTGAAATGGTGCGATTCACCGATACTTTTTTGGTAATTAATAATAGCATTGTATTGCTGTTGTACCGACCTTGAGAAATTCGCAAGTGAATTGCGAGTAGCATTGCTAAACGAGGGCGGATTGGTATATAAGTTGGTATAGTTTTGCGTAGCAAGATTAAACGACTGATTTAGCGATTCAAACAGATAAGCATTTCCAGCTACTTTTACGTACAAATCTTTCGTAATATCATATTTGGCAGAAGCATTTACCGTAAATCGGTTGACTTCGCTATTACGTTTTGTTTTTTGTAACCAATACAAAGGATTACTATCGCTCACGCCATTTCCAGGGTTGGGCATTGTTTGCAAAGAATCTAACCAAGGATTCATCGTAGGCCAAATCGCTAAACTTCTGTACAATACATTGGATTCTGAAGCTAAAGTACCATTTTGGGAAGAAGTCGAGAAGGTTGTTCCTGTTGTTACTTCAAGGTTCGGCTTTACTTTGTAAGAACCATTGATATTCCCTGTATAACGTTTGTAATCTGAACCCACAATTACGCCATCTTCTTTATAATGGTCAAAACTGGCAAAGTACTTTCCACGATCGTTGCCACCTTCTACGCTAACATAATGGTCTTTTGTATAGGTATTTCTGAAAACTAAATTTTCAATTTCTCCTCCGTGTTCTTTGTATAAAATCGAACCGCCATAAGGGTCATCCATCGCCAACCAACCTTGCGATAGCAAGCCAGCATTAGCAGCATTGTTTATTCGAATGTCAAAAAGTGCTAAATTGGCAGCGTCCGTCAATAGTCCATAACCTCTTGATGAATTTACTTGTGCAAGCGTTCTACCTGAGTTCAAATTTCCCAATCTATTATAATAAATATAGTCTCGGGCATTCATGTATTTATAACCTTCACGGTTTTGGTTATAGCCCGCTGTAAACTTATAGGTTACACGTGCGGTGCCAGTTTTACCTTGTTTTGTGGTAATTATAATTACTCCATTGTTGGCTCTAGCACCATAAATAGCCGTTGATGCAGCATCTTTCAACAATTCTATCGACTCAATATCGTCTGGAGCGATGTCATTTAATGACCTAATTACGCCATCAACCACTACCAAAGGCGAACCCGGGCTATTAATTGAAGCCCCGCCACGCAATAAAATTGATGGCGCTGCACCGGGCGTTCCTGTTCGATTTACAACTTGTAAACCCGCCAAAGAACCTTGCAAAGCTGTTCCAACATTGGCTCTCGGAGCATTCGAAAGTACATCTTTGTCAAGCTTTCCAATCGAACTGGTAATATTCCGACGTGACTGCGTTCCGTAACCAACCACCACTACTTCACCAAGAGAAGTGACATCTGCTCTGAGTTTGATGTTCAAAAAAGTATTTCCACTTACTTTGATTTCTTCTTTAAGATAGCCAACATAACTCAGTACCAATATATCTCCCTCAGCAGTTGTTACACTAAATTCCCCATTTTCGTTGCTAATGGTTCCAGTAGTTTTTCCTTTCAAAATAATAGATACGCCGGGTAAAGCCTCTCCTGTTTCAGCGGCAATTACTTTGCCATTAATCTTTTTGGTTTGTCCCCATGCGCTTAGTAGGCAAAGGCAACAGATAATCAAGAAACCAATTTTCTGATAAACGTTTTTCATAATGAAGCCTAGTTTTATTTTTGTATTATGTATGACATAACAAAACTATAGAACATCTTTTTAATTTCATAACATTATTCGAATATTTTTATAAAATATCTATAAATAGTGACAAATACTCAAAAGTAGCACCAAAAATATACTTAGTAAGAGTATTTATGAAGATAAATATGTAATACTTAATGGCTATTTTGTGATGTTTTGTCGTTAAAAGGCTTACTTTACATTATCTTTAAAAAGAAAACAGCATATTCTTCAATAAGTACCCATACAAAGCTAAATAGCGCTTTACAGTTGATATAATCATGAATATTTCATAAAATGAAATATTTTACCTACTTTTATTCTAAATAAGTAATACATAATATGACAAAGGAATCTATTAATAATAATTTTATAACTGTTGACAATAGCTCATTGGTGGATAAAGTAGAAGCCAATTTGGTTGAATTACTACAAAGTAGGAAGCTAAAAGTGGGCGATGTCATCCCTAAAGAAATAGAACTGGTAGAACTATTAGGAGTAAGTCGCACGGTAATTAGAGAAGCCATTACCAGACTTCGCACAATGGGTATTATTGAATCTAAGAAGAAAAAAGGTTCTGTAATTACGAGTCCAGATATTTTCGGAATCATGAGTAAAAGTATGAATCCTCATATTTTGAACGAAGAAACACTGAAAGAGATTTTCGAAATTCGACTGGTATTAGAAATCGGAATGGCGGATTTTATATTTCAGAAAATCACCCCAAAAGATATTGAGGAACTCAAAGAAATTGTTAAAAATGAGCCAGCGTCAAGTGAATCGCATCTTTTTAATATTGAGCACGAAATTAAATTTCACGGAAAACTGTACGAAATAACAGGTAACAAAACCATGAAGACTTTTCAGAAAATGCTATTGCCGATTTTCGATTATGTCCATAACAGTGGTTTATTGAAAAAGGAAGTACAAAAAAGAAAGTTTGTCTCGCACAAAGGCTTGGTAGATATTTTAGAAAATGGTTCACCAGAATTATTTAGAAATGGAATGCGCAACCATTTAGAAAATCACTTTGCTCGATTAATTTCCTAATCATTCTGAAGGAATTATTACATACTTTGATTGGATAGTAATTCGCCCATTATAAAATGATGGATGAATTACTATTTAGAATTATATTAAATAATGCTTGCTAGTATAGATTATCACATGTAGCTTTGCGCTATTATTTATAATAAGTCTAAATAAAATTAACAATTTTCATACCATGAAAAGTAATACAACATTATTAAAGCTATGTCTATTATTGACAATTATTTGCCTCCCATTTTTATCAAGGGCACATGGATATTGGCTTGAAACACAAGGTTCTGGAAAAATCGGTGAACCTGTTAAAATCTTAATGTTTTATGGAGAATATGCTGAAGCAATAAGAGAAAAGGGTAATAAACTTGATAAAATGGCTGAGTTAAAAGTCTCTGTTATTGATGCTTTGGGAAAGCAATCGGCTATCAATATGGTTCAGAAAGAAACGCATTGGGAAGGAACGTTTACGCCAACAACCAATGGAAATTATCAGATTTTGGCAATAAATGATACCCGTGAAGTACAAGATTTTACGAAACATAATTTAGGCATTACTCGTCCCGTACAATTTATGAGAACAACTTATCAAGTTGGGAAAGCTAGTGCAACAAATGCGAAGAATCTTCAATTCTTAGATGTTACGGCAAATCAAGAAAATGGTAAAATTACTTTGTCGGCTTTTAAAGACAAGCAAGCTTTAGCCAAAACCAAATTAACGATTATCAATCCACAAACGTGGGAAAAAACAAAATTCACTAATGAAAATGGACAAACAACATTTACACCAACTGGAAAAGGTTTGTATTTGGTTGAATTAGAATGGATTGACACAAATCCGGGTACTTTTAAAGGAAAAGATTATCAAACAATCAGATACAAATCTGAGATGACTTTTGTGATTGATTAATAATAAGAATCTTCTTTGAAAATAATTACGACTGGCACTGTTAAAATTGTGCCAGTCGTAATTTGTAGCAATATTATTTATCCCACCATACTTTGGTTGTAAATAAGTCTGGACCCTGACGAGTAATAGCGTCTTTGAAATTAGGATTGATACCCAGTTCGCTTAATGGATAACGTAAGCGACGAGGAATCACTCCACCAGTTTCGTTACCAGAATAATTTACTGGATTTAAATTTGGATAGCCCGTTCTTCTCCAGTTTGCCCAAGCTTCAATATGATTAAGGGTTGAAGCATGAATCAAATATAATTCTGTATGAATAGCATTTAGTTTATTGTCTAAATTTCCAGTTTCAGGATAAGCATTTAACGTTGCATAAGTACTTAAATCGCTTGCTGTAATAGTGCTTCCAACAACTGAAAGTTGGTTAATTCCTGCACTTTGTCCTTCAATAAAAGCAGTTTTTGCCGAGCCACTTACCCAACCTCTTTCAATGGCTTCTGCTTTTAATAATTGTGCTTCGGCATAAGTCATATAAATCCAAGGAGTAGCCAAGCTCATCAAATTACTGCTAGGACGAGAGTAATTATTAAGATTTTTCTCCTCTAAAGTGTTTAATATAATAGCATCAGTTGCATTTGGTAATCCTCTTTGGTTTTCAATGGTTTTGTCGCCATTTCTTAAACTAGAAATAACCGATAAACGTGGGTCTTTACGAGTCTTTAAAAGGTCGATAAGCGTTTTGCCCCATTGTACGCCCGCATTATTCAAATTGGCAATATTTTGTCCGCTTGGTCCTAGCACCCATGAATTTGGGTTTGAGTTAATCATTGCACCAGTATTATCAAATTTAAAGGCAATGGTTTCACTGTTACTCGTTATCAAACCGCCATCAATGGCTTTTTTAGCCCAAGATTGCGCAGAAGTGGCATCTACTTTCTGTAATCTCATTGCTAAACGTAGCATTAAAGTATTCGCTGCTCGTTTCCATTTGTCTAAATCGCCTGAATAAATATAATCAGCCGTTTTAGGAATATAAGCTGTTGCACTAAATGCTTTACCTGCTTCATCTAATTCTTTCAACATATCAAAATAGATGTCTTTCTGCGCATCATATTTCGGCGAAAAATTACCATCTAAAAATGCTTTTCCCGCTTCAGAATAAGGAATGTCTCCATAAAGATCGGTAAGCCTAGCCATTTCCATTACTTTCAGGATTCTAGCCATCGACAACACATTGATATATTTGGCGTCTTTTTTAGCTATATCAATTACATTAACCAAACTTTTCACAGCATTGGGATATGAATAATCGAAAAATGAAGTAAAATTGTTAGAGCCAGAATTATAGAAACTACCGCCATAAAATGTTACATCTATTGATGACATCTGTTGAACAAAACAAGCCGCAAAACCAAAGTTGATACGCCAAGCTTTACTAGAAGCATCGCTAGAACCAGGAATAAATAATTCAGATTCGCCTAATAAATAATCGATTGGAACGCTTGATGGTGTATTTGGGTTCACATTGATTACTTCAAAATCTTTCGTACAAGCTCCCATTGATAAGATGAGAGAAGCACATATTGTTATTTTCTTTAACATAATTGTCTATTATATTAACTGTATTTTTCTAAAAAATTGATACTGTTTGGTGGATTACCCTTAAAACTTCAAGTTTACATTCATCCCAAACGACCTTGTTGATGGAGTACCCGCAAACTCTAAACCTTGAGCATTTCCATTATTATAAGTGGACTCAGGGTCAATGTTTGGTGTTTTCTTCATGAGTATAGCCAAGTTTCTACCTACGATTGAAACAGATGCTCCTTTGAATGGTAATTTATTCAAGTATTTAGCTGGAATACTGTATTCTAATACAATTTGGCGCAATTTGATAAAATCTGACTGATACACAAATGGCGTTGCAATGCTACTGTACCATCCGCTGTAGTAAGCCTGAGCAGGAGCTTTTACTGTATTAGGTTCGCCAGATTGAGTAACTCCAGCACCAAGTACTCCACCTTCACGACCTACTAACGTTTCTTTAGCTAAACCAAAACGATATGCCAAGGCGTTTGTACCAGAATAAATATAACCGCCAAACTTACCATCCACTAAAACACTTAGGCTTACACCTTTAAAAGAGAAAGTGTTATTTAAACCCAAAGTATATGGAGAAACACCCGTACCAAAGTTTTTCAAATCTCCTTGCATCGCAAAGCCTTGTGCATTGTAAACGATGTTTCCACTAGCATCTCTTTTAAAATCATATCCTTGAACTTGGCTATAAGGTAAACCAATGGTTTGTTGGATAAAAGTAGCCCCAGGTCTTGACTGGTCAACACGTAGCGTATTCAAATTGCCATATAAACTTAACACCTCACTTTTGTTATAACCCATATTGAATGAGGCATCCCAAGTAAAGCTTTTAGTTTTAGTAATAGCAACTCCCAATAATAATTCTACACCGCTGTTTTGGATAGCTCCCACATTAAATAAAGCACTATTATAACCAGAAGCTCCAGAAATTGTAGCGGCTACAATATCATTTGTAGTTTTTCTGTTGTACACCGCTAAATCTACATTTACTTTATTTCTGAATAATTTAGCTTCAAGCCCTAACTCAGAAGCAGTAGATGTTAAAGGTTGTAAATTAGCATTTGGCACACGGTTTGAACTTACTTGAGCAATTGGTGAACCTAAATGTGCGCCATTTAAAGCATAATATAAAGATAAATTATAAGGGTCGGTATCGCCACCAGCTTGTGCCCATGAACTTCTGAATTTCAAATAGTTAATCGCTTCAGGTAATACGAAAGCCTCTGATGCTACAAAACTTAAACCAACAGAAGGATACATAATACTGTTTTTGCCCGCTGCAAGTGTTGAAAACCAGTCATTTCTAGCAGTAGCTGTTAGGAACAAGATATTATTGTAAGATAATTCCGCAGAACCATATACTGAGTTGATTCTTTTTTCGATATAAGCTTCTGATAAACTTCTTGCAGATGGATCAATATTTGAAATATCATAGAAGAAAGGAATATTAAAGCTGTTTGAAGCACTAAATTCAGTTACTCTGGTAACTTGTCTCATTTGGTTACCACCAAGCAAAGCATTTACACTGAATTTTTCGCCGAATTTCTTGTTGAAGCCTACTAATAATTCCGTGTTTGTCTCCGTAAAATTACGGGTAGAAACCGCATAATTTCCTCTTAGTGCATAGCCAGTACCATAAGGTTCGATGTTTTTGTAATAATGGTTGAAATTATCAAAACCCAAACGTCCTTTTACATAAAGCCATTCATTGATGGTATATTTTGGTTCAAAAGAAGTAATGATTCTTTTCTTTTCATCATCTTGTTGAAATTGCTCCGTAGCAAAATATGGGTTTTGTGTAAACTGATTATCAGACCATACTTTTTCGTTACCGTTAGCATCAAAAACTGCATTTCTTAATACATCTACACCCAACGAAGTTGGTAAAACATACATGGTAAAGTTGGCATTTCCGGGCGAATCGTTTACTCTTGGTCTGTTGTGATTTTTTTCAATGATGTACTTTGCATTGGCTACGAATGAAATATTTTTACCAAGATTTCCATTAAGATTCAAGGCAAAATTGTTTCTGTGTAATGTATTGTTTGGTAAAACACCCTTATTGTTTAAGTCATTCATTGAAAAACGGTAGGTCACTTTTTCAGTAGCACCCGTTAGCGCAACAGAGTTTGTTAAAGTAGTTCCTATTTGGTAAAACTTCTTCAAATTATCTTTTACAGCTAGATAAGGTCTTTCTACGCCATCGTAAAACATGGCATTACTTCCGTCTAGTTTTCCACCCCAGCTATTTCTAGTAGCTGTTTGAGCAACCGTTGTTGGTTTTACGCCATTGTTTCCTAAGCCATATTCATATTGATAATCGTCGTAAGACTTAATTAGTAAGTCTTCAGCAACAAAATTGCTGTTTACTTCTAATCCAATACCTTTTTCTGATTTTCCGCCTTTGGTTGTCACTAAAATAACACCATTAGAAGCTCTTGAGCCATATAAAGCCGCTGCCGTAGCACCTTTTAAAACACTGATATTTTCAATTTCATCAGGGTTTAAACTCGAAATCCCATCGCCTCTATCGGCACCAGTCCATGCGCCATCACGGTTTGCACCAATATTTACAGAACCTAGATTGTCATTATTGATAGGAATTCCATCTACAATAATTAAAGGTTGATTGTTTCCAGAAATAGAACCATTTCCACGAATCACAATTCTACTTGATCCACTTGGTCCTGTAGCAGTTCCTGAAATATTTAAACCTGCAACTTTACCCGCTAAACTATTAGCAATGTTGGTAGAACGAGCTTTAGTTAATTCGTCGCCTTTTATTTCAGAAACGGCATAACCAAGGGCTCTTTTTTCTTTTTTGATTCCTAAAGCAGTAACAACTACTTCTTCCAAAGCCTGATTTTCAGGAATCATTTGTACGTTAATCAATGACTTTTGAAGTACAGTAATTTCTTGTTTTTTGAAACCAATAAAGCTAAACACAAGTATTGCATTAGGAGATTCTACTTCAATTTTATAAGCTCCTTTTTCATCTGTCAAAGTACCTTTAGATGTCCCTTTGATTAAAATGCTTACTCCAGCTAAAGCAATTCCTTTGTCATCCACAACCATTCCAGCTACCTGACTTTCAACTACAGCTTCAGTACTCGTCTCTGCTGTTTTGATTAGTTCTTGCGTTTTGTTTTCAATCGTAGTAGTTGCTTTGTTGATTGTCGAGGGTAAGATTACGTAAGAGTTTTTCTTGATTTTTTTAAAACGTAAACCCGTTGGTTGTAAAATAGATTCAATGTTTTGTTCAACGGTATTTTTATTATCAATCAGATTTCTAAGTACTTCGTGGTTTGCTACTAAACCCTCTTCAAATAAGATGTCTGCTTTGTAAAATTCTTTTAACTTTAGTAAAGCTTCTCTTAATTTAATGGTATTAGAAGTATTTTCTTTTTCAGTAAACTTTTTACTTTTCTGATTGGAATATGCCAATAGTTGTGAGAAAACCAATGAGGGAAAAACACTCAGGGCGATGCCACAACAAAGCATTCTTAGTAAAGCTTTGTTTCTCATATTAAATTCGGATTGTTTTGTGAATAATTTTTGAATGGGTTATTTATTCTTTATTTAGTTGTAAACACTTTTAATTATCAAATGAAATCACATAAGAATTCTCTTCTTTCACGACATTGAATGATAGCATTTCAGCTAATACATTTACCAATTCCTCGGCACTTTCTGCTTTGAAGGCTCCTGTAATAGTTCTGTTGGCTAATTCTGGTGTTTGTATTTTTATTTCTACTCCAAAATTTTCCTTGATTAAACTGCCTATTTCTTTCAATGGTGTATTATCGAAGACAAATCGATGGTCTTTCCAAGAAAGCTGAGTACTCAGTTTTTCTTTGTTTAATACTTGTAGTTTTAATTCTCCTTTTTTAGAAATATTGACCATGTCGCCGGGTTTCATCGTAATAATTTCTCTTTTATTAGCCGAGCTTAATATTACTTTCCCTTTGTTTAAAACCACTTTTGTACCTCGTTGTCTGGCATAAACTACGAATTCTGTACCCAAAACCGTAATTTGGTGTTTATCAGGGGTATTAACGATAAATTTTTGGTGATCTAACGTATGTTGAACAGAAAATTCAGCTTCGCCTTCTAATAATACTTCTCTGGTTTTTGTGCCAAAGCCCCATCTTGGTACAAATAATTCTGAATTAGCATTGAGCGTAACATCACTACCATCTGGCAGATGTATTTTTCTTATCTCGCCAAAGTCTGTTGCATAAGATTGATACATTATTTCCTGTTTCATCAAAAATCCTGATACTCCAAAAATCAAGCATACCGCAGCCGCAATCCACCATGAATTTAGTTTTGGCTTTTTGTAAACAGGATTAATGACATCGACATCGTTGATGGGGGAAACGATATTATCTATACGCTCTATATTTTTTAAAAGAGCGATTTCTACATTTGGTAAAAATTGCGGACAGGTTCTTTCCCACTCGTCAAGCCATTCAAAATACTGTTCGATATTTTTCGGCTCTTGTAACCAATCTTCAATTAATTTTTTATGTAAAGGCGAGGCATTACCAGCGAAATAATTAAAAATCATTTCTTTGACTAGATTCATCTTGTTCATCTATTTAAAAGGAAAACTATCACTTACTATAATACATTAATATCGAAAAGACCAAAAGAGACACGAGTCCATAATTTTTTAATCCTTTTCGTAGTTCTGCTAATGCTTTACTTACATGTGCTTCAACGGCTTTCTGGCTTACGCCAAGTTCACTAGCGATTTCACTATATTTTTTACCTTCAAATCTGCTTAATAAAAATACTTTTCGGCATTGTTGAGGCAAAGTACTTATTACTCGTTCCACTTGCATATAGAGCTCATCATATTCAAGTACTTTGTCGGGCTGAGGTAATTGAGATGCTCCATTCCAGTCAACAATATCATCAGTATTGTTATTATTGTACTCACTTTTCAGGTAAGTAAAACATCTATTACGAACCATTGTATATAAATAAGCCCTTAGCGAAGTATCTATTTGTTTATAAATTGCTTTATGCCAAAAATTATAGAATACCTCGGCAACAATATCTTCAGCGACTTCCTTTGAATAAACATACCTTATGGCATGGCTACACAATGGCGCATAATATTTTCTGAACAGCATTTCATATCCTTTGCGAGGCTCTTCTTCCAGAATTCTTTTAATGAAGAGCTCGTTATCGATTACTTTCTGAGAAGAATCGATAAAATTATGTTTGACAGCTGTCGTATCTAAAAGGTTTGTACTAAAATCCTTCGAGTTATCTTCTATTGGTAAATTCACGGGCAAACTTTAATAGTTTTTGCACTTTCAATTACATAGACTTCAAATTTTCGTTTTACCCTACCTTGCATTTAAAGTTTTTTTAAAATAAAATATAAGGATAGTTCAATATTTGACAATTGTGTATTAAAAATGTTGTATTATTTCTGTAAATATCACTTTACTAGCTGTTTAATACAAAATTTTAAATGTTTTTTAAATCAATAGAAAATAAG
Source organism: Arcicella lustrica (assembly GCF_034930985.1). NCBI lineage: Bacteria > Pseudomonadati > Bacteroidota > Cytophagia > Cytophagales > Flectobacillaceae > Arcicella > Arcicella lustrica. Next base: position 176,253 of record NZ_JAYGIM010000010.1, read on the forward strand.
CTTCTTGTGAAGTATTTAGACAATCTGGAGTTCTAAATAAATATTATTAGGAATAAATTAAAATAGAAAACCCATTGATTGAAGATAAATTTGAGCTATCAACTAAATTTATCTTCAATCAATGGGTTTGTTTTAATTCTACACAAACCTCAAACAACAGCACTTTTATTAAGCGCCACGTATTCGGATGGTGATACATTATACTTTGCTTTAAAGGCTCTGGCAAAGTAATTTGGATTGGAAAAACCTACCGAATAGGCAATTTGCGAAATTTTCATATCGTTCTTTTGCAAAAGTGAAAGCGCTTTTTTCAATTTCAAGGACCTTACGTATTCAACGGGCGTTTCACCTGTAAAACTTAATACTTTTACATAAAGTGTTCCTCGACTCACAAACATAGCTTTACTTAATTCCTCAATCGAAAGATTGGGGTTCTCAATATGCTCTTCTACATAACGAGAAAACTTCAGTAAGAATTTTTCATCTTCTGAAACTACTTCCGTTTCTGGCGTTTCAACTTGTATGTGCTTGCTGTATGTATTTTTCAACAAACTGTTCAAACTCAATAAGTTTTCTATTTTGATACTTAATAAATGAAAACTGAATGGCTTAGTCAAATAGTCACTAGCTCCTGATTCTAAGCCTTTTAGCTGGTCATTCTCTTCCGACAAAACTGTCAGCATAATAACAGGAATGTGCTTGGTTCGGTTATCGGTTTTAATTTTACGCACCATTTCTATTCCATCAATTCCTGGCATATTGACGTCGCTGATGATTACCTGAGGATGACAAGCCAATGCTTTTTGCCAGCCTTGTCTGCCGTCTGAGGCTTCTATAATTTTATATTTTGTCTTCAAACTTTCAACTAAATAAGCTCGTAAATCGTCATCATCATCTACAATCAATACAACAGGCATTTCCATTTTTGGCGGCTCGTTTTTAGCGAAGCTTTCAATAGGATTTGATTCTTCATTGATGATTATTTGTGGTGTTGTTTGTTGGAAAGTAATCGGAAGTAATGGCAGTGAAATCATAAAAGCACTTCCTACTCCTTCTTCACTTTCTACTTTTATGGTGCCTCCATGCAGCTTGACAAATTCTTGCGCAATCGACAACCCTATCCCACTTCCTTGATTTAATATGTCAGCATTGTTATTTACTTGAAAAAATCTTTCAAAAATCTTATCGGTCATTTCTGTCGGTAACCCAATGCCCGTATCACGAAGAATTAATCTGACGCCTGTATCGCCATCAGCAGCAATCTGAAAGCTTACATTTCCGCCATCATTGGTAAATTTGATGGCATTAGAGAGTAAATTAATTAAAATCCGCTCTAATTTGTCTTTATCAAAAGTGGTTTGGTAATAACTATAAGCACTTACAAAATGGAGATTTATTCTTTTTCTTACGGCGATATATTTGAAAGAATCTACTATTTCTTGAGAAAACGAAACCAAATCACCTTCAGTTTTATGCAGGTTTAATTCATTGGCTTCAATTCTTCTAAAGTCAAGTAGTTGGTTTACCAAATTCAAAAGTCTTTTGGCATTTCTACTTATCAAATTAAGCATCTCCAATTTTTCAGTACTATTTTCCTGAAACATCAGGTTTTCAATCGGATTCAATACCAGCGTTAATGGCGTTTTTAATTCATGACTCAGGTTCGTCAAGAATTTAACTTTGATTTTCTCCAATTCCATTTTTTGCTCTGCATCGTGTCGTTCTTTCTCAATTAAATGTTTCATTTCCAGTCGCTCTTGTGTTCTGGAAAATTCATTTTTCAGCTTTTGAATAGAACTTCTTCTGATAGCCCAAACAGCCCCAACAATCAATAAAAAATAAAAGAAATAAGCGTAATAAGTACGCCAAAATGGCGGTTTCACAATAATATTAATCACCTTTTCTGGTGTTTGCCAAGAACCGTCTTCGCTGTAGGCTTTAAGTCTAAATGTGTATTCTCCTGGATCTAAATTGGTATAAACAGCTGTATTTGCCGTTCCTGCATGATTCCATTCTTTATCAAATCCCTCTAATTTATAAGAATATCTGTTTTCATGCGGAACAGTATAATTTAATGCCATAAAATCAAGCGAAAAGTTCTGTTTATAGCTCAAAACCATTTCTTTTGCTATCGAAATATGTTCTGTTATTTCGGCATTTTCAGAAGCATTTACTTGTTTATTATTGATTTTTAAGCTCGTGATTACAAGTGGCGGCACATTCTTTTTTTGAAAAATATTGGCAGATTTAAAATAATTAAAACCGTCTAGCCCACCAAAAAATAAGGTTCCGTCAGAAGTTCTCAAGCCTGAGCCAACATTAAAAGTACTTTGCTGAACGCCATTATAATAGGTAAAATTTCTAAATACTTTTTTGTGTGGGTCAAAAGAACTAATTCCTTTATTGGTACTAATCCATATTTTCCCGTTTTCGTCTTCTAAAATTTTATAAACTACATTGTTTGATAATGAATAATTTTCATCAAATCGTTCAAAAGAATTTGTACTGACTTTATACAAGCACAGTCCACCGCCCAAAGAACCAATCCATATTCTACCTGCATGGTCACAAAAAATACTCTGTATTTTATCTATCGGAAGCCCACTATTACCATGATTAAATACTTGAAAACGTTTCTGTGCTGGATAATACACGGCTATACCAGTACCGTTTGAGCCAATCCAGAAATTCCCCAACTTGTCTTGTTCAATACTTGTAATGAAACCGTTTAATGGAAATTTTTGTCCTGAAGCCAATTGAAAAATCTTTTCCTCCGACTCTATGGAATTGCTAATAGGATCATACCGATGAACACCACTTCCATTCGTTCCCATCCAGACTTTCCCATTTAAATCTGTTTTGAAACAATTTACAGGAGAATCAGCAGCATCTGTTTTACTTTTAGGAATATGAAAGTACCTCGAAGCACCTGTAGTCATATTAATATTATATAACCCAGCCTGATAAGTACCAATCCAGAGTATTCCTTTCGAAGATTCTAAAGCAATTACAGAGGAAACGTTTGCCTTTTGTTCTTTTAGTCGATAAGGTTTTATCTGACCCGTTTTACGATTAAACAAATTCAGCCCTGTTCCTTCTGTTCCGACGAATATATCACCCGAAGGGCTTTCACCAAATGCCATTACAGAACTACCCGTCAATCCATTAGGATCGTATGAATTATATTTTTTATGGTTAAAAAAAGTCAAATTAGTATCATACTTATTTACTCCTCCTTGATGAACCGCAAACCAATATATACCAGCATCATCGATATAAATATCTCTAACCGAACGCCCACTAGTACTTGGTACAAAACCGTTTTGTTCTAACAATGAGCTTTTTACTCTGGTAGCTTTACCTGTTTGTGGATTAAAAATATCAATGCTCCCGTCTGAACCAACCCAAAGTTGCCCCGTTTTATCAAATAATACTTTATAGATATGATTACTCGATAGCGTATTTACATCATTAGCATCAGATTTATAACAGGTAAAACTAGCCTTTGCAACATCCATTACATTGAGCCCGCCTTTGATAGTACCAATCCAAAGTTTACCTTTTTTGTCCTCGGCAATACTATTAATTAGGTTGGATGAAATAGCATTAGGACGATTTGAGTCGCTCAGAAATCTAGTAAATCGCCCTTTGGAGTGATTATAAAGGTGTAAACCATTGTCAGTTCCAACCCAAATATTGTTGCGACTATCTTCAAAAATACAGAGAACTGTGTTCGAATTTAAGCTATATTTTTGGGCAGCATTTGCTTTAAAAGCTTTAACTTTTTTGGTTACTGGTTCAAAAACAAACAAGCCAGAGTAAGTCCCAACCCAAATTTTACCAGAATGGTCGGCACACAAACTGATAATCCATCCAAACTTAGTAAAGTCATAGTTAATAAAAGAATCCAAATTCAGGTTATAAACAGACAAAGTAAAATTGGTCGCTAACCACATGTTACCTACTTTATCTTGTGTCATTGCTGTTACTGGACCTCTTCCAATACTGGTGCTGTCATTATCTTTATGGTAATATGCAACAAAATTTTGTCCATCAAATCTATTGAGCCCATCTTCTGTACCAAACCACATAAAACCATTTTTATCTTTAATAATGGCATTAATAGAATTGGAGGACAGTCCATTTTTACTACTTAAATTAATGAATTTATATTCCTTTTGTTGCCCAATAATACAATGAGCAACTAAAAAAGTGATGACTAAAAAGTAAAGCTTTTTCATTTTCCTAGACTTTAACCTAACAACTATTGGTTTGGCGTACAAAATCATAGCCATCCCCTAATCCAAACTATATGCTTTAGAATAAATTTACAACCCTATCAAATTTATTTCTAAAAGCCAAAAATATCTTTATCTTTCAATATTTGCACTAAAGTAGCTTTTATTCTTAAATCTACCTCAACCCTTTTATTGAAGCAAATCCCCCATCATCGTTAGATGTGGGGGATTGCAAATTCACCAAAGTGATTTTCACCTAAAATGCTATTTCATATTTGCTTTAATAGATTCTGCTACATACGAATAGGCTACTTTTCTTACATATTGCTGTGTCCAAAGACCAATTGGGTCATCAGCTCTCCAACTTGAATTAGCTGGGCTATCCAACGGACTCCATAAAGTGATACCATATCTTTGAGCAGCAGGAATAAGCTCAAAATATTTGTCAATAACATATTTATACATCTCAGCTTGTTCTTTATATTGTTCCTGAGTAGCATTTGCTGTTTTTACGCCTCCTAAACCAATATCCAATTCCGAAATTTTAATCAATTTACCAGTCGCAGCTAATAATTTAAACATCTCTGCAATCTTGGCTTTATCCGATTTAATATCAATGTGCATTTGTGTTCCAATACCATCAACCTTCGCTCCTTTTCCTTCGATATAGCTTGTATAGGCAATAAGTCCACGACATTTATCCAGACTGTATTCCAGATTATAATCATTGATAAAAAGTATGTCTCCAGCATTACCATATTTTCGAGCTAACTGAAAAGCAGTTACGGCATAATCTTTACCCATATAATCTTGCCAGTAAAATTCATCAGCAACTAAAGTTCTGCCTACTCCTGTTTTAAGTTCGTAAGGCTTGCCATCGTCCATTGGTTCGTTTACAACATCCCATGCTTTTACATAAGGCTTACTTACTGCCAACATTCCAGACATCCATTTGTCCAAAGCATTGGTAATGAGTGTGTTCTTTTCAACTACCGATTTTTCAGCAATGGTTACTGCTCCTCCAGTTGCTTTTGAGCTTTTCAGTACTACATTATCAATATACACTGTCCCAGCAAATTCGCCATAGCTAATCACAAGTTTATTTCTGTCTGCAGCTGTTACTGTCGTAGAAACATCAACTAATTTCCATTCTTTCGTTACAGCTATTTGACCAAAACCATTTGAAGCATAACTCGGACTTTGAAGTTCTGGTCTGATAATTCCTTCTGCAGTTCCTTTTACCCAAAATGATAAACTGTATGATTCACCGTTAGCAAGATTTTTACCTAAATCCAATGCCGTTTGAGCATCCCAATAATTTGTCGTCTTCGCTGGCATTGTTACGAAAAATGCTTTTCCTTTATTATTATAACCTAATCCATCCGCAGACACTCCTCTACTTGAGTTACCGCCATAACCTCCCCAGCCTGAGCCAGTTTCAAAATCTCCATTGGTTACTAAGTTTACTACTGCGGCAGTTCCTTGCGTATCATATACATAAAGATTATTGATATCTATGTAATAGTTTACATTAGGTTTATAGCCTAAATCAAAATTAAGTTTGATGGATGTTCCCGTAAAATCACTCACTTGAAATCTGATTTCTTTCCAAGAAACTCCTGTTGTAAAAGTAGCAGAAGCTTTTCCAGTTTTCATCCAGTCAACCTGAGGAGTATTGTTACTTAATCCCTCAAAAGAGATTCGGCCTTCTCCTACTATGTCTGACTTAATATAACAGACTACTTCATATTTGTGTCCTGCTACAACATTAATACTTGGACTAACCAATTGTAAAGCTGTAGCTGAAGAAGAGCCTGTGGCGGTTGTCAGTTTTATAGCTTTTGTTCCCGTGCCCATACCTGTGCTATTTGTTACCGAAATTCCTGCTCCATTATTTGTAATATTCCACCCTGTAAATACTCCGCTTTGCAGAGCAGAAATATTTAGTTCATTAGGAAACGAAGGGGCTGTAACTGTTAATGGAGCAATGAGTCCTTTGAGATAATTCGCATTCTGATTAGCATGCCAACATAAAGTATGCCCATACACTGAAATATTATTTTCTTTTGCTGCCGCTAATAATTTGCTAACGTTATCTAGCGCTAGGCTACCATCGGCTTGTACTACTGCACCATGCTTCATTTCATAACCCAAAGCTATTTCGTCGAAGTTTTTATTGGCAAGTCGGTACATTACTCCCTTATTGACATAATCATTAAGCGACAAAGCAACTCCAAATTTAAAATTAGGATGAGCACTGCGATTGATGTAAGATTTTAATGCGGGATAAGCATCAATATCTTCCTGAAGCGCAATGCTTTCAGGCTTTTGCACATCGAACTCCAGTGGCTCATAAGTGCTACACGAAGTCGCCAAAAGGGAGGTCAGACCAAGTGCAATTTTATATAATTTATTCATAAAATAACGGTTCTAATTTAGACAAATCATTACTTTGCCACTGGCGAAAAGGTTTCCATTGTTACTGTACGATCACGCATAACGAGGGTATCTGAAGTAGAAATTTTCATTCCCGAAACATTTACTTCGTATTTCAAATACAGTGCATCTCTGTCTTTGTTTCCCCAACTATTTTTCTCTCCTTTTTTCACAAAAGCACCACTTCCTGTTGCAGTATAACCACTTGTTGCTGAAGCAATAGTACATTTTCCATCGCCTTCAAACTTTAGTGAAAGTGTCACAGATACATTTTTGTTGTCTTTGTCTTTGAATACTACAGGAAATTCTAGCTCGCTTAATGACTTCGTGGTAAGTTTATTTACTTCGTCACTTTCCACATATTTTGCATGACGCACCACTGTTTGATTAACAGTACCCGTTACAACGTCCTTTCCACGTCTGAGGTAATTTCCATGCCAAGGATTTACATATTTGATAGCATACAAAACAAAGTGTTTGCCATAAAGTATTGAATCAGCATCTGTTACACTTGTCATCGTTAAAGGAATGACATAAGTGTTTTTGATTGATTTCGGGTCAGCAAAAAAGGCGTCCGTTAATTGTACATCTACTCCACCTGCCAATGTGCCTTTAGGAATAATAATTTTATCTGAACCTAAAGTGAAATAATTACTAGGCATCGGAAGTACTTCATCTTTCCCTGCTCCGAATAGTAAACCATTTTTCAGCAATGAATTATCAACCGCAACTTTGATAGATACATCTTTTCTACTTTCGTAAACGCCCCCAGTTGTGGCATAAATTTGGCATTTGTGGGCATTATCCAAATCTGTATTCACATAAGTATCTTCGCCCAAAGTAATTGTTCTTACAGGATACTGATAAGCGAAATATACAGTTTGATATTTGAAATCTGGGAACTCATTTTCCGTATTGCAGGAGGCTAGTCCAATCAGAATCAATAGCGACATTAAAACTAAGTTCTTCATAAATATTAAATTTTGTCAATAATAAAATTATAGCTGATTATTAATTCCACCCTTCATTTTGTTCAAGTGCAGGGAACTTCAAGATTTCCGAATAAGGAATTGGTCCGTATTTCATATAGCTCTGGAATACTCTGTCTTGTACAGCAGGAAGTAAGGTATAAACACCATTTTGGATGCTTACTCCTTTGGCTGGTTCAGTTAGTTCAGCGTTCCAGCGACGTAAATCCCAGAATCTAAATCCTTCAAAACAAAGTTCTAAGCGACGTTCGTTGCGAATTAATGTCCGCATCATGTCTTTATTACCTTTTGCACTTTCCAGATAAGCATCGTTGTTGCTTGTACCAATGCCTGCTCTTCTTCGGATGGCTCTGATGATGTCATAAGCTGAGTAAGCATTTGTACCCGTACCTGTAGGTCCCCAAGCCTCATTAGCAGCTTCTGCGTAAGCCAAAGCAATTTCTGTATAGCGAATATGCGGTTTATAATGACGCTGATTGGTAGAAGATGTAGGATTCAGGTTTACATCTTGGCGTAATAATTTTCGCAAATAATAACCTGTTCTTGTTGAAGTTGCCACTTTATTAAGCGCATCATTGGTTGTACCATTAGCAGTGGTATTGATGGCTGTATTATTTACACCAGCTGTTGTACCATTCACAAGCACAAACATTTTCAAGCGTGGGTCACGATTAGTATATGGGTCGGCTGGATTGTAGCCACTGTTTGAGTTATTAATCGGATACCCATTCAGCATTGGAAACGCATCTACAAGGTTTTGAGTAGGATTAATACGTCCGTTACCAAATAATGTTGGTGGAAAATTAGCTTGTTCTAAATCTCTATTTTCTCCCCAGTTATTACGCCACAATATTTCAGGTGGATTAGCTCCGTCCTTAATATTTGCAATCTCAGCAGTATTGGCATACCAAGTAAGACCACTCGCTGCATTACTTGTTACAGCGTTCAACCCTCCATTCAAATTCAATACATTGGCAGCGTAGTTGGCGGCATCTGTCCATTTATTTGTATTTCCATTATTATAGGCTGGGCTGGCAGCTAGTAATGCAGCTTGCGCTCTTACTGCTTTAGCAATACGACCCGTAAACAAACCGCTGAAAGTAACCCCGAATGCACGGTTATACTGTTCAAGCGTTACTTGCCCGTACTTTGCTGGTATCAGAGATTCTTGCCCTAATGAAAAATTCTGATAGTCTAAAGGAAGCTTGACATCAGCACTGTCTAAATCCTGATAAATTTGTTTCATACAATCATCAAAAGAAGCTCTCGGAAGATTATAATTATCAGAAGTTGTCTGTGGTTTCAATAAAATAGGTACTCCAAGCATTGTCCCGCTTACTCCTTTACCTGCATGTGTTAGTAAAAGATGGTACATCAATAAAGCACGAAGCCCATAAGCTTCTCCTTTAATTCTAGTCGTAAACAATCTATTAGCCACTGGGTCTGTTACCCATTGAACTTTGTTTACTTCTCCAAGCATGATGTTCAAGTATTGAATTCCTGCAAAACAATTTGTCCATTGATTGGCTGGATTATTGTTGGCTGTCCATTGACCCGTTGCCATTTTTAGATAGCCATTGTCTTGGTCATTACTTACTGCGTCGTCAGTTGCCACGTCATTAAAAGACCATGAATTTGTTGGCACTCTGTTATAGCCATTGAGTAAGATACCGAATGGAAATCTTGAGTCACTTGGTAAATAAGCACTAGGATCTAACTGTCTGTTATTTTCAATAGCAGGTTCTATTAGGTCTTCGCAACCGGTCAGCAATACAGCAGCGCAAACCAGTAGTTTTAATATTCCTTTATTCATATAAAACATAGTATAATATTCAAAATATGATATTTTCAAAAACTTAGAAAAGGGCTTTTACGCCTAAATTGAACAAACGTGTTTGTGGTGCTGTTCCAACATTAAGTTGAAGGTCCATGATTTCACGATTATCTGAAACGGTTAGCAGGTTAAAACCATTGACATAAACTCCAAGTTCACGTACAAAAGATTTCATCTTTAATACATCTGTTAAATCATAGGTAATCTGTACTTTAGTCAAGTCAAAACGATTTGTTTTATAAATCCAGAAATCAGAAGAACGGAAATTATTATCGCTGTTCAACGTTGTCAGTCTTGGATATTTAGCCGTTTGTTTTGTTTCTTCTGTCCATCTGTCTCTAACTACTTCAGAATACTTATCTTCGCCATCCACCCAGAAGTATGAGCTACGACGCATATCATTGCCACCAAAACGCCCCACTCCCACTGCTAAAAAAGTAAGTTTTCTCCACTGAGCAGTAAGGTTTACGCCTAGAGTAAGCGGAACACCAAACCAACCACCTTTTCCTAAAAATACTTCGTCTTGTCCATTGATAATGCCATCACCATTTTGGTCTTTGTATTTAATATCTCCAGGTTTTACTTGTCCAAATGTTTGCGATGGAGAATTTACAATATCTGCTTGGTCTTGGAATAATCCTAAACTTTGTAATCCCCACATAGCATCAAGTGGTTTTCCTTGACGGTTTTGATAATCATCTTCATATAGTTCGGCTCTTTTAATAGCAGTGGTTTGATAATATGTACCATTCACGCCCAATGTCCAATTTACTTCACCATATTTTTTATTCAGCGTAGCCCCGAAGTCAAAACCAACACGCTTGTCTTCATTGTAATTTACATAAGGAATAAAAGAAGAAACAGGGAAACCAGTTGTAAAATAACTTGGGAATAAAACAGACGCCTGAATGATATTTCCTGAAATTTTATTCACAAAGAATGTTCCGTTTACTGTTAATAATCTTTTGAAAAACGAACCCTCAAACCCTACATTAATTTCTTCTCTTTTAGGGAATGTCATATTAGGATTATCACCTCTTCTTGATTCAGTGGCTTGAATACCCGTACCATCTTTCCAACCATACCATGAACCAGCACCAGTGTAAACACCTTGGTATAAATAGTAATTTGGAATATCCAAATCTGTATGTAAAATGCTAGCAGAAGCTGTCAATTTCAAATCGTCAACTACGTTAGAATTTTTAAGAAAACCTTCTTGACTCAATCTCCAGCCTAAAGAAATTGACGGAGAAAATGCTTGACGGTTACTTGGTGGAAGTTTAGCAGAATGAATGTAAGCAGTACTCAAATCCATATAATATTTATGCTTGTAGTTATAGCTTGCTAAAAATCCTAAATTGGCATTGCTCGTTTTGTGGTAAATCGCAGATTCTGATTGTTGAAAACCATTCGCTAATAAAATAGCAGATAAATGATGGTTTTCATTATAGGTTCTGTCATAATTTAATTGTCCTGAAAATGCAATCGTTTGGCGATATTTGTTTCCAGATACGTTCTGAGTTCCAGATTTTGCATCTTGGTTATAAACAGCAAGGCTACTAATTAAGTCGGTGCCACTGTATTTATTCCAAGTAGGCGAATAAGTAGCATAAGAATAATTATATGCCAATGTATATTCTGTAGCATAGTCAACTGCAAAATTAGATTTGAAGCTCAAGCCTTTCAAAACATTTTTGAGGTCGGCTTTAATTCCTGTATTAAATTGGAATTGACGGTTAGCATACTGGTTATTACCGCCAGAATAAATGGTTGCAATTGGATTCGTTTGGTCTAACTGAGTACCTCCAAGTAAATATTGTCCATCGATAATATTATTACTATTTTGAATTAAAAGCTGTGAAACTGCATCTTCTTTTTCAATCATGCTAAGTGGAATTAGTGGAGCAAAACGGTTCGGACGAACAGTTGTTGCGCTATTCCAAAAGTTAGCATTTACTCCACGACCAGTATAAAAAATAGCCGTAGCATCAGCATTCAAGCTTATGAACTCATTCAAATTGACATCAATATTTCCACGGAAATTAAGGCGATCTGAATTATTGTAGGTTTTTGCTTCTCCAAAATTCAAAAGTGAGCCAGACGTTGCAAATCCTAAATTGGTATAATACTTTACTCTTTCATTTCCTCCAGAAATTTCAGCCGTGGCATCATAACTGCCATAAGCACTTTTAAGATATTCTTGTGAGTAAAAATCTATATTAGGATAACGATATTTATTGATTCCTGAAGCATGATTATAAATATCGGATTCAGAATATAAGTTCGTCAATCCATCATTTCTGCGTGCTTCATTATACAAAGTCATATACTCTGCCGAACCCAAATATTTAGGATAAGCTCTAGGAACATTTACACCACTGTTTACTCTAAGGTCAAATCTACTTTTGCCCGCTACACCTCTTTTCGTAATTACATTCACTACTCCTTTTGCTGCACGGCTACCGTATAATGCCACAGCGTTTGCTCCTTTCAAAAACACAATTTGTTCAATTTCAGTTGGCATTACGTTGCCTGTCTCACGAGGAACACCATCTATCATAAACATATAACTTCCCATTCCCCAGTTACTATTTCCATTAAATCCGGGGATGAAAGACTCCATACCGTCTAGTGTGTACGTAAAGTAATTTTTTTTCAAAAGTTCCTTCACATTTACAGAAGATATTCCCCCAAGTAAATCTTGTTTATCGACATTGCGGAAAGCAAGACTTACTAGTTCTTGGTTTTCTTCTGGTGCAATGATGATTTCACCAATTTGTTGGTTTGCAGTAATGTATTTTGTTTGAAAACCTTTTGCAGTAATTGATAACACCTCATTTTTAGGAATTTCAATACTGAAAGTACCCAAAGCATCTGTGGTAACAGCTTTTCCGATTTCGTCAGAGCTACTTACGATAGCCCCAACAACGGGTTGTTTGTTCGAGCCAACCACGGTGGCTTTCATGTTAATCGTCGAGGTATTCTGTGCCATTATAGTAGCTTTTGAAAAAGCCAGCAATGCACATAAAACCATAATTATTTTTATAAACTTCATTTCTTGTTCGTTTATCTATTGATTATCTCATTATATGATTTGCCTCCCATTACCAGCCAGGATTCTGAGAAAATTCCAGATACAAATTCACGTCATTCACCTTCAATGGTAACCAGTTATGTTTTGCAGTAAATTTGCGTTCTAAAATGACAGACTCTCTGATGTTCAAAACTCTGTTTTCTTTAGGGTCTTTTGCTGGATCAAGTGCTGTGGCTCTATCAAATTCAATTGATTTTTTTAGCGTATAAGGATTTTTAGAAATCATCAACCAACGACGGAGGTCATTGAAACGATGTCCTTCAAAAGAAAGCTCAACAGCACGTTCACGTCTTAATTCTTCCATGTAAACATCCAAAGAACCCAAGAACTTGGCATCTACATGCCCCACTCCTGCTCTATCTCTAATGACGTTGATGGCATCTACTGAAGTTTTAGAATAAGTTCCAGCTTTGCCCATCGCCGAACCATAGCCTTGTGCAGCAGCTTCAGCGTACATCAAATAAATATCCGCTAAACGCATATATGGTAAGTGGATATTAAGACTTTTATCATAGCCATATCCTTGGTCATACTTGTTTACTGTTCTTGGAACAAACTTGAATAATAAATATCCTGTACGACTACCCGTAGCAATGTCACGATAAGAACCTCCAGTATGTAAATTGGCATAACGGTTGTTAACCTCACTAGCATTGGGAATACTTCCTGTTACCATTCTCACACCATCGAAAATAATATCATTGTAAAAACGTGGGTCTCTGCCTTTCCAAGGATATTCTGGGTTATAACCAGATTCTGAGTCGGCTTTGGTAATGTCCTTAATTGGTAATCCGTTAGCCATTCCGTAATTGTCAACATAATTGGCTGTTGGCAAGAATTTCACATCGCCTTCACTGATAACGAGCGGGCTATATTGCTTACTTGTTCCCCAGTTTGAGCTATTTGCACCGTAATAAGGTCCACGGAAAATAGCTTCTGTTCCGCCAGGAATTTGCCAGTTCTGACCAGTCGTATAAAAGTTCGTATAATATTGTGCAAAAGGAATCAAGCGGTAAGGAGCTTCGCCACTTTCACATAAATTGAGCAATTCAGCAAAGGCTTCAGCAGCTTTTTTGCAATATTCAGCATTATAAGTAGTACTTCCACCTGAGACAGAATTCATCAATGGACTACCTGCCCAAAGATAATTTTTACCCAAATAGCCAAGTGCCATAATCTTGTTGATACGCAAGGTGTTCTTACCCAATGTTCTTTTACCTGCCGTTGTGTTGTCCCAGTTAGTTGGTAATAAATTAGCAGCTTCTCTAAAATCTGCTGCGGCTTTATCGGCACACTCGCTGTATTTAAGACGTGGCAAAGTCAATTTCTGGTCTCCGGGTAATACTTTATCAATATATGGAAGTCCTCCAAAATATTGCATAAACATAAAGTGGTACCATCCTCTGAAAAACAACAATTGACCTTTGATTAAGTCTTTTTCTTCTTGCGTGGCATCAGTCAATTTATCAATATTTTCCAAACCCAAATTAGCTTTACGGATACCATACCAACCTAGTCCCCAAAGTGATTTCGTAAAGCGGTCATCGTTGGTTTGGTTATTGTTACGGTCCATCCAACCAGCTTGCCAGCCGTCAAAATTGCGTTGCCAGCCCCAAAAATCACCATTATCAATTTTCACACCAAAGTGAAAATTCTGAGCCGTAGATTGTATCTCATCTTCTCCCCAGTTCCAAGAATTAGTCCAATAACCATTAGAAAAATCTGGAATTGTATGGTAGAGTTCTTCGGTAAAGCCCTGAAAATTTACAAAGTTTTTAAAGGCGTCTTTTTCAGATACCAGAGATTGAGGATCACGATCCAAAAAATCTGAGCATGAAGTAACGCCAAAAGTCATAGAACAAACTACAGCTACACACAAAAGTTTTATGCTCTTTTTCATGATTTTGTTAATTAGAAAGTAATGTTTAAACCCAAGTTATACCTCTTTACTGTAGGGTAAGCTCCTTGTGAAGCCCAACCAGTACCAGCAAAATTCGACTCCCTGTCATCTGGCATTTTGCTCCAAGCAAGCAGGTTGTTACCGTTCAGATAGATTCTCAGACTGCTAAGTCCTAATTTCCTACTAAGTTCTGGGGTTAATGTGTATGCTATTTCAGCATTTTTTAATCTTACATAAGAGCCATCGTACATATACTGTGTCCCTCTATAATCTCCAAAAGGAGTTGATAACCAACGTGGAATAGGCGTTCCATTAGGATTTGATGGCGACCAGTATGCTCCTTCTTGATAAACCGTATGGCTCTGTGAACTTAAACTTGTAAAAACTACTTGACGAGTAGCATTATTTACTGCATAAAACTGTACAAAAGCTGATAATCCCTTCCAGTCTAAACCAATAGTTGCATTGTAGGTATTTTGAGGCCAACCAGTATGTCCGTAAGGAATTCTATCTTGCGTATCAATCACTCCGTCTCCATTATAATCAACCAAGTAATAGTTGCCTAATAGTTTTTGGTTGTCGTTTACGTTGTGCATCGCACTTCCATATAACTGATCCCAGCTATTATACAGCCCTTTACTTACAAATGAATAAGCTTGGTCAATTTGCATTCCTTCTGGTTTCTGATAATCTGGAAGCAATTCTGGCGTGGCACGTTCTAAAATTTTGTTTTGAGTATGGGTCATGTTAAGGTCTGCCCACAAACGGAACTTCCCTACATTTTTATTCAAATGAAGCTCTAACTCATAACCACTTGCTTTAACAGCACCTAAGTTGGCTACTGGCGGAGATGCTCCAAAATAACTTGGAACGTCTGCTCTTCCTGTCAACAAAATTTTACTTCTGTTATCCTGAAAAAAGTCAGCTTTACCTTTTACAAAACCTCTGAAAAGTTCAAAGTCTAAACCCAAATTGAATTTCTCTGATTGCTCCCATTGTACGGTTGGGTTACCTACTGTAGCTTGCGAATACCAAGTATATGGGCTTTGTTCAGCACCTTCACCAGTTACTCCCAATCTTGACCTTCCACCATAAGCCCATTGTTCTAAGTATGGCCATCTTACGCCTAGATTATCAAAACCTGTTTGTCCATAAGACATACGAAGTTTCATCGAATTGACAAATTTCACCGAATTCATGAATTTTTCATTCGATATAACCCAGTTAGCTCCTCCAGAAGAGAAAAAGGCAAAACGGTAATCTTTCGCAAATTGTTCAGAACCATTATAAGCTCCGTTGTACTCAACAGTGTACTTGTTATTGAATGTATAAGTAGTTCTAAATACCCAGTCTTCTCTGTAAGAAGGAATTGTACTACCACTTGCAAACACGTTTCTGTTTGTTAAACCCATCAAGGTTATGTTATGTAAACCTGCAATGGTTTTATTATAATTAAGTTGTAATTGATAAAACAAACGCCGCTGGCTTGCTCCGATACTTCCTGCTGCTGGCGCCCACTTGATTCCTTCTTGAAAATCAAAGCCAGTAATACCATCAACAGCTTGTTGGAAGGTTTCAACACCTGTTTCAGGATTTACCCACTTACGTTGAGTACCATTGTAAAGGTCATTCACTCCACGGTCAGATTCTACAAAAGTATTATCTAAAGAGATTGTCCCTGTAGCTCTCAGTCCTTTCACAAGCATATCCAAATCTTGATCTAAGGTAAAATCTGTCGTTATACGAGCAGTAGTTTGATATTGCAAACCGCCAATGGCAAGGCTCAATGCCGAGTTTTCTGCTCTTGCTTGGTTAGGTGCGTAAAAACCCCATGAACCATCTGTGTATTTTGGTAAAAACAAATCGGGAGCGGCACTGTAGGCATCAATCCACGGACCATATTGACTTCCAGAGAATCCCCAAGGACTTTTTCTTACTCCATAAGAACCCGAAAGGTTGGTTTTAAAGAGCGTACTTGGTGTTAATTGGAAATCTAAATTACTACGAACATTCAAACGGTTGAAACCAAAACCTTGCTGATAACCTCTTTTATTGTCATAGATTTTGAACAAATCGGCTTCTTGTAGGAAATCTGCACTGGTGAAGTATTTCACTAGATTGGTTCCACCGCTAATATTCAAATTGGCATTGTTTGAAATGGCATAATCGTTGAACAATGCTTTTTCCCAGTCAACATTAGGATAGCGTTCTGCTTCTGCTAAATCAGCTGGATTACGATACTTGTTAAGAATATCCTGAGGCAAATAATCTCTCCATCCTTCAGGTCTTGTCACAAGTTCGTATTCGATTGCCTCATTTCTAATTCTTAAAGCATCATAAGAATCATACTTTTGAGGTAATTTAGAAGGCGCTTTTACGATAGTGTTTATTGTCGCTCTGATAGAAGCTTTACCTGTTTTACCACGTTTGGTCGTAATCAAAATTACACCATTCGCACCTCTCGAACCAAAAACCGCTGTTGCCGAAGCATCTTTCAAAACAGTAACTGTTTCTACAGAACTGATATCCACACTGGTCATCGGGCGTTCTACGCCATCCACTAAAATGAGGGGTTCTGAATTGTTCCAAGAACTACGACCACGAATAAGAATCTGTGGATCTTCCGCACCGGGAAGACCAGTACTTGCATTGGTAATTAAACCCGGTACATTTCCTGTCAACGCAGCTCCAATACTTGAAACACCTCCTGCACGTTCTAGTTCTTTACCAGTAGTTTGGGTAACAGAAGCAACAACTCCTTCTTTCTTTTGCTTCCCGTAGCCTACCACTACCACTTCATCTAAAGCAGATTGGAATTCCTCCAACACGACATCAATGCTTGTTTTGTTTCCCACTAAAATCTCTTGTGTTTTGTAACCAACTGAGCTAAAAATCAAGATTGATTTTGATGAACAAGCAATTGAAAATACTCCATCTTTACTCGCACTAACTCCACGGTTAGTACCCTTGACACTAACGGTTGCCCCAGGGATTCCTTCTCCTGAAGCTGACTTAACAGTCCCTTTCACTGTTTGAGCTTTTAACGAAAAGCCCGAAAACCCAATCAAAAGCGACACACACCATACAACCAAGTATAGTTTTTTTCGAGTGATTGAAATAGTTAGGTTGAATTGTTTCATAGGTAAATAAATATGATTCATTTAATAAATAATATGAAATTACTTTTGCAAAGTAAGTTGATGGCTAAAAAATAGAGTAGCACTAATCACTAAATATCTATTACAAATGTTCAGTAATCTTGGAAAGTGTCTATTTAACACCATTATTGTTAAATAAAACAGCCTCTATAGAACACTTTTGCTAAAATCATCAATAATTCATGTTAAAAAAGGATAGAGATCTATACGTCTAATATCATAACTTTCTCTTTATTTAGAATTAATTTTGGTTGCCTAACAATAAAGAAATTTGTTATTTGAACGTTATTTTTTGTCTTATTTTCTAAGCAATTAAAGCGAAGAATTCGACCTAAAAGATGGTACTATGAGCATCATTTTTTTACTTCTCAGCAGCAAGTCTCCAATAGTTTAGAACTCATTTGATTATATTTTGGAGTTTATAAAATCAAGATTTCTGGGATTATCAATCGAAAAGAAAACAACTAGAAATATCAGAAGAGAGTAATCAATGCGTTCCATTCTTAAAGAGTTATTATAGCAAAATTTGAATCTCTTAAAGCAACTCAATCATAAGAATTTTTTAAATAAACTAAATAAAAAATCCAACCAGATACTGGATGGATTTTGTTGTATATATATCAAAAACCTATTATCGAACGATGTCTGATAATAGGTTTTTCAAATTAAAATCCCATCAGCGAAAGCATCTTTTCAGCATAACGTTTGCCTAATTCACGATAACCTGCTGCATCAAAATGAAGGTTATCGGCTGCATCAGTACAACCACTTGATGAAATGACATGTGCATTTTTGATGGTTTCTGGTAAAGTGGCTATAATTTTATTCATGCTTGCACAAATACCTCCTTGGTCAGCATTTACGGTTTCTCCAGCTAATAAAGGTACTTTTTTAGGTTTCAGATGAAGGTCTTTCATTAGATTGCCATAGACTAATTTAACCTTTTTAGTCCACAGTGAATCATTAGTATTAGATTCTCCTTGGTGCAACAAAATGCCTTTAATCACGCCATCTTTTTGTGCAATTTTTGCCATTTCTACCAATCGACCATAAGGATTTCCATCATACTCTTTCACCATATTTTTCAACCAATTTGGTGACTTCTCTACATACGATTCATAGTTATCCTTATCGAATAACTCAATTTTACAGCCTCCAATCGAAACATTGATAACGCCTACTCTAGCATTTTCAGGAAGTTTGGCAAGCATGGCTCTTCCAAAATAGTCAACAGGGGTAAGTCCTGTACGACAACGACATAAAGGCGGTACAGCCGTGTACCAATTGCCTTTACTTCTTCCTAAATTGGGGCAATCTACAGCTTCTAATACTTGAAATCGGCTATCAACATTTATAGTATCTTGAGCTTCAAATTTGGCATTTCCTTCCATGTTGGATTGCCCAAAACTAAGGAAAATATAAAAGTTTTTGTCTTGCGAAAAAGCATTAAAACTTGTAGCCAATAGCCCAATTATTATTAAAAAATATACTCTTTTCATTGCCATTTTATTTAAACTGGATGCTTTTGATATTTAATAATTTGCTTTGCTCTTTCGGAAATTTGATAAAAATATCGTGATGTCCTGAAATACCTTTTACTTTTTGCGTAAATGTTTTCCAAGAATCATCCGTTGCCGAAAAAGGAATGGTAGCGATTAGTTTGCCTGTACTTAAATCATCAAGCCAAATCTCAATTTTCCCAATGCTTTTTGCCATCAGTTGAACTTGAATTTCCGAAGCATATTTACTTTTATTACCTAATTCAACTCCTGAAATCATCAGCCAACCACCTAAATTTGAATTATTTGTAATGGCTTCTTCTTTATCAATTTTCACTTTTTCTACGCCGTAATAATTACTGTATCCAATGGCTGGAAGCTCTGAAAAACCATCTTTGCAGACAAAAAAGTCAAAATCGGCAGATTTCCCTTCGGCAAATAAACCGATACTTGTACCAACCCATGAATTGTATTTAGGTTGAGTTTTATCAAGATTAACAAGACTGATACTTTCTCCAATTTTAACCCAATTCTTGCCATTGGCACTTGCAAAAGCTGTTAAATCATGTTGATTTCTAGTTACCTTTAACCAAGCTATATTTCCAAAAGTGTTTGGAATTGAATACGTTTTTTTGTTGAATTGAAAGATAATTTTCTTGCCATTATCAAAACCACTATAAAGACTTGCGTAAACAGATTGGTCGCCATTTGTCATATAAAGTCCTGCTTTTTGATTTGATAATGAAGCATTTATATCAACTTTTGTCACGGCTGAATAATAATGATCAGTTTCTTTTTGTACAATACTTGTTCTAGCACTGTCGGGACTTAAGCGCAACCATCCTTTTCTGGCTTCTAAAGAATATCTATTTGTATTTGTATTTGCATCTTTTTTACTGAGAAAATGCCAACTTAGTGCCAAAGAAGTTTGGTCAAATTCATCAGAATCTACACTTCTCCACAAAGTTTCGGATGCAGGAAGCGCTGGCTTAACAATCGGCAATGTTGTTGGTGCCATTCCCCAAGGTCTGTCACCCTCCCAAATAACTGGATATAAGGACGTTTGACGACCCAAGCCCGACCAATCGTCGCCATCATATTTTTCATAACTCTGTCCAATAGTCCACCAAGTACCATCAGCCAACTGAATTGGTGCAGAAATATGATTAGGACGACGGAAGCCTGTTTTAGGGTCTGTTATAGGTTTGAAAAATTCGCCAAGGCGCTCCCATTTGGTAGAATCACTGGTAAGAGCGGTAGCTCTAAGTACATATTGCCCACCCGAAACATCGCCTGCTGGAAAGTAATAATAATAGCCATTTCGCTTACACATTACTGGGCCTTCTGCCCAACTGTATTGTAGTTTAGCGTTTATCCAATCAAGGTCAATTACAGAAGACGTAAGTTGCCCATCTTTCCCTAATTCTTGTAGACGGTTGGTTTTTTGTCCATTTTTAATCACCATATAAGGCTTTCCATCATCATCTACAAAGATGGAGTTATCATAACCTAAAGGGCCAGTTTTCGGATTTGACTTTACTTGAACTGGTTCAGTCCAAGGACCTAATGGAGAATCTGCTTTTGAAAACCATTGTCCATTTGCTGAAAAAAATATCCAATAAGAACCATAAAAATAAGTAATTGCTCCTTGCCAAGTACCAGCAGAAGGTTGGTCGGTTACCCAAGTAGCTTTTTGTGGTGGCAATACTCGGCTGATTACTTTCCAATGAACAAGGTCTTTAGAATGATAAATCGGCATGTAAGGTGTAAAATGGAAACTTGAGCCACAGTGATAAAAATCGTCTCCGACTTTTATCATTGTTGGGTCAGGGTGGTCTCCGGGTAAGACTGGATTTACAAAAGTTTTTACTTCATTGTAAAATGAAGCATTATTTTGGGCATAAATCTCATTTGAAATGAGGGAAAATACAATACTTAAAAAAGGGAAGTATTTAAAAATAGTATTTTTCATGTAGGTAAATTTTAACTTATGTATTTAAATAAAATTGGGTTTCTCTTTCACATAAGAAGCCTATTAATTTATTTCTAATGTTTATCAATATTTAAAATCGCATCGACAAACTATTGAAAAACATTAGGCACTACACATTACTCGTTAAAAACAAGTTTGTCTTGTATTTTAAAAAAATCGAAGTCGGCATATCCGCCTACATTTTTAGTTGCATAATTGAATAGCCCAAAACGATAGCCCATAAAATGTGGAATGGTATAAGGCATTTTGATAGCTTCGCCAATCGGTTTCCAATCTTTAGCATCAAAACTGTAAAAGAAATAACCCTTGTCAGCTCGATTTCTAAAATCACATTCAGCCATTAAAAAAATGGTATTTTGCTTTAATGGTACTTTTTGTACTTCAATAGGTTTTCCAGAAGCATTACTATACATTACGATTGATTTTTCTCCATTCTCAATTTTCACGCCAACCCAGCCAAAGTCTTTTTGCAAAAGACTCAATCCAGCAAAATCGCCTTCTTTCATTTTTGAAATATCTAAAGAAGTAATTCCCGAACAAACAGGACCGATTGTTCGCTGAGTAAGTGTGTTTCTGGCTAATACAAAACTGCTATCAATTCTGGCAGTTTTTAATCGTAAAAAACCTTTTCGTTCAGTAACCGACCATAAATTATTATCGGGATTATGGTTCCATTGCCAAACCAGTG
This sequence comes from Arcicella lustrica, assembly GCF_034930985.1. Taxonomy (NCBI): domain Bacteria; kingdom Pseudomonadati; phylum Bacteroidota; class Cytophagia; order Cytophagales; family Flectobacillaceae; genus Arcicella; species Arcicella lustrica. The sequence goes on from NZ_JAYGIM010000010.1 coordinate 198,082, forward strand.
GAAGTGCGGTTTCTCCTTTTTTACGAGTAAATTCATCGGAATTCACAATATTTGGGATTAAACTTTTGTTGGCTGGAAGGTCTAATTTTTCAGGAACTTTACCATTTTCGCCCAATACTGGCCAGCCATCTTCCCATTTTACTGGTACTAAATAGGGAATCCGACCAACTCCACCAAAATCACGAAATAGGTATGAATACCATTTTCCGTCAGGCGTATCAATCAGTCCGCCTTGAGCTACTCCTAAATCTTGCAAACCCTCTTTACCTTCCCAAGGTCCTGTAATTTTATCCGCTCGGTGAATTACCACAGTACGCATACCGCCACGAGGCCAAGTAATATTGAAAAGATAATATTTACCATTGACTTTAAAAAGTTGCGAGCCTTCTGCGGGCAAACCACCTTTAGTCCCTGATGGAGTACTGGCATTTTCAATAATTACTTGTTCGGTACTTCCTTCTTTAACGCCAGAAACATCAGCATTGAGTTCTACCAATTTGAGTTTCCCACCACCATAAATCAAATAATTTCGACCATCATCGTCAAAAAACAAAGTATGGTCGTGGTAAGCTGGTTTAAAAGAAATAGCTTTCCAAGGACCTTTTTCGATGTCTTTAGTCGTATAAATATGTGTTTTGCCAGTAGTTTGCGCAAAGGTCGTTACATAATAAGTACCATTATGAAAGCGCAAGCTACTTGCCCATGAGCCTCTGCCATAAGTACTTTTGCCATTGTTAAGATTCAAATCATCTACATTCGCTAAAGTATCATAAGCATAGCCAATCATTTCCCAATTTACCAAATCCTTCGATTTCATAATAGGCACTCCAGGACTCATGTGCATGGTTGTGCTACTCATATAATAAGTATTTCCCACACGAATCATAGCCATATCTGGCACATCAGCAAAAATGATGGGATTTTGCGCCTGCTTTACTTGGGCTAACAAATGTTGACTAAGTATTAATAGTATTGGAAATAAAAATCTCTTTATCATTTAAACTTTATTTAATGAACATAAGGCTCAATTGTCTGAATTTTTCCATCAGCATCATAAGTAATTTCAGTAACTTTTACGCTGCGTAAATGCGTAATTCCTTCCGAAAGGCTTGAATCATGATAAAATAAATACCATTTGTTATCTACTTCACAAATAGAATGGTGCGTCGTCCAACCAACTACGGGATTCAAAATACGCCCTTGATAGGTAAATGGACCATAAGGATTATCGCCAGTTGCGTAACAAAGAAAATGTGTATCGCCAGTAGAGTAAGAGAAATAATATTTCCCTTGATAAAAGTGCATCCAAGATGCTTCAAAAAAACGTCTTTCATTGTCGCCAGCCAACAATGGAGCGCCCTTTTCATCCAAAATCAATACTTCTTTGGGCGCTTCTGCAAAACCAAGCATATCATCTGTGAGCTTTGCAACTAATGGGTTAAGTGCCGCTTCATTTGCTTCGGGTTCTTGGTTTTTGGCTGAGTATTGATTATTGCGGTAGCTCTGAAGTTGTCCGCCCCAAAGTCCACCGAAATACATATAAAAAGAGCCATCTTTGTCTTCAAAAACCGCTGGGTCAATCGAATAACTTCCTTCAATTGGCAAAGGCTCAGCCACAAATGGACCTACTGGTGAATCAGCCACTGCTACACCAATCTGAAAAATATCATCTGCTTTTTTGGCTGGAAAATACAGATAATATTTTCCATCTTTATGTGCTGCATCTGGAGCCCACATTTGGCGTTCCGCCCACGGAACATCTTTTACATGAAGTGCAACGCCGTTATCAAAGGCTTCGCTTGTGATAGAATCCATTGAAATTACATGATAATCTTCCATCGCAAAATGGCTTCCTAAATCATCAAAAGGGATACCTGCTTCAATATCATGTGAAGGATAAATATAAATTTTGCCGTTGAATACATGCGCCGATGGATCGGCTGTATAAATATGTTTTACAAGGGGTTGGGAAATTGCCTTGCGATTCAATTCCTCAAAATCAATGTGTTCTATGCTTACTTCTGGCATTTTTCTATAATTTTATGCGTTTCTTCTCTCTTTTAATTCTCTTTCAAGTTTCAATTCCATCTCTTTATCAATCTCATACCAGATGACTAAAATGGCACCTAAAATGAAAATGATTCCCGGATAAATACTTACTGACATTATAATACCCGATACTGCTTCGGCAGTTTGTTCAGCTTTTTCGGCAATATATCCCGACCTCGATAACAAGGTAGCACCGATAGCACCGCCAATACTTAAACCTGCTTTTAAACCAAAAATCATTGCTGAAAATATAATTGCCGTAGCTCTACGGTTATTTTTCCATTCGCTATAATCTGCCACATCGGCAATCATTGCCCATAGTAATGGAATTGTTACCCCATAAGTAAAGCCATGTAGTAATTGCGTAAGAAATACACTTCCAATGGAATCTCTAGCAAAGAAATTAAATAAGATTAAGCACAAAGCCGAAAGTGTAAGGAAAATGCCAAAGACATTGCGTTTCCCAAATTTATCCGCCAAAGGTTTTGAAAACATAATGCCGACAATCATCATGATAATTCCACCAGCATTAAATAAACTATTGGCTGAAGTTGGGGCGTCTTCGGGCCATTCAAATTTTCCTAATCCCAAACCTGTAATAAATTGATTTAAGCCTTCGATGAAATGATTAAATCCTATTTCTTGCAAGAAAGTAGCCTGTGCAACAGGATTCAAATAATATTTAAAATAGTAAATATACATTCCGCCTTTTAGCGATAAAGTAATGAATATCAGTACTGTTAAAACAAGCATAATTACCCAAGGGCGATTTTTCACTAAATCTGAAAGGTCTTGTGTTACGCTACTTTTCTCTTGTTTGGTAGGAACTACTCTTTCTCTAGTAGTAAGAAATGTAATTAAAAAACAGGCGACGCCAACTGTAGCAAAGAAAAACATTACTTTTTCAAAACCAACAGCTTTGTCGCCATGTCCAAGTGAAATAGCCAGAGGTAATAATAAAGATTGAATGATAAATTGTGCGACCATCACTGCCACAAATCTATACGACGATAAACTGTTGCGATCGGCCATATCGCCCGTCATCACGCCACTTAAAGCTGAGTAAGGTAAATTATTCGCAGAATAAACAAGTACCAATGATAAATAGGTAATTAATGCGTAAATCACTTTACCATCTTCGCTAAAATTAGGCGTGGAGAATGCTAAAAGTGCTATTACGCCAAAAGGAATGGAAGTCCAAAGTATCCACGGACGAAATTTTCCCCAACGAGTACTGGTTCTATCGGCAATTAAACCCATTGCTACATTGAAAAATGCGCCAATGATTCCTCCAATAAAAATCACTAAACTGGCTTTTCCTGCAGGTATTTTATAGACATCTGTATAAAAATATGCTAAAAAAGTCATTAATGTTTGAAATATCAAATTGGCGGCTAAGTCTCCAAGACTGTAGCCAATTTTTTCCAAAACCGATAGTTTTTGTACCTCTTTATTTGTGTTCATCGTTGTTAAATTATTTTGCAGTTTTTAGATTCAATACAGCCTGATATGCTTTTTTAGGCTCTAAAGCTCTATCGAACAACAAAGGATAATTGGTACGATTGCGAATTGGGAAGCCATTTAACCATGAGTGACTATCGTTAACTCCCCAAAAAGTTACTCTGCTAATTTTATCTCTATGCTTCAAGAAGAGCTTGAAAATGTCAGTATAACGATTAGCTAGAGCTGTCTGAACTGAATCCGGTAAAGCATCTTTGTAAGGATTCATTTCAGGGCTTTCTGCAAATCGTTGATTAACATCAGCCCCTCGTAAATCCCAAGGGTTAGGTAATACAGTAAGGTCTAATTCGGTGAAAGCCACCTTGATGCCTAATTGTGAAAATTCAATGATTGAGTCTTCAATGTCTTTTAGATTAAGTGTTTTAATACTCCAATGCCCTTGAATACCCACTCCGTCTATTTTTGTGCCACTTGCTTGCAATTTTTTGATAAGTTCAATCGCTCCTTTTCGTTTGGCTGGTTGCTCAATATTATAATCATTATAATACAAAGCCGCATTTGGGTCGGCTTTGGCAGCCAATTCAAAGGCTTCTTTGATGTAGCCTTCTCCTAGTTTATTCAAAAAAACTGATTTTCGTAATGTTCCGTCTTCATTCAATGCCTCATTCACAACATCCCAACTATTGATTTTCCCCGCATACCTTCCTGCAACCGTATTAATATGTTCGGTCATAAATATACGTACAGAGTCAGCACTTTTAATTTTACCGACAAAAGTTGGTAATTGTGAATGCCAAACCAAAGTATGTCCCACCACATACATATCATTTTTCTGACCATACTCAACGTATTTATCCGCTAAATCAAAATTATAACGATTGGGAGCTGGGTGAATTAACTGAGATTTCATGATGTTCTCAGGAGTAATCGCATTAAATTCTCGCTTAATCAACACATTTGCTTTTTCATTTCTTTCGAGAATATGTTCTGTACCTAAAGCTGTGCCTATCAGAAAATCTTCTTGATAAGCCGATTTTAGCGATTGTGTTTTGTTCTGACTAAAAGACAGATGAGTAGATAAAGCACAAAGCAATAATGTGCTATAAATAGGTTTTGTTATTTTATAATAATTCATAATTTTTGATAAATATGCTAATTGATGATTCGTTTTTATAAACATTATGTTTAATTCCATTCCTTAAATCCAACTTTATTCTTTTGAAAATAATTTTAGAGAAAAACTGCTCCAAATAAGAAATCTGGAGCAGTCCAAGAATCTAATAATCAGTCTTTACAAAAAAGTTCTGAGAGAATTTAGAGCAGTCATTTTTACAATTAAAAAGAGAAATAGAAATAAGATGGTTGATTTTTTTCATGAGATTGTTAAATATGATTGCTTTTATCTGAATGTCTTTTTTGAGGATGTAAAGTAAGCAAATCAATAAAAAATTAAGTAGCACATATCATCATATCTCCACTCCAAATGTTCAGTGAACGTAAAATTGTGAAATAAACACCCTAAATATTACTAAAATCAGACCAAAATCTAGGAAATGTGTAGGAAAACAGAAAGGAAGTATAGTAAAGAAGTAATTTTAAGACTAGGACATCAGGAATGTAATTATTGAGCAAGAACGCTACTTTGTGTAGATTTTTTGTGATTTAAAAGGCAAGATTCACTTTGGATAGCAAACATGAGTCATCCCGAATTTTAAAATCACAAAAAAGCGGTCGAAAAACTAATTTCTACCGCTTTTTTGTGATTGATGGGCAACGAATTCCTACTGTTTGAGCGAAGCGAGTTTAGGAATTCTTGATTTTTTTGCGGCCGCCGCTGCGGTTACTTTTTGTATCAAGACAAAAAGTAAGGACGAGAACAAATCCAAAAAACTTTTAAATCTTCTAAAACTCGCTATTTTAGGAGAAAATTCGGGATGACTCATGTTGAATTTTGTTATTCTTTATATTTTGTCACCTTTAAATCCTTAAAATAGCCTTCTGTACCAACATCTACAAATAAACCCAAAGCACCTGAAGTGTTTTCACCTAATGATTCAGTAACAACCAAAGAAGGCTGTTTGGCATCATTTACAAACAGTTTAGCATACTTATCTTTTATTACGATTTTGATTTTTATCCACTCGTTCAAACCCATATCGGCATAAGATTCATACATTTCAGGCTTTTCTTTTCTTAAACGATTGAATTTAAAATCAGGAAAAGAAAAGTATTGTATGGAATGATTACGGCGTACTTGTTCATCAGCTCTACCATTGGTTGGACGAATATAAATACATTCAAACTTTGTATTATCTGCATTGATTCTGTACGCTACTCCTATAAATCCACGGTCGGATGATGAAGCCGTTTTTAACAATCTGCTCAGTACTTTTACTTCAATAATACCATCTTTAAAATCCAGTTCTTTAATCCGAACAAAAGTAGCTTCATCTACTTTCTTTACGGTGGAATCTTTGATTACTTTCAGCACTTTCATGCCTTCTAGCTTTTCAAAAGACATGAATACTTGATTTGCCACAAGATTATTGGCTTCTAAACTGATAGTTTGAGCGAATAAATTATGATTTATAAAAATGGCAAAAAATAAGATTAGTAAATTTTTCATAGTTGAGGTTATCTTTGAAAGATAAGTTTTTGAATTGTATTTAATTTTTCGTAAAACTTAAATTTAAGTATTTTTTAAAATATACAAATTCTTATAAATCAAAAACTTTATTCAGCTAACTAACACTACTGGGATTCACTTCTTTAAAAAAGGAAAAATACTTGCCCAAGTGGCAGGAAAATTTTCTAAAAAACAACCATGTCCAGTATTAGAGATAATCGCAATCCGATGTTTCGGAATAAGTCTTGCTGCTGAAACTACTCTTTCCACTGGATTACCATCATTATGGTCGCCAGCCATTACATCGTTGTTCAAGCGTAGCTTGTTCTTTGCCTGATTCAGATAAGTAAGTAAATAGTTAAATATCATTTACTTTTTCGCTTACTTTCTTAGCTTTTAAAGCTATTTTGGTTACTTTCAAATCTTTAAAATAACCAGTTGTGGCAATATCAACATATAAACCGATACTTCCTTTTTTTGATTTCCCTAACATTTTATCTACGATAAATGATGAATACTTAAGGTCATTAATAAACATTTCTGCTGATTCGCCATTAACTTCAATTCTCATTTTTATCCATTCATTCAGAGCCACAGGCGCTGGTCCTTCATATTTGAAAGGTGCTATTTTTCGTAAAGTATCAAATTTAGCATTTGGATAAGCAAAATACTGAACAGTGTGATTTCGGTACAGTTGGTTATCAGCTCTGCCAACTTTTGGACGAAGATAAATAGACTCCCAAGCTGAATTGTCTTCTTGAATTCTATAATAAAGACCTATAAAACCTGCTGCACCAGCAAATGGTGATGGATTCTGTATTTGGCTATACATTTTCACTTCAATGGTGCCGTTTTCAAAATCATCTAAATTTAAAAGTCGTGCATAATGAACATCGTCCACAGTGGCTTCTAATCGGTTTATATCAAATGGGAAAGCCTTCAAATCTCTTTCTAATTTTAGTACTTTTTCACCCTGAAACTTTATTATTTCGCCCGTTACATTAAAGAGTTGGAAGGTCTGTTTGTCGAATTGTAGGTTTTGTCCAAAACTTTCGATTGTAAAAAGACAGAGTAAACTATATAAAATATATTTTTTCATTTTTTGATTTATTAAAAATGCCACGAATGAATCATATTTTAATTCGGACATTCGTGACGATAATACATTTGTTTCTTAAAACAACTTTTCTTGTGGCGGTTTTACGCCTGCCAAACGCAGATAAACTGTTGTTTGTCCTCTTTGGTGCGTTTGATGTTCAAAGCTTTTTTGTAAAACCATTTCCTTGGTTAAATCAAATCTACCAAACAATTTGATATGTTCGTTTAATTGAGCAGGCGTCATCGTTTTGATAGCGTTAATCACAAAATCATAACCTTCTATGACCAATTTCGTCACGTTATCTTTTGATTTATCAGCCGTTTTTTCTAATTCGCCCATACCAACAGGACTTTTTACTCCTGTTGCTGCCGACACAAAAGCATAATCAGTATCGGTTGAATGTAAAATTTGTTCAGCAAATGAACGCATTTCGGGAGTAGGTTTCAAACCATAACCAGATGCTGGCATAGCGTCTAAGTATTCTTTGGTATAAGCTTTTGCTCTTTCCCATTCTTTTGAGATTGCATCTACTGAATTTTGGGCATTTCCACTAAAGCTAATGCTTGTTAGAATAATGAAAAGGATTTTCGTGATTTTCATGTTTGAATTTTTTGATTGGTTGATGATACAAAATTACTCAAACAGCGTCCCTAGAACCCTTAACTTATCTTAGGAAATAGGCTTAATGTAGTTTAAGAGTAAAAGCAAAAATTAGCCTTTGAAACGTAGATTAACCCTTCTTCAAGTTTATTACTTGCAATAAAGCCAGTAACTTTATGCCAAGTTTGAAGTAGCAAAAGCCATTACTTTATATAGAAGTGATTTCATACAAATTGACAAAACACATTTTAGATGCAAAATCCAACTGAGGTACTCATAGATTTTTTCAACAATTATTTACCTTTAAATCAAGAAGAAATTACTTTGATTCTCGAAAAAATTACTCATCGAAATATCAAACGCCGACAAATGGTTTTACAGGAAGGTTTTGTTTGCAAACACTATTTTTTTGTCGTTAAAGGATGTTTCAAAATGTATGGAATTGATAATAAAGGAAACGAACATAACATTCAGTTTGCAGCCGAAGGAGATTGGATTATGGATATTGGCAGTTTTCACACCCAAAAACCAAGTCAGTTATTTATTGAAGCCATAGAACCCGCTGAAGTATTTCAAATAGAGCAACAAGACCTCTATTTTTTGTACTTAAATATTCCTAAGCTCGACAGGATTTTTAAAGTAATTGTAGAAAACAAATTTGTAGAATTACAAAACCGTGTATTACAAACGTTTAGCTCAACTGCCGAAGAGCGATATTTGGATTTTCTTGAACGATACTCAGATTTAGCTTCACGCCTACCCAATACTCAAATTGCTTCATACTTAGGAATCACACCTGAATTTTTGAGTAAAATTCGTAGAGATTTAAGTAAAAATAAGCCTTCAAAGTAAGCAAATTGCCATCATCTACTTTCAAAAAATTAGCTTAAAAAGCCCTGATTTCCATTATCTTACTTTCAAATGCCTCATTTGAAAGTAAGGATTTACTCTTCACTTTTGTTTTGTGATTGTAAATCGTTCTTACAGAATATTCAAGTATTCTGGCGATTTGTTCATGGTCGCTGATACCTATACGGATAAGGGCGAAAATCCTTAAATCAAGGTCTAATGGCTGGTCGGCTTGAAGAGGATACTTATCTTCTTCTTTGAAAAATGAATTAAAAGCAGGCACAAAATTTGGAAAGAGTTTGATGAAAATCTTATCAAAACTTAAGTACAAGGCTTCTCTTTCCTTTTTCATATTGATAGAATCCAAAACTTGCCCGATGCTATCGAAGTTTTTAATGGCTAATTTTTTCTCAATATTTTTTTTGATTTTTTCTATTTTATCAAGGTAATCAGAATACATATTGAATGAGTACCCAATGTACTCTTCTTTGATTTTATTGGCTTCTAATAACTCGTTATTGGTTGCTTGAAGTATTTCATTCGTCTCTTGAAGGCGGTCGTTGGCTTCTTGTAATTTATGGTTGGCTTCGGTTACTTTTTTACCCGCTAATTTCAATTGCTTTAACTGTTTGAAAATGATAAAAGCAAAAATAATAACCAGTAAAGAAAGAAATGAAACGACAAGCGTAAAAGTAAACAAGCGATTTTTTTGCCCTTCAACGGTTGATAAACGATTCCCTTCAATAATGGGTAAAATGCCTGAAACGTGCTTTAAACGCAATTTTGCACCATAAAAATTAGCATCATTCAGGGCTTCCTTAATGAAAAGATATGCTTTTTCATCATGTTTTTGATGATAGAGTAAATCAGCAACATAAGCCAAAGCAACACCTTCTTTGGTTGACGATTTGATGTCGGCAATAGCGGCTTGAATCATTAAATCGGTAGCAATTTCTTTTTCTTCACTTTCTATATAAGCACTTGCAAGCGACGATGCCGTCATAGCAAATTCTCGATAATTGGGATGAAATTTTTCTAAAACTAGCTTAAAATTTACTTTTGCCTCTTCAAATTTTCTTTCTTTAAGCTCTTTAATTCCCTTCACAAAATAGTATTGTAAATCTTTATTACTCATCAAAGCAATCGCAGAATCAGAATACATATTTCCTTTTTTATTGTAAAGGTCTAAATAATATGGGTCGCCATTATAAGCTGCTAATTCATAAAAAGACCGAGACATCAAAACATAATACTCAGTACGAAGATGATTGGGCAAGCCTTTCACCTTAATACTATTCAAAGAATCAATAGACTCTTTATACATTCCAGAAGACAAAAGTGTAAAGCTTAATTGCAATTTTGCATAATTGATTTTAAGAGGATCTTTGAGTTTCTGGGCTATTTCTTGAAGCTTCAACGCATAAGTAAAAGCAGCGTCATACTGAAAAGTTTTGTATTCGCTATACAGTTTATCGTTAAGCTGAAATTGTTGCTCAAGTGTTAAACCTCCTTGTTGAAGTGTCCATTTTAGTTGCTCTATATCAGCTAATTTTTTCTTGATGTAAAGCTCTTTATGCTGTATTGCTTCATTCAACTCAGCAATCAATTTATCGTTATTCGATTTAGCAAACAAGGCTTTTTGTTGTGCATTCATCAAGAATAAACAGGCCATCATAAAATAGCGAAGCTTCATAATTTCAATTGTTTTATATCGGTAAAAAAAGGATAATAAATATTTAATGAAAAACATAATGGCTACAAAAATCTAATAAAATATTGGTTAGAAGAGTACATCTGAAGAAGTTTATTTTAAAAAATTACGCTATTTCAATTAGTACTTCTTGTCAAAAAAACATTTCACCTCGAATTATTTATAAAATACTCTTCAAAAATACCCAAAAAACGCTTACCTGCCATTTACCTGAAAACTCTTGTGAAATACAGTTAAACGATTGATTTTTAGTATAATATCTTTTTTTGAAATATTTATTTTTTACCTGTGGATTCACTCATTTGACCTATCGGTATTCGATAATTTACATTTGTTATCGAAAAATTAATAATTCATTCATTATGCAAAAAACTTTATTTCATTGGCTAAAGCAAATAGAAGCTTGGGCTATGCTCAGTTTGTTCAAGCGAATAACTCCAAGTAAGAGTTATACCTTTCTATCTTGTTTTTTGACTTTACTTTCATTGAACTTTCAATTATTGGCGCAAAGTCAACGTACCATTACAGGAACAGTTCAAACAGAAAGTGGTGTGGCGATGGCTGGTGTTTCTGTCGTTGTAAAAGGAACCAATTTAGGAACGACAACTGATATTTCAGGAAACTATAAACTATCGGTTTCAGCGAAAAATACGAGCTTCGTTTTTTCTCATGTTGGATTTATTTCACAAGAAATTCCTGTCAATACTCAAACAAAAATTGATGTAATTTTAAAAACCGATACCAAAGCGCTGGATGAAGTAGTGGTTGTAGGTTATGGTAGTCAAAACCGAAAAGACGTAACTGGAGCAGTTGCCACAATTTCCAGTGAAAACTTCAACCAAGGAGCAATCACCAATCCTTTGCAACAAATTGCTGGTAGAGCTGCGGGCGTAAACGTAACGCAAACAGGTAGCGAACCCGGCTCTGGACCAAGTGTGAGAATCAGGGGAATTACTTCATTAGTAGGTGGTAACGACCCGCTGGTAGTTGTTGATGGAATTCAAGGCAATATGGATTTATTGAACCAAGTACCACCAAGTGAAATCGCCTCAATAGATGTACTGAAAGATGCTTCGGCAACGGCAATTTATGGTTCAAGAGGTGCGCCGGGTGTAATTATTGTAAGTACAAAAAAGAATAAATCAGGAAAATCTTCGGTTGAATACAGTGCTACTTTTTCGGTTGATAGAGTAGCAAAACAGTTAGAAGTACTCAGTACTGACGAATGGTGGCAACAAGCCCAAGCCAATGGTGTGCCTGCGGCGGCAAATCATGGTTCAAATACTGATTGGTTCAATATTTTATCTCGAACAGGTTCTACCCAAAATCATACACTTTCATTTGGCGGTGGCACGCAAAACTTCAATTATCGTGCTTCGTTAACAGCTATTTTACAAAATGGAATTGTGGTAAATTCTAACAATCAAAAATACATTGGTAGAATTCAAGCAACACAAAAAGCCTTGAACGATCGCCTGACGCTGACCATGAATTTAAACAGTGGTATTAATAACACGCTTGGAAGTCCGGGAAGTGTGGGTCGTGCCGCTTTTACTTCTAATTTGATTACGAATTCTTATTTAATGCGTCCGACTGACCCAGTTTTTAATACCGATGGGAAGTATTACACCGATCCAAACGTATTTGAATACTTCAATCCTTATGCTATTTCACAGGCTGTGGTGAACGAAGGTAGAAATAATAGTTTGTTCGGAAGTTTAAAAACGGATTTAGAAATCATTGATAATCTGACACTTGGTTGGTTTGGTAGTTGGCGAAAAACAGATAATAATTGGGGCTATTATATGCCAGCGGTTTCTACGGTGGCTTATGCCATCAACAACAAAGGCGTTGCGAATATCAGCAATAACCGCCAAGATGAAAAGTTGATGAATATTAGTCTAAATTACAAAAAAGTATTTGGCGAACATTCCATCAATGCACTGGCACTTTACGAATGGCAAAACCAAACGTACCAAGGGAATTTCACACAAGCAAAAGGATTTATCAATGATATTGCCACTTATAATGCCCTTCAATTAGGCGATTTGACGAAAGTACAACCAGGAGATTTTTCATCGTATAAGAATGACCGTACTTTGGTTTCATTCTTAGGAAGAATCAATTATTCGTATTTGAGTCGCTATTTATTGACGGTAAGTTTCAGAAAAGATGGCTCGTCGGTTTTTGGGGAGAATAGTAAATGGGGAAACTTCCCATCGGTAGCAGTAGCTTGGCAAATCGACCAAGAGCCATTTATGCAAAATCAAAAGGTTTTTAATCAGTTGAAATTGCGTGGTGGATACGGCGTAACAGGCAATCAGCAAGGTTTATATCCTCAAAACTCATTGTCTTTAGTGGGTGCAGCTGGCGTTACTTATTTTGGGGGAAATCAGATTACCAATTTCAATATTACTCAAAATGTTAACAAAGATTTAAGATGGGAAACCCGTAAACAATATAATGTAGGGATTGATTTTGCAGTTTTAGATAGCCGATTATCTGGTTCATTGGATGCTTTTACAGCTACTACTGATAATTTATTATTCAATTATACTGTTCCGCAGCCTCCATTTCCTTATGGAACAATCATGGCAAATGTAGGAAGTATTAGAAATCAAGGGATAGAAGCAAGTTTGGCTTACCAAGTTATTAAAAGTAAAAATACAAGCCTTACTTTGGCAGGAAACGTTTCGCTATTAGCCAACCAAGTAATGAACCTCAACGGCAGTATCAATGGCGTGCCTTTGAATACTGATTATATTCCTTGGGGACCCAACTCATACTTAATTGCAGGAAAATCAATTGGTACTTTTTCTATTTTACAACATTCAGGAAAGAATGAAAATAGAGCCGAAACAGTAATGGATGTAAATGGTGATGGTGTAATCGACCAAGGAAATAGAAGTCCCGACAGAGTATTAGCGGGCAATGCTTTACCGACTCATACTTATGCTTTTACGCCTACACTAAAGCATAAAAACTTAGATATTTCAATGGTATGGCGTGGTTCAGGTGGAAACAAAATTTACAATGGTTTACGTCAAACATTAAGTATGATGGAAAACATTGGTAAAGCCAATTTATTGGAAAGTGCCGTTCCTTTAGATTTATATACTACACAGTATGGCTCAAACCTTTGGTTAGAAAATGGTGCTTTTCTAAGATTTGAAAACCTTTCTATTGGTTACAGTTTTCATCCATTAAAACTTAAATCTATCGAAGCACTTAGGATTTCGCTTACGGGCTCAAACCTTGCGGTATTTACAAAATACTCTGGCATTGACCCAGAATTGAATGTAAGTGGTGGAAACGGATTTGGAGGTGATAACGGAATTTATCCACGCACAAGAAGCTTCGCCGTGGGTTTGAATGTAATTTTTAAATAAAGAAAACAATGAAAAAAATAATGATACTTAGCTGTCTCAGCTTGATTTTTTTGCCAAGCTGTACAGATGTAGAAGAGAAAGTATATGATAAATATGCCGCAACCGAATTTTATAATTCGCTTGAAGGCGCAGATGTGGCTTTAGCGGGCGTTTATTCGAAAATTGGCGGAAATTGGGGTGGCGTTGGTTACGCTGGGGCAGATAATGGTTGGTACGATTTAAACACAATGGCATCCGACGAACAAGTAATTCCACACCGTAATACAGGCGACTGGCAATTAGATTTTGCTCGTTTGCACTTACATCAATGGTTGCCTACAGACGGTATCATTGGCAATACTTGGAACTGGTTGTATAACGCTATTTTTTCGGCAAACTTGGCGATTGAGCAATTGGAAAATGCGAAAGCTGCACCTGCCAAAATTGCTGAAGCAAAAGTATTAAGAGCATTTTTCTATTATTTATTGATGGATGATTTTGGAAATGTTCCTTTTTTCACTGAAAATAACGTTACCGTCGATAAAATTCCACAAATCAGTCGCAAAGAATTGTATGATTTTGTAGTGAAGGAATTGACTGAAAATCTGGATAAATTGCCCACCACGAAAGGCGGTGAATTTTATGGTAGATTCAATCGCTGGGCGGGTTATGCCCTTTTAGCCAAAGTATATTTGAATGCCGAAGTTTACACTGGAACTCCCAAATGGAAAGAATGCTTAAATGCTTGCGAGCAAGTAACAGCAGGCGGTTTTACGCTACACGGCGCAACTGCCAATGCTTCAAGTCCGCTGGGAAATCAGTATTATGAGCTTTTTGGAGATGTACTTCCAGAAGATGAAACCATCTTGGCAATTTTCGCAAAAGTTAATGTGGTATCAAGAAATATTTACGGTATCAGAAGTTTAAACGGGCCACATGCACTGGCAATTCTTGGCTTTAGTGGCTGGAATGGCACGATTGTTCCGAAAAGCTATTATCAGAAATTCAACGATGCAGATATTCGTAAAAAGCAATTTTTGTCAGGACAACAACCCGGTGGCGTGAATTATTCTTTAGATGTTACTTCTTTGGACAATCCGGGAGCGGATAGAAATGCAGGTGTGCGAAATTTGAAATTTTACCCAGCCTTACCCATGGACGGAGGCGGTGCTTCAAATGATTTTCCGATATATCGTTATGCCGATATTTTATTGATGAAAGCTGAATGCAATCTTCGTTTGGGCGATGCTGCTGCCGCAAAAACATTTATTGATGCTACCAGAAATCGTGCAGGTTTAGCAGCATTTGCCAGTAATCCGAGCTTGGAAGATATTTATAACGAACGTGGATTTGAATTGAGTTGGGAAGGACACAGACGACAAGATATGATTCGCTTCAATACTTTTTTATTAGCTAATGATTTCAGAGGAGCTTCTCAAAATCATAGAAAACTCTTCCCAATTCCAACATCAGCCTTGAATGCGAATACTGGTTTAAAACAAAATTCAGGCTATTAACATAGAATACTCATGAAAAAAAATATCCATCAATACTTGGCTTTTTTACTTGTTTTCTTCTTGGTTTCTTGCCAAGAAGAAGCAGAATTAACCATTCTCAAAGCGGTAAATTTCACTAATTTACCAACAGCATCAGCCAGTACGATACAACTCACTCAGGCAAAAGATAATGAAACTGTTATTACTTTTTCATGGGCAAAAGTTGATTATCCCGTGCAAGCTCCTGTTACTTATACTTTACAATTTGATATTGCTTCTGATACAATTGGCTCAAAAGCTTGGGCAAATGCCATCAGTATTGAAGCGGGCGAAGACGTTTTGAATAAATCAATTTTAGGAAAAGATTTAAACAAAATGGCTACAGACCTCGGCTTAATGCCCAACGAACAAGGTTCTTTGGTAGTGCGAGTACAATCATATCTTGATAGAGCGGCTTTTTCAAAAGCTATTCCTATAAAAATTACGCCCTATAAAGTATTCACTGGTTATCCATCTTTATGGGTTGCGGGCGATTATCAAGGTTGGAACGTGAGCGTTGCGCCGAAACTCGTTTCTGTAAATAGCGATGGCATTTATGAAGGCTATATTTACATTCCAGCAGGCGGAACAAATGAATTCAAATTGTATGCTCAGGCAGACTGGTCACCGACTTCTTATGGCGATGATGGTAACGGAAATGTAATTGTCGCCAATTATGCAGGAGGAAATTTTAAAGCTCCTTCAGATGGTTACTATTTGTTTTCTGTGAATTTAAAAACCATGAAGTATTTACTTATCAAAACTACTTGGGGCATTATCGGTGGTGCAACACCGGGTGGTTGGGATGCTGATACCAAGTTAAATTATAATCCAAGTACTCAAAATTGGTCGGCTACTGCTGATATGAAAGCCAATGGTTCGTTTAAGTTTAGAGCCAATAATGCTTGGCAAATAGATTTTGGACTGAATGCCAACGGAACTTTGGGCTATGCTAATCATCCTTGGTTGACTTACATTGACCAACCACAATTTACCGTGCCACAAGATGGGAATTATACCATTAGCTTGGATTTGCATGAAGCTGGAAATTATACTTATAAGATTAAAAAGAATTAAGATACTTTATTCGTTGCAGGTTTCTTTCCTGCAACGATTTTATTGAAAATCAGGCATTTATCACGAACGAATTATCATTTATCAAGAAAAATTATGTCGATGTTTTCCCTCAAAAAATCACGAGAAAGTAATTTTGGAATAAAACTTTCTAAAATTGCTGTCGTATTATCATTTGTTTTAGTTGGCTTTGGGTGCAAAGGAACAGAACCAGCACCTACGCCAATTGTGACAGAACCAAGTACTGCCAAACAATACGATACGCCCTTTACCAATATTCCTCAAACTGCTGATATTTTAATGTACGAAGTAAATCTAAGTGCATTTAGTGCTACAGGAAATTTAAAAGGTGTGCAAAGTAGATTAGATTCTGTTAAAAATTTAGGCGTAAATGTACTTTGGCTCATGCCCATTTATCCAATCGGTGAATTAAAAGGCGTTGGTTCACCCTATGCCGTGAAAAATTACACACAAATCAATACTGCTTTTGGCAATTTAGAAGATTTAAGATTGTTAGTCAAAGAAGCTCATAAACGCAATATCGCTGTTATGTTAGACTGGGTTGCCAATCATACTTCATGGGATAATCCTTGGATTCAAAACCCTTCATGGTATGCCAAAGATGCTGCGGGAACGATTATCAGTCCGCCCGGCATGAACTGGAACGACGTTGCCGAACTGAATTACAGCAGTACTGCTATGCGCAAAGAAATGATTAAGTCGATGACATATTGGGTATTAGAAGCCAATATTGATGGCTTCCGTTGCGATTATGCCGAAGGTGTTCCCACAGATTTTTGGAAACAAGCCATTGATGCTTTAAGAGCGATTCCCAATCGGAAATTAATTATGTTTGCTGAAGGGGCGAAGAAAGAATTACTTTCGGCAGGCTTTGATATGATTTTTGGTTGGGGTTTTTACTCCAAGCTAAAAGACGTCATGAATAACAATAAGCCCGCTTCGGATTTATTGGCTTTCAACATTACTGATTACAACAACGTACCAGAAGGTTCGCAGATTTTAAGATGGATTACAAATCATGACGATGGTGCTTGGGACGATTCGCCTATCAATATTTTCAAAGGACAAAAAGGCGCTTTAGCGGCTTTTACGCTTACTTCGTTCATGGGTGGCGTGCCTTTGATTTATAACGGGCAAGAAATTGGTTATGCAGGAAAAATTCCATTTTTCAGCAATAATACCACTAAAATTGACTGGTCGATGAATCCAACAATCTTAGCAGAATATAAAAATTTGATGGCTTTTAGAAACAATAGCAATGCCATTAAAAGAGGGACGCTTGAGGCTTTTAATGCTAAAGATGTAGTTGTGTTTAAAAAGAAATATGGCACAGAAGAAGTACTCATTTTAGTGAATGTCCGCAACAGTAAAGTTTTACATGATTTGCCATTCAGTCTGACGAATACTTCTTGGAAAAACGCTCTTTCAAATGAAAATGTAAACTTAAATACATCTATTACGCTAGAGCCTTATTCTTACTTGATTTTAAAGAAGTAAGAATTCTGCTTTCCATTTCATACTAATTTAGTGTGAAATGGAAGGCTTTTAAAAGGAAATATTGTTACGATTTATTTTGCAAATACATCTTTCCAAGCCCTTTCAGAAGCATGAAAACCGCACATTCCGTGCACTCCACCACCCGGAGGAGTCGAAGAAGAACAAATGTACAAACCCTTTTCAGAGGTTCTATAAGGCGAATATCTGAGTGCTGGACGAGTAAACAGTTGTCGGATGTCGATAATTCCGCCATTAATATCACCGCCAATATAATTGGGATTATACTCTTCTAGCTGAGCGGTGTTAAAAGTATGTTTTGCTAAAATTCTTTCTCTAAAACCTGGGGCAAAACGTTCTACTTGCTTTTCGATAGATTCTGTCATGTCTTTACTTGAACCGTTCGGTACATGACAATAACCCCAAACAGCATGTTTCCCTGCTGGAGAACGAGTATCATCAAAAACACCTTGTTGTGCTAATAATACAAATGGTTTTTCAGGATGTTTGCCTTTTGAGGTTGCTAGTTCTGAAGAGGCAATTTCTGCAAAAGTATTGCCAAGATGTACTGTCCCTGCTTCTTTGGCTTTATCGGAAGTAAAAGGCACAGCACCATCCAATGCCCAATCTACTTTGAAAACACCCATGCCATAGCGGTATTTCTCTAATTGCCATTTGTAGATAGTTGAAAAACGATGCCCTGCAATTTGCAATAATTGTCTTGGAGTAATATCAAATAATACTGCTTTTGATGAAGGGAGTTGATCAAGCGATTTTACATGAAAATTAGTTTCAATTTTTCCTCCAATCGAAACAAAATAAGATGCCAACGCATTCGCCAACGACTGAGAGCCTCCTTTTGGAATAGGCCAACCCTTTGCATGAGCCGATGCCATCAACACTAAACCTATCGCAGAAGTCGCTAAATTGTTCAACGGTTGAATGGAATGTGCCGCCATTCCTGCCCACAATGCTTTTGCTTCTAAGGATTCAAATTTCTTTGCCAATAAGGTTGCGGGTAAAAATGCTTTTAATCCAAATTGTGTAAAATTGATTAGGTTTTTAGGAAAATGTAAAGGCGCTAGTAATTCATCCAACAAACTTTCCCAGTTTTTCGTGATTGGCTCAATGAGTTTTAAATAACTTTTTCTGTCGATACCTAAGTATACTGCCGTTTCTAAAATAGAATTTGTCAAAATTACCGAAGTGCCATCATCTAATGGATGAGCAGCAGTAATCCGTGGCTGAATAAATGTCAAGCCATGTTCTTGCAAAGGCAAAGTATTAAAAAATGGCGAAGCCGCAGCCAAAGGATGAATGGCTGAACAAATATCATGTTTAAAACCGGGTAAAGTAAGTTCAGCCGTGCGGAGTCCGCCACCAATGGTACTTTTTGCTTCAAGTATTAATACTGAAAGACCTTTTTGCTGTAAGTTTATCGCTGCTGCTAATCCATTTGGCCCTGAGCCTATTACGATAGCATCAAAATCTGTTTTTGACATTATTTTTCGTTTTATCGAAATGATTCTGGTTTAAATAAAACCTTTCCATCTTTTTTAATTTGCCAAGCTGTTATCGGATTCAGATGATAACCACCCATATCGCTTCCTCGTGCTTCTACTAATTGCTTCAAAGTTGGTTGCGTATAGCCTGTTTCGTCAGTAACTCGACTTAATAATTCGGTTTCTTCTCCTTTCCATTGCCACAAGTGTCTGAACTGCACATGCGCTTTATCCAAAATTGGCTCGTTCAATTGGGCGATTTGCCAGTTTTTTCCAGCATCTGTACTTACTTCTACCTTGATTACTTTTCCTCTTCCCGACCATGCCAAGCCTCGAATTTCAATCCAACCTTTTTCAATATGTTGTGGAAAAGAAGGGAAGGTAATAATAGAACGTGCATCAATGTCAAAGCTGAACATCCTTATTTTTCCATCTTTAATGCCTTCAGTATATTTTGACGTTTCTTCTCTAGTCATATAAGGTTGGTCGGATAATTCTAATCTCCTTAACCATTTTACACTGGTGTTTCCTTCCCAACCAGGAAGAAATAACCTGATTGGAAAACCCTGTTCTGGTCGAATGGCTTCTCCATTTTGGGCATAAGCAATAATGCCATCGTCCCAACCTTTTTGTACAGGAATACTTCTAGTCATGATTGCGGCATCGCCACCTTCTGCTAAAAACCATGTTGCATTCGGTTTTACACCTACTTCTCTGAAAATGGTAGAAAGTTTTACGCCTGTCCATTCACTCTGACTTGTTAAACCACAGATTTCTTGTGGACTCATTTCTTCTTTACCTGTTCTGAAATTACCCGAACATTCAATAAAAGCAATTCTTGAAACAGAAGGAAAGCGCTTTAGGTCAGCTACTTTTAAAATTAATGGTTTTTCAACGAGTCCATGTATCAATAATTCATGTGCATTGGGGTCGATGGCTGGGATACCAGCATGATGGCGCTCAAAATGTAAATCTGAAGGAGTAATCATCCCATAAAAATCTTGCAAAGGCGATCTTGAGGAAATATCTGAAGGCTTTTTAACAGATTTCACAAAAGATGACCTTGTTCCGATTTCTCCTGCTAAGTTACCTACCTGCTTGGTTGGGTCTTCAACAATTGCCTTTTGAATACTTTTACCACTGGCTGATTGAACGATAGCCACTGCGACGGTGGCTGTACCGCCCAAAAGTGTTCTTCTTGATATTTTTTTAGGGCTATTTTGAGTAATCTCAATAATTTTTTCCATGTTTATTTTATTTCAGCGCCTCCTTTTCTATCATCTGGTACATATAATTTTTGTGCAGGCATAATTACTTTAGGTAATGTTTGCGCATTGATTACGTACTTTTCATCAATGATTTCATTCGCATTCAGTAAGTAGGCTGTCAAATGATATACTTCTTCATTAGTCAAAGAACCGGGTGCATTAAAAGGCATTGCTCTCCGCACATAGTCAAAAATCGTCGTGGCATAAGGCCAGTAATTCCCAATAGTTTTTTCTTTCTTTTTATCTGATGGATTTTTATTTATTACCAAAGAGCCATTTGCTCCACCAATTCCTCCAACCCCATGACAAGCCACACATTTTGTTTCAAAAATTACTTTGCCTTTACTGGCTAATCCAGTACCAGCGGGTAATCCTTTTCCATCTGGTCGAACGTCAATATCTAGCCGTTCTATTTCGGCTTTGGTTGGAGTTCTTCCCCAACCAAAATGCTGTGGTGTTTCAGTAGAATCTTTTTTACTTTGATATGCTAAAGTATTACTTTCTACTGAATGATTAGTGGATTGAAAAGCACTTAGTGCAATACCAAAGCCTATCAAAGTCAGTAATTTATACTTATAATAATGGATTTCCATTGTTAAAATTTATAATGATGTTGAAGAAAAAGTACTTTGATTTAAAAGATTCGCACTTTTTTCTCTACCAAAGGATACTGTTTTTCAATTTTTCGAAGGATTACAAAAAGCGAATCACCACTTTCATTGATACCCTTTAAAATAAATTGTTTGTGGTTAATATGCTTGTATTTTAAAAGTATCTTTTTGCTAGTATCCGCTCTGTTCCATAAGGTAAGACTTTGCTTGAGTGAATCTATTTCATAACCATAATACAATCGTCCTACGTTGCCATAATACTCAGTCGTTCTGGCTTTATTATCGGTATTTAATTTTGTCTGACTCCCGACTTTGATGCTGAAAGTATTGAATTTTTCAAAAACTACATTTTGCCAACGAATAGTATCGGTGGTAGAGTAAGGAATAATCTGATTATTGATGCTAAAAGCTGAAACATCGTAGAAACCTGCAAATTCCTTTACGCCGTCAGTTAATGGCAACTTAAAAGTTTTATCAGCCGCATAAACTCTGCCGTATTCAAAACCACGATAAACCAAAAAGATTAGGATAAAACCCCATTTCAGTACTAATCGAGTATTATTCTGCCATTTTTTCAAGAAATCAGGTGAAATAAAAGCAGGAATATTAGACGCTTTATGTAAAATGAGTAAGTCCCAGAAAGGCTTGAAATCTTTAACCAATAATAAAACAGCTAATGTAAAAATGTGTAGGCTCGTAAGTTCAACGCCCGCATCGTAACCAATATTTACAAACCAAATTGGGAGAAGAATTGCCACCATCATTAAAGCCCCAAGTGTAGTTGTCCTTCTAAAAAGAATTAATATCGTAGCAGTTAATTCAAATATACCTGCAAAGACCTCAAAAAATGGCGAAACGCCAGTGGTTAACCAATAAAGTTTACCGGGAGTAAATTCTCCTAAATTGGTATTCAATTGGCTAATTGTTGGGAAAGGCATTTGTACAGGAAATACTTTAGCAATGGCAAACCACGACATTCTTAAAGCTAAACTGTAACGCACGATTACAAAAAACCAATAAGATAATTGGCTGAAATCCTTTCGTTTTTTATCAAAAAAATACCAGATTGCACCAATGACGATACTTAACAATAAAGTAATGAACCAGCCTACATAATTTTTACCATCAGCATTATTAAAAAACCACGGATTATTCTGACTCGCCACATCGATAATTCTAAATGGATGCGATTTTGTTTGAAAACTTTCGCTGTAGTCTTTTAAATAAAAACTGGGATAAAATGGAATACTTGTAACCGTAACAAAAAGGAATAATCCACGAAAAAGAATGGATTCATAAGGCTTTTTGAAAATGATATTTTCTTTTTCAGAAGACATAATTAAGGAGTTTTGGCTTTTGGCTCAAAAAAGCATATTGGAACATAAATGCCCAATACGCTTTAGCGTTTTTAATGATTCCCGTAGCGTTTTTCGCCTGCTGTAATAACTACTGCCAATTTGTTTTCCTGAGTAGGCAAAGGACAAGTAGCATAAGGTGTAAAAGCACATGGAGGATTATAAGATTTGTTGAAATCAATATAAGTAATACCCTCAGCATCTGGACCGGGTACATCTAAAAATCTACCACCGCCATAGCTATCGTGTTTATTGGTTAAATCTCCGAATACAAAATGTAATCTTTCTTTTGTTCCAACGGCTTCTAAACTGTACTCTTTCCCATTTACTTTGAATACTAATTTGCCCGGAGATTCTTGTTCGTAAGTACGTCCAGTGATGTCAGTAATTTTAAGTTTTTTGCCAACCGAAGGAAAAAATTGAGCTTTGATTTTCCAGTCTTGGCTAATAGGAAAAGTTTCGATTCCTTTAAATCCTTTCAGATATGGACTCTCTAAATCTCGCAAGCGAATGGCATATTTATCACCTCGCTGAATGATAAACCATCTTAAAGATTTATGTTTTAAAACGGTAGGTTTACCAACATAAGGAAATAATTCGGCACGACTTACCAATACTTCATCTTGATAAACAGCCGTGTTTTTGTCTGCTTCAAAAGATACTTTCCCTTCTTTCAAAATGATTTTTCCAAGCGTTGCATCGCTATGGTCAGCAGGGAAAACAATAGAGTTTTTGGCATCGCCACCAATGGTATTTACGCCTTCTTCCAACCAAATCAGACCTGCTAAGTTTAGCCAACCTTCTTCTTTTTTAAGGTCATCAATGCGTTTTTGGTGCCAAGATTTAATTTCTTCTTGGTAAGGAGTATCTGCTTTAAAAGCAACTATCAGGATTGATAGCAACAGAAATGCTAGGGATGTTACAGATTTTTGCATGGTATTTAAGAATTGATAGTTTTTAGTTGATTGATTAATGCGATTCAAAAAAACGTATTGATGATGTTGTTTGTTTTTCTTAAAGTGGGAATAGCGATTTGTCTCCAAACTCTATTACCTCTGCTAGGCGTTTAGCATTTTCATTTGCTTTGGTGATATCGCCTTTCTTAGTATAAACTTTATATAAGCCCCAATAGGCATTGGCAGTATTGGGATGACGCTTTAATAATTCTTGATAAGCTTCAATGGCTTGAGTAAAATTTCCAGCTTTCAAATGTGCTTCTGCCAAACTGATTAATACTGGTCGGGCATAAGTAGGAGGCTCACTATAGCCTAAATCCTCTTCCTTTTCTTGGGCTTTTTGTAAGATGGCAATTGCCTCTTTGTGTTTATTTTCGGCACTTTTAATAACACCTTGAAGTTCTAAAGAAGCTACATTCAAATCTGCCAAGCGTTTGGTAGAAATTGCATCTTTAGCATTGTGTTGATTGCTATTTCGCCAAAGCAAAGCATCCAAGGCATCTGCATAATGTTTAGCATCACTGATTTTATTGTTTTTAGCAGCATCCATGCCTAGTGCAAAAAAATAGAGCCCTTCTTTATAAGCTATTGCTTTTTGAGTAAAGAGACTATCTTTATCTACTTGAATGGCGGCAAGTCGGTCGGCGGCTTTTTTATAGAAACCGAAACAAAGCTCCATTTTAGCGGGTGCAATTACTCCTTGATAAAAGAAACGCCCTTCGTACTTACGTTTTCTTTCCTTCGTAGCAGGCATATTTTTTAGCTTTTCAGCATAATACAAAGCCGTTGAGTAGCGTCCATCTTCAGCACAATTAGAAAGTAAGTAATTGATATTGTGGATATAATTCCAAGTATCTACTTCGGGCATATTGAATTGCTTCATATAGGCAGAATCTACTTTTACCGCTGCCACAAAAGCATTAAAAGCCTTTTTATAATCGCCCAATTTATAATATACGTGTCCCGGCATGTGTACCATGTGTCCAGAATTATTGGCTAGTTTGGGTAATTTTTCCGTGCTTTCAAGTGCTTGTTCTGGACAACAATTTTCTTTTAAGTGAATCCAATAATGGTGTGCCGCCGCATTTTCAGGATGAGTTCTCAGAATATCTTTCAATAAATATTCTGCATACAATTGCCCTTCACGAGGCACCATTTTGGAATCATAACCGCCCATTTTACTCAAAGCCAAAAACAGTTTTGTATCCAAATCATCAGGATATTTATCAATGATGTATTCTAGTTTTTTCTGGTAAGCAGCTTTCCCGCCATCCGCTTCAGAATCTCTCACTAAAATGGCTTCTGCATAACTGCGTTCTCTTTCACTTGCTTTGTTTTTCAGCTGTTTTAATTTTTGCAAGGCAAGTTTTTGGTCGTATTTGAATTCATCCCCTTCAATGGCACCAATCGCACTGTACAAACCATAGTAAGGCATAATGGCTGTTGAATCATAGCGAATAGCTTCTTTAAAAGCTCTGTAAGCTTCAAAATCCCAAAAGCAATGCAAGAGCGCAATGCCTTGGTTAAAAAATTCTTGTGTTTTATTAGATTGAGTCGTAATCTTGAAATCTACTTTTCCGATACCTTGCAAGATTTTAGCAGGAGGTAAATTAGGAACATAAGCGGTTTCTTTACGATAATCTAAAATATGTTCGAGGTGACTATGGCTATCGTGACTTTCGCCATCATGCACTTCGTGTTGTGTATTATTATGCTGAGCGTGTCCCGCAGTGTCAGACTGGCGAACTCTTTGGGCTGTCATTTCAAAGCTTATCAAGCATAATAATATTGGAAAGTACTTCATTGATTTTTATGTTATAAAGCTCAAGTAGTCGGATGAAAATGGACTACTTGAGCAAGTAATCAGCTTATTCTAGTAATAATTTATTGGTCACAATTTCCACATTTGGCAGAGGGAAAATGTAGTTAGTTTGTGATGGCTCAACAGCTGGAGCACTCAATGAACTGCTTGATTTAGCAGGTAATGGCAACAAATTGCGAAGCAAGTCGTTAGAGCGGAAACCTTCACCCAATAATTCGATGCGTCTTTCTTTTAAAATAGTATTTACCAAGGCTGTTTGTGTGCCAACGTTACTTTCTGGAAAAATATAAGTAGCATCCGAACGATTACGCACTGCTTTCAATAATTCCACCGATTTTGCTAAATCTCCTGTACGAGCAGCCGCTTCTGAGTAATTTAGTAATACCTCTGAATAGCGAATGATAGGCAAGTAATCCAAGAAAGGAGAAGGCTTATTGTATTTAGTCAGGAATTGAACACCCGAGGCAGTACGAGCAAACGTTCTTCTTAAATCAGTAGATTTCCATTCTGTTTCACCCCAAATACCGTTTGGATTTAAGTTATATTCTGAGTTTGCATTAAACACATAAGGGAAAGATGTTTGCCCCGTTACATTATCCAAATCTGTCATTGGCACAGAAAGAATAGATTCTGTACTGGTATAATTGGTCGTGAAGATTTCTACAATATTTTGTAATTTATGATTCACGCCTGTAGTAGCCGAGAAAGGAGCCGATGTTGATACTATTTTTTTAGCTTCTTCGATTACTTTAGCATAATTTCCTGAATTTAGATACACTCTTGTTTTTAGTGCAATTGCCGTATTTTTATGCGCTCTCGTTGTATTCAACAAGTTAGAAGCATAATTTGTAGGCAAATCAGCTTCGGCTTCATTCAAATCTTTGATGATTTGGGCATATACTTCGGCTACTGTACTTCTTTTCAAATCGTTGTTTGCAGTATTGGTTTCCGCTTGTAAACGAAGTGGTAATCCCGGAGAAGCGCCATTATTTTCATTATATGGTCGTGCATACAATGTTACTAAACTATAATAGCTTAATGCTCTTAAAAACTTAGCTTCTGCAATATATTGTTTGGTAAGCGTTGCACTTACTTTAGTAGGATTATCCGTCAAACCCTTAATGACAATATTAGCATTGTTGATAGCGCCATAACCTGCTGCCCAAAAACCTGCTACAAAGTTTGAACCCGAATTAAGTGTTTGATTCCAAGCTTCATAGGCTGTAAATGTGTTGCTGGTGCGGTTGATAAATTCTTCTCCACGAGCTTCCGTATAGGTATAATAATTCCCTCCGTAATAATTCCCATTTTTTACAGCCTTGTAAATTCCATTGACTAAGCCTAAAATTCTTTCAGGCGTATCAAAGGCATTTGTTCCAGAAATAGAAGTAGCAGGCGTTGGATTCAAGTACTTTTCATCATTACAAGCAGTTGTAGTTAATACTAATCCTAAGCAAAAGATGCCGCTAATACGAGAAATATATGTATGTTTTGTGAATGTTTTCATGTTTAATACTATTTATGGTTAGCCCTTAGGGCTAACACTTTCGTTAAAAACTTACGTTTAGTCCCAAAGTAAATGTTCTTGCTTGTCCAACTGAGTTTTTCTCTACCCCTGGAGTTGTATTTGAGTTACCATTTACTGACGATTCTGGATCAGCACCTGTATATTTTGTTATTAAAAATAGGTTTGCTCCTTGTGCATATACACGTACTGAGCTAATACCAATTTTTGTAAACAAAGCAGACGGAAGTCTATAGCCTAGAGAAAGGTTTTGTAAACGAAGGAAATCAGCTTTTTCAGCATTGGTTGACACAGGGAAAGAAGAACCACTTGATAATTGGTCATTATAAACCAATCTTGGTACATCAGTAATGTCTCCCGGTTTTTGCCAGCGATTTAAGATTTCAGTAGAGTTATTATACGCACGTTGGTCAAGCAAAGTAGCTCTTGTTCCATTCATGATATAGTTATCACCTGAGAATGAAAGATTAATGCCTAAATCAAAATTGGCATACTTGAAATTATTTGAAAAACCACCATACCAAGTTGGCAGTGCATTTCCGATTAAGTAATAATCAGCACCAGTAATCGCTGCTGCTTTTTCACCATTTAGGTAAGTCCACTGACTTTGTCCGGGTAATACCACTTGGCTGTATTGTACTTGTTCACCTTTTTTATTGATGAAAATTCTTTGACCATTCGCAGGGTTTACTCCAGCTGTTTTTGCGCCATATAAACTACCTACCGAATAACCAACTCGTGTGATATTCGTGGTTTCGTAAGATACGTGAGTAGTACCAATAATATCAGTATTTCCTTCTGCAAGGGCTGTTACTTTGTTTTCTAGTTTAGTGAAATTAAAGGATGTATTCCAAGAGAAATCTCCTTTGCGAATAACAGTAGCTGTAATTCCTAATTCAATACCTCTATTGTACATTGAACCCACATTGCCTAAAATAGCATTGCCTGGAATTCCCTTTGATACTGCTTGTGGGGCACTCAAAATCAAACCATTTACGTCGTTATTGAAATAAGTCAATTCTACTTGAACTCTATTGTTCAATAAGCCTAAGTCTGCCCCAATATTGGTTTGATTACTCGTTTCCCAGCCTAAGTTCGAGTTCCCTGCTTGAGAAATCGCCCAAGTAGCAGCATTTCCATACAATGAGCCACTGTATAATTCTAATGAACTGAAGGCATCGCTTAAATTACCATTGCCTACACGTCCCCAGCTTGCTCTTAGTTTAACATTGTTCAACACAGAAGAAATGGTAGATGATTTATAAAATTCTTCTTCAGAAATTGCCCATCCTCCAGAAACACCACCGAAGTTTCCATATTTTCTTCCAGAACCAAGTGCTGAGTTACCGTCACGACGGAAGTTGAAAGTAAGGAAGTATTTTTTAGCCCAGTCGTATGTTAAACGAGAGAAGAAAGAAAGGAAAGCACGCTCACTAATTTCATTGTTTGTTGCCGAAATTGCTCCCCAGTTTCCTTGATAGTTTTCAAAATAAGGGTCAGCACTTTGCGTTCTTGAAGCACCCCAAGCATTATAATTGAATTTTTGTAAATCATAGCCTACTAAAGCTGAAACATTGTGCTTGTCGGCAATAACAGTATTGTAAGTAAGAGTATTTGTCCAGTTCCAGTTATCTCTTACTGCCGAAACATTTGTTGCATTTCCTCTACTTGAAAAACCATTTCCTTGAATGGGACTATCATAGCTATAAGTATCTGTTCTAAGGCGGTCAATAGCATAAGTAGTCGTAAATTCTAAGTTTTTGTACAACTTAGCCACCGCAGCAAAACTTGCAATAACACGGTCATTTTCAGAAGTATATTTGTTTTCACGAAGTAAAGCTACAGGATTCCCCCAGTTACTTACAAACTGATTATTACCAACTCCAATTGTATTTGGACTATTAGGGTTGATGTTATAAGAACCATCGGCATTGAATGCTGGTACGTTTGGAGGTAAAGCCACAGCCAAGCGAGCAGCACCTACTAAGAAAAAGTTAGAGTTTGCCAATGAACCAGAATAAGGTGACTGGTTAAAACTTGTATTATAAGAAAGGCTACCTTTCAATTTTAACCAACCTGTAAGTTCTTGGTCGATGTTAAAACGAGCTGATTTTCTTTTAAACTCGTTTGTTACTAAGAAACCTTTTTGGTCTGTGTAGTTGGCAGAAAAGTAATAAGATGTCGTTGGTGTTCCACCAGAAACATTCACATTGTGGTTTTGTGCAGTACCTGTTTGATAGATATAGTCATACCAACGAGTGTTAATGGGATTATTGTTTGCATCATAATTTGGATAAAATAATGCTGAAGCCACATTGTTATTATTGGCATTTCCTCCTAAAATTTTAGCGTTTAAAACAGCTTCGTTTTTGATAGCGATAAACTGCTCTGCATTCAATAATTTAGGTAAACGGACTACGTCTGAAACACCTGTCCAGCTATCAAAACTAATGCGTGGCTTGCCTGATTTTCCTCTTTTTGTCGTAATTAATAATACTCCTGCAGCAGCTCTAGAACCATAAATAGAAGTTGAAGCCGCATCTTTTAACACATCTATTGATTCAATATCAGCTGGATTAATATCCCCAAGTGGGTTGTTTGGCACGGCTGTACTTGTTGAAACATTACCCGTATTGATTGGAATACCGTCCACAACAACTAATGGATATGAACTCAAGGAAATAGAGTTTACTCCACGAATACGAATAACTGGCGGGTTATTAAGTACTCCGTTGGGCGATGCAACGTTTACCCCAGCAGCACGACCAGACAAAGCTTGGTCAAAACTTTGAATGGGTTGTTCTTTGATGGCTTCGCCAGAAACCCTTACAGCAGAACCTGTAAATTCAGCTTTAGTTTGTGTACCATAGCCAACAACTCTTACTTCAGCTAATTCATTATTAGCAGGAATTAAATCTACAGAAATAATAGACTGATTTCCAACAACTTTTTCTACATTAGCAAAACCAACAAATGAAAATACTAAAATAGCTTTTTCAGAAGCACTGATTTTGTAATATCCTTTTTGGTCGGTAACAGCTCCAGTACTTGAGCCTTTGATTAAAACAGAAACACCCGGAAGTGCATCGCCCGTTTCTTTGTCTTTGATAGTACCTGTAATGGTTTTTAATTGAGCAAACAGCGATGTGCTGAGGCTCAAAAATAGACATGTGATGATGTGTAATTGTCTGATTTTCATGCGTGCTTTTTTTGAGAAGTTTTAAATAAAAGTTAAGGGATTTTCAACTTGCTAATGATTCAGCAAGTTGAAAATTGTTGATTAAGAAATGTATTTAGTTGTACTTACCAGCTTCCAAGGTACTTCTTGAAAGGGCATATTTTTTAGTATATCGGTTTAAAGTAACATGAATAGAATCTTTATTTTCGTTGATACCCGAAAGTAAAACCCTGTTTCCGTCATCTAAAACGGTATATTTCAAAATCATTCGATTGCGTTTACTTGGTTTGCTTTCTGCTTTGATGCCTTTTGTACGGCGAGAAGAACGAGCGATGGCTTCTATTTTTGGGTCTTCTGGACCAATATTGGCTAATGCCTCTTTTGGAATCCAATTATCCTGAACTTCCTCTGTTTTTACTTCTTTCTTTTTACGAACAGCCTCGCCACCTAAATCACGATTGTTGACTAAAAACTCTCGATTTTCTTGGTTGCGTGAGCCTCTGTTTTTATCCTGTAAATACAATACTTTATTCACAGTATCGGCTTCATAATAGAAAACTCGCTGTCCGCCAGCCACGCCTGTTAGCTCAAATGTTCGGTTAATATCTCTCATTGGTGCACCACCACCATTGGATAAATCTAATTCTACAGGTTTATTTACTTTAAAAGTAAGCGTTGTCCATTTTTCGAAAGTAGCTTGTTGCCACCTTAAAGTATCCGTAGGCGAATAAGGAATAACTTGGTTGTTGATTTTGAATTCCGAAACTTCATAATTTCCACGCAATTCAGGAATACCTTTCAAAGCAGGTTGTTTGTAAGGATCATACAAGAAATTCACTACTGCTAAATACGTAAACACTGGTAAAAACAAAACGATGGTAGCTGTTTTTAGCGTAATTCTGGTGATACGTTGCCAAGCTTTATCAAAAACTGGATAGTGTGTTACAGGAATTGTCAGTCGTTCTAAAATCAGTAATTTATAAATTCTAGGAACATAATCAACCAATAAAAATCCTGAAAGTAATACAAAATATGAACTATAAACATGCACACCGCCATCATAGGCAAGGTTTACATATACAATGTCAGCCAATGCACCAAAGAGTAAAACCGAACCCCAGAAAGTAGTTGCTCTGAAAAATAACAATGCTCCTGCAGCAACTTCAACAACGCCCGTGAATACTTCGTACCAAGGCACAATACCGATAGATAACCAATAGATTTTTTGAAGTGTTAAATCGCCAAAATTAGTATTCAGTATTCCCCAAGATGGATAAGGTAATTGCGTTGGTGTTAATTTAGTAAAACCAAAACCAATAATCCCGATTCCTGCACGATAACGAACGATTACTTTTAACCAGTAATAAAGAATGTTATAGGCTTTGGGGTCTTTCTTAATCAAAGAAACGATAGCTGTCCAGAGAAGTCCTCCAGCTACAGAGAAGATGAACGTAATTACCCAAATAGCATAACCGTTGAGCGATGAACCAAAAATTTTGTTGCCAAAAAAGTTTAGCCCTGAACCAAATCTAGCAATATCGTACAAATCTCTGTAATGCAAATGCAGCCAGTCGAAAGTAGCAATTTCTTTATACCATTCTAAAGTATTGGGTAGCGACATCGCCACAAAGAATACAAATGCTATGCGGAAAAGTACTTTTTGCCAACCTGCCCACGCTTGTTCTGGCGTATTTGTTTGATTATTGATAGTGTTTCTGGGCAATTCTATACCCAAATCCTCATGCTCTAAATGAAAGTTTGAATGCGACATTTTGTATGGAGTTTATGGTAAGAATTAAAGTTTAAGTACACCTCTACGACCTAATTTTTGGGCTTCGAAAGTCAAATATTTTTTATTGACTTTATTCAAAACAGCATAAACAGAATCGTGTTGAGTATTTACGCCCGACAAAACAAGTGTCGAATCATTGAGTTTTTTGAACGATAAAGTAAATTGGTCATTCGGGTGATTGACATTTTTATTACTCAGCGAAAGTGTTGATTTAGAAGAATCTATACTATACTGATAATAATGACGACCTTGCGAACCCGATAATTCATAAACCCGAGAAGCATCTTCTTTGAAAATTTCTTCAGTTGGCAAATGTGTTAAAATCACCGATTTGTTAGATTTTATGCTGATGGTATTCCATTTTTCAAAAACCACATTCTGCCAACGAATTGTATCTGTTTTTGAATAAGGAACACTTTGGTTATTCCATTTGAATTCACTCACATTGTAAAGCCCAGCAGTATTTTCTAAACCCTTTTTCTCAGGAAAATGATAACTGCCTTTTTGGTAGCCTCCATAAGTTTTCAATCCATAAAATATTACGAAAAAAAGGATGTATGTAAATTTGATAGCAATTCTAACCTGACTCCATTTTTTGTCGAATACTGGATGGAAACGGTTAGGTAAAGTCGGTTTTTCTAAAGAAAGTAAATTAAATAATCGAATCCCATCAAAGGCAAAAAGGTAAAGTGCTAAAGCAATTAAATAGAAGGCATAAACGTATTCTCCGCCTTCGTAAGCAATATTAGAAATGGCAACATTTCCTGCAAATGGTAAAATAAT
Organism: Arcicella lustrica; assembly: GCF_034930985.1. Lineage (NCBI taxonomy): Bacteria > Pseudomonadati > Bacteroidota > Cytophagia > Cytophagales > Flectobacillaceae > Arcicella > Arcicella lustrica. The sequence continues at coordinate 230,761 of NZ_JAYGIM010000010.1, forward strand.
TAGCGTAGCAATCGTGGTTGTTTTTCTGTTTAGCAGTAATAAACCTCCCACTATTTCTATTAATCCAAGAAAAGATTGATAGCTCGGCACAACGCCCAAACCTAATGAAAACAGTTTCCAAGCAGTAAAATCACCATATTCGGTATTGAGATTACTGATAGAAGGAATTGGCGACTGAATTGGAAAGAATTTAAGAAACCCATAAGCAATAACGCCAATGGCTAAACGATAACGTACTACTACTCGTATCCAATAATACAATTGGTCATAATTGATGTCTTTTTTGTAAATCTTATCCCATAAAATGGTTCCGATTCCAGCTATCACAGCAATAATCAGCCAATTGACAAAGTTATCATCTCCTGTAAAACTAGGGGCATACTTCGATAAATAGAAAATATCAGGATAGCCTACATTCAACCAATTAATAGAAAAAAAGTGCTTGAAAAATCTAATGTCGATAGGAAGCACTTGCAAGAAGAAATAGATACCGAAAAACTTAAAAACAAGTTTCTCGGTACTACTCCATTCGCTTTGCGAGTTAATTTCTAGTGTTTTAGCCATTTGAGTATTGGGTTTAAGCCACAGGTTAGTTGCCTAGCCTGTGGACTAAAAATTAATATCCTTTATTTTGTACCAATGATTTATCAATCAATAATTCTCCTGCCGGAATCGGTAAAACGTACCTATTCGCATCACTAAGGTTAAATACTTGTGCCGCACGACCAGTTCTTACAATGTCGTACCAACGATGTGGTTCTAAAGCAAACTCTACTCTTCTTTCATTTTCGATGGCTAAAAGTACATCGTCTTTCGTAGAAGCAGTAATGCCAACAAGACCAGCACGATCACGCACAGCATTCAAATCTGTAAGTGCATCAGTAATTTTGTCTTGATTAACACGAGCTTCAGAACGAATCAAATATAATTCTGCAATACGAATAATATAACTTGGGTCAGAAGCAGGAGTACGATAATACAAGTTTCCATACCAACGATTTTGGTTATCTTTTGCGACTAAAGTACTTCGAGTTCCTCCAATAGTTGGGTTGTTCAATAATGCTACAATAGCATCATTGGGAGCCCATTGGCGAGTACCACCATTGGTTTGTGGTTGCCATTGGTTACGGTGTGCATTAGGCTCGTTGGCACTATAGAAAATTTCAAAAACAGATTCTTGAGTTCCTCTAGCATCGCTTGCAAAAAAAGTATTAAATGGTTTTAATAAACGATAATTACTGTCAGTCAATACTTTAGTCGCATATTCTTCTGCCTTTGCCCATTCTTTTTGGTACAAATGGTATCTTGCACGCAATGCCCAAACAGTTTTTCGAGTAGCTCTGTAGCGGTCGGTTGTAGCTGGCAATAATGGTTCGGCTGCTTCCAAGTCTCTTAGTACTTGTGCATACGTTTCTGCTTGTGTACTTCTGCCGATACCTCTGTTTTCGGTTGGACTAGCCGTTGGTTTTGTGACGATTGGAACGCCACCCCAAGTACGAGCCAAGTCAAAGTAGGCTAAAGCTCTGATAAAATAAGCCTCACCAATAATTTGGTTTTTTAACGTTTCGGTTAAAAGTGGGTCTGTTACCGTTGGTACTTTTGTCAACACATTGTTAGCACGATTAATGGTAACATAAATGGCTGTCCAAGCTCCTGAAATAGTCGAGTTTTCAGCATTTACTTTTTTGTTGATAAACTCCTGTACTTGCGATTGTGACCCAGTCCATTGAATATTATCTCCCGATAAATAGCCAATAGATTGGAAAGTAGTGCCATAATAATTACCACTGGCAAGAGCCGAATAAACACCTCTGATTGCTGTTTCAGAGGATGTTTTATCGTAAATCGTTTGTGTGTCTGAAATAGATTCTAATGGCTTTACATCCAAATAATTGGCACATGATGTCAGTAAAGCTACTAGTCCTATTGAGTAAATATATTTTAAAGTCCTCATAAATCTAATATTTAAATGGGTTGTCTATGCTGTTTTATTGATTAAAAAGTCAAATTAAAACCAGCTTGAAAGCTACGTGGTTGTGGTGGCGTTCCTAAATCTATCCCTTGAGCATTCTGGTCACTACTAGCACTAGATTCTGGGTCGAGTCCTGTATATTTTGTAATCAAGAACAGATTTGTTCCATTCACAAACACCTTGATACCTTCGGCACCTAGTTTTTTAGCAAAAGATTTTGGCAAATTATAACCTACATTTAACGAACGGAGTCGTATAAACGAACCATCTTCCAACCAGCGACTACCGCCATCACGATAATTATTAACGTTTACTCCGTCAGGGCGAGGAACGTCAGTAATGTCACCCGGTTTTTGCCAACGAGCCACGTTACTCGCAAAAATAATCCGAGCTGCATCTCTGGCACCACCGCCCTCTCCAAAGAATTTATTGTGGTTATAGATTTTGTTCCCATACTGGAAAGCTAAGAAAGCTGATACTTCAAAACCTTTGTAACTGAAATTGTTAGTGAATCCGCCAAAGAATTTCGGCCAAATACTTCCTACAATTTGTCGGTCAGCAACAGTGATTTGCCCATCTTTATTCACATCTTCATACACTACATTTCCTGTTTGTGGGTCAACATACAATTGTTTATATACCCAAAAAGAGTAAAGAGGCGTACCTTGTTGTTGAAGAATCAAGTCTCTACTTCCGTAACGAAGTGGATTTTCTAATTTTTCAATGTTATTAATATTTTGAGCAATGTTCAAACTAGACGTCCAAGTAAAACCACCTCGTTGAATATTCGTTGTATTGATACTAAATTCAAAACCTTTATTGCTGATTTCAGCAGCGTTGCTCCAATAATTGGCGAAACCTGTTGTACTTGGTAAAGCCAATTGCAATAAACCATCTCTGGTGTATTTAGTATAATAATTTAATTCAAAAGCAATTTTTCCATTCAATAAAGAAGCATCTACACCCACATTAAATTGGTTTGTTTTTTCCCATCTTAAATCTGGGTTAGCCAATTGTTGTGGTGCAGTTCCTGCACTTCCTTGGTAAGATGCACCACCTGTCCACAAACCTTGTGAAGCAAAGTTTCCGATACCATTTTGGTTTCCTACAATACCATAACTTGCTTTTAATTTTAAGTCTGAAATAACAGTATTGTTTTTAAGAAAATCTTCTTGTTTTAATCGCCAAGCGGCACCTACTGCAGGGAAATAGCCCCATTTACGGTCTGTCCCGAAACGAGAAGAACCATCTGCTCTCAAGCTTACGTTGAATAAATATTTTCCGTCAAAATTATAGTCTGCCTTCGCAAAAAATGATGCTAAATTGCTTTTACTCCAGTTTTGTGAACTGATTGTGGTAGCCGCTGAAGAAATAATTTTGAAAGAATTATTCGCAAAACCTCTTCCTTCTGCATACGTTCTGTTCAATACGTCGCTTTGTAATGTATTACCTACGACTAATCCGAAAGAGTGTTTGTCACCCAATTTCTGGCGATAAGTAAGCGTTTGTTCGTTCAATAATGAAGTAAACTGAGAAATCGAAGAAGTAGCCAAACCACCTTGTGCTCCCAATAATAGGAAAGTATTCCAGTATTCCGATTCGTTATAATTGTTATAATCAACACCCCAACTTGAACGTAATTTTAAATTGGGAAGTAAAAAAGCTTCCGCATAAAGATTACCAATATATCTCAAACTTGTTGAATGTACATCGTAGTTTTCTAATAATAAAGTTAAGTTATCAAAGCCTGCACGACCCACCAAAACACCTTGTTCATTGTATGGTGACAAATAAGTAGGCGTATGCAAAGCCGCTTGTAATAAACCACCTTGTGGACCATCACCAGCACGAGCTTGGTTACGATAGGTTCTTGAAAAAGAGTTACTTACGCCGATTTGTACTTTGTCGTTAATCTTCTGGTCGAGATTTACTTTAAAACTTGCTCTATCAAAAGTGATGGGTTTAAGAATTGCTTCTTGAGAATTAAAACCACCACCAATATAATACTTTGTAGTTTTCGTACCTCCCGATAATGATATATCATAGCTTTGAAGTGTCGCTGTACGGAAAGCTTCGCCGAGTCTGTCGTAAGTTTGTTGTTCTTCTGGTAAGCCACGTCCACCTTCCGATACTGGTCTGAATGGTCGGTTTGCCACAGTTCTGTTAAGCGAAGGTGTATCTTTTCCAGTATTAATCCACCATTCGTTTACTAATTGGGCATGCTCTGGACCAGTTGTCAAATCCCAAAGTTTAACAGCCTTTGCTTGTCCGAAACTTGCGTTGATATTTACTTTCGGAGCTTGTTCAAAATTTCCTCTTTTTGTCGTAATTAAAATTACACCATTAGCCCCTCTTGAACCATACAAAGCGGTTGCTTCTGCATCTTTCAATACTTCAATACTTTGAATATCAGCAGGGTTAAAATCTGCAATTGGCGATGTCGCTTTACCGCCTGTTCCAATTGTTTGAAGACTGTTACTATTGATAAAAACACCGTCAACAACATACAAAGGGTCGTTATCGGCATTGATTGAAGTAGCTCCACGTACTCTTACATTAACGGCTTCGCCCGGAACACCCGTTGCAGAAGAAATTTGTACGCCTGATACTTTTCCTTGTAATTGAGCATCAATACTTCCTACAGGAATCGAACTAACTTCTGAAGGATTTACTTTTGTGATGGATCCAATCAAATTTTTACGTTCCTGTGTTCCATAACCAACCACTACAATTTCACTTAATTCTCTGTTATTTGCTTTAAGTTGAATGTCGATATTATTCGTTTTTACAACTACTTCTTTGGCATCATATCCTACAAAATTTACAACAAGTATATAAGGAAATTTTTGACCTGTCTTAAAGTAAAACATCCCATCTGCATCGGCTAATACACCGTGAGTAGTTCCTTTAATTTTAATAGAAGCGCCAATGAGGGGTTCTTTTGAACTTTCGTCTAACACTCTTCCTGAGAGCGTAGAATTAATAGTGGCATCGGTATTTTGGGCAAATAGCCCAAAAGGAAACAATAAAATACCTAGCCAGAATACTACTAGTAATTTTTTTTTCATTTACTTTGCATTGGTTAAATTAAAAAATAAGGTACTGGGAGTACAGCTTTTGCGTGCTCCTGAATCATTCCACAATGAACCTTTTTTGAACCAGCCATTCTTGTTACAGCAAGAGTGGCTTTTTTTTTAGTGTTTAAGTATTTGGTTTTATTTATTGATGAAATATACATAATCCATTAAAACTATAGACTATATGTTCAAAATTACTCTTCAAAATTAGACTTTACAAACATTTTTCAAAAAATTTAATATATCAGTATAAATGAAGTAAGATTAATCAGCTAAATGACTACTGCCAAAGATTTTTAATCGCTTTTGGAATTATATAAAATAGACAATATTTATTTTACAAATGCTTGATTATCAAAATCTTGAAAATATCATTTAAAACGACAAAAGCCCTCGTTTTGCAACGAGAGCTTCTTAGAATTTATATTTAGAAGTTAAAAGTTAATCTGCCATAATAAAATGCACCATTGAATCCGAACTGTTGTCCGCCACCTGTACCCCAAGGCACAGTGCCCGTTTGGTTATTTGCAATGCTTAATTGGTCGGGATAGACATCAAAAATATTATTCGAACCCAAAGTAATTCCTACAGATTTATTCAATTGATAGTTCACTGAAATATCAGTCGTTGTTTTCGGACTAAAAGTTTGGTCTCTTCCACCTGTTGCGCTGTTTATATTACTTTGAGTTGTATAAAATGTATATTCACCAAAGCGAGTAACAACCACATTAGGCGTAATACGTCCCCAAGTATAACCAGCCAATAATACCAATTTGCTTTGTGGAGTACCTCTTTCATAACGTCCTCTTTGTTGACGGTCAAAGAAAATACGTTCAGATAAATATTGACGAACTTCCTCTGTTCCTGAAGACGTTAAACCACTTGGTACATGAACATCTGTTACTTTCGTTTGGGTAAAATTTCCTGCTAATGAAAGATTAAGTGTTCCTGCACCAACACGATTTTTGTAGGCTAAAACAACATCAATCCCTTTGGTTTTGGTATCAATTGCATTGGCAAAAAACTGAGCAGCATTTACGTCTGGATAATTAGACAATAATCCTTTTACTAATTGAGCTGCTCCTTTAATAGTAGCATCACTGTTGTTAATCGAACTAAAATCAAAAGTACCAGTAAGCGTAATACGGTTTTTAATATCAATTTGATAAGCATCAACCGTAGCCGTAAAATGTTTCGCAATGCGACTGGTAATTCCTAAACTAAAATTGTTTGACGTTTCAGCCTTCAAGTTAGGAATACCAAATGATCTTGTGACATTGTTATCATTGTTCGATACTAACGAAAGAATCAAACCTCCATCAGCTTGTGGAATAGAAGTAGTTGCCGAGTAATATTTCTGTTGTAAAGAAGGCGCTCTAAAACCTGTACTAACCGCTCCTCTCAATGATAAACTTTCAAGAATGCTATTTCTATCATCAATCAATTTCAAAGAAGTAGATGTTTTCCATGTTAATTGGTCGCCAAAATCGCTGTATTTTTCATAGCGTAAAGCCCCAGTTAACAAGAACTTATCTGAGATTTCGGCTTCAACATCGCCATACAAACCAATGCTATGACGGTATTGATTTTGGGCATCCGCAGGCTGATAACCAGGAAATACTTGTGCGCCAGCAGGTCTAACACCTTTCGTTTTTCCGCCTACTGTACTGATATAAGTAGTATCGCCATAGTTTTTGTATGACTTTTCTTCTCCAGCAATGATTTGATAGTTTTCAAAACGATATTCTGCTCCAAAAGCTACGTTGAAAGCTTTGATGGCAGCATTTTCAAAACGTTGAGACAATCCTATATTGGTTGTATTTTGATTAAATACTAAAGCTCCGCTGTTAAACTTTGTAGGACTAGATGTTCCAATCGAAGCATTGATGGTATTTTGAATCGTATAATCAATACGGTTGTGTCCAGAAGTATTACTAAAATCAACATTCCAGCCATTCGCTTTTCCTTTGATTCCAGCTGTAAAAGAACCATCTACTAAGCGAGCAGCATTTTCTCCCAAGAAACCCGTCGGGTAAATTGTTGGGAAATATCTACTTGAAATACTGTTAATCGTTGTTGTTCCATTCGGAAAACGAAAAGCATTATTTGGGCTGATACTATATTTTGAAGAGATTCCACCAAAAGCATAAAATTCTACATCATTGCCCAATGGTAAAGCAGCGTTGACAAATAAACTAGCATTTTCTTGTTTCCCATTACCACTTCTTGCTGAACTATATCTATCTACAGATTTTTCTTTAGCATCTACAATTTCAGAGCTTGTACCTACTGCATAAGGAAACCAATATAATTTTGCACCCGTTAAGCGGTTATTATATTCATAAAAACCTGAACGGTCGGTAGCATCCCGGTTATTGATTTGTCCTGAAATATTAATAAAGCCTTTTTCCCCTAAACGGAAACCATAATTTACACCTGTTAATAAAGTAAAACCATCTTTTTTGTTACGATAACTGGTATTGTATTCTCCTGTGGTAATCGTTACTTGTCCTTGATCTACACTTGATTTCAAAACTATATTAATCACACCAGCAATCGCATCTGAACCATACTGAGCCGCCGCACCGTCACGCAATACTTCAATACGCTCAATGGCTGAAACAGGAATCGCATCTAAATCAGCTGACGAAGCACCTTGAGCTGGTGTTCCTAATACATTGACTAAAGCACTGGTATGACGACGTTTACCATTGACTAAAATCAAGGTTTGGTCTGGAGCAACACCTCTTAAAGCAAGCGGATTAATGTGCGAAGAACCATCTCCGCCAGTTTGACGATTGGAATTTACTGAAGGAGCAATAAAGCTAAGAATTTGTGATAAATCCGTTCTTCCTGTAGCGACTATTTCTTTACTGGTAATAATATCAACAGGCACAGGCGTTTCTATATTAGTTCTTGCTTGGTTTGAACGAGAACCAATAACAACCACTTCGTTAAGGTCTTGTTGGTCAGGATTTAATTTAATCGTCAATGAATTTTGATTGCCAACTTTTACTTGTTGACTCACGTAACCCACAAAGGACACAAGTACTATATCTTCTGGTTTAGCAGAAAGCGTAAAGTTTCCATCAAAATTAGACGTTGTACCTGTTTGCGTACCTTTTATTAAAACGGTGGCACCTGCCAGCGGAGCATTATCTTTTGCATCAATAATTTTACCCACAATGTTATTGCGTTTTTGGGCAATGGCTGTACTAAAAAGCAAGCTTAGGCTAAATAATAAAAGTAATTTTTGTTTCATTATGGATAGATTTTCGTTAAAGTAAAGATTAGGTAAAAGACAGCCGTAATAACATGGCAACTATTACGGACTGTCTATGTGGGGGTATGTTAGTTAATTGATGAATAAAACTATTTCAAACTTGCAGTGGTGATAGTCGCCTTTTCGTAAGGGTTTGGTTCAGCAATTAATCCGTCTAATACTTTATTGAATTTTTTAGTGTATTCTTTAAAGTACTTGCCCGTTACTTCTCCTGTGTAACCCGTATAGATTTCACGAACATCTCCTTTTCTATCAATGATGATAGTCGTCGGGAAAGCCGCCATTCTATTTAAAGCTGCAAGTTTTTCGGTAGCTACTTTTTTGTCGGCAATTCCACCGAAAAGAATATCATATTCTATTCCGAAGAAATCACGAAGTTTACCTAAAGTGTATTTGGCATATTCTAAATCATCTTTTTGTTCAAAACCAATAGCTATTGCTTCTACGCCTCTTTGTTTGTTGGCTTTATACCAAGGTGCTAAAAAGCGAGTTTGGTCAGTGCAGTTTGGACACCAAGTACCGATAATTTCTACAATAACTACTTTGCCTTTGTATTTATCATCGCTTAATGATACTTGTTTCCCAGTTAAATCTGGAAAAGTAAAATCTAATTTTTTATAGCCTTCTTTCAAGAAAGTAAGCTTGTAAGGATCTGGTAATGAAGCATTTTTATCTTTTGTTGCTTCAAATTTCTGAGTAACATAAATCCCAAAACTGATTTCACCATCACTTATGGTTGTTAAATCATCATTGATTTTTCCTTTAATTGCTACTGGACTTGGTCCTGTAAAACCTGAAAGATGAAATTCATTCCCTTGAATTGTACCTTCAAGTTCACGAGTATCACCAACAACAGTCATTAATACTCCTGTTAATTTATTCCCTTTTTGTTCTAATTGTGCAATAGAATTTGCAGCATTTGGGTCTTTACTGATGATTTTTACATTCCATTTTCCAGTAACATTGGTGACAGGTTTGAGGTCTTTTCCGGGTTCTACAAAACGATAAGTTTTGCCAAATTCAGCCACAAAAGGCAAAGAATTTCCTCTAAAATTTGGAACAAGACTTTTGTAAACACCTCTGAAAGTACCATTTTCGTCAATTTTACCAATTAAAGCGGCATCATAAGTATTCATTTTTACAAAAATACTGTCGCCCGATATAGCCTTTACTTTGAAGTCATCTCTTCTGCTCCCATTTAATAAAGTCAGCGTTGATGATTCTATTGTTTTCCCTTTTATTTCAAAATTAAAAGGGACTCTTGTTTCATTTACTTGAAACTCTCCACGCCATTTACCTTCTTTTAAAGTAGGTTTTTCGACAGCAAGGGCTGTGCTTGCCAATGAGAGCGTTAACAATGAAACATTGCACGCACCTTTTATAAAATTGATTTTCATGATTTTTTGTGTTAATCGTCCATCAATATTTTGATGGACGATATTTTGTTGGAAGATGATTAACTAAAGTAAACTGACAGGCATCGGTCATGATAGACCAAATGAAACTTAATGAGTCTCACCATAATTATTAGGTTTAAATTGTTAATGGATATAAAAAATGTAGTAATAAAAAGGTATATTTGGTTTAAGTAAATTATTCAAAATATGGTTATTTCTTCAAGAATCTATCATCTGTCAAAGCTTTTAAGAAAGCTTCTAACTCATTTATTTCTGTTTTACTGAGTCCTAATGGCGTACTGAGTGACAAATCTCTATTGACGCCATTTTTCACAAAAGCGTCAGGTTGGTTGTAATATTCTATTACTTCACGCAAGGTTTTGAACACACCGTTGTGCATATACGGAGGAGTAATGGCTACATTTCGTAAACCTGGCACTTTAAAATGTCCTAAATGACTAGAATCTTTCGTGATTTTAAATCTGCCTACATCATTGTGTTTTTTACCATCGAACAATCCAATATTTTTAAATCTATCCGCCGTAAAATCTTCTCCAGCATGGCAATTGGAACAATTCCCTTTTCCAATAAAAATAAGTCGTCCACGAATTGCTTCCTCACTCATCGCCGAATCGTCTCCATTAATGTAGCGGTCATAAGGAGTATTGGCGGTTTCTAGTGTTTTTTGATAAGCTGCCAAGGCGTCTCCCAAGAGTTTTTCAGTTACTTGAGATTTATAGATTTTCTTGAACGCTCTACTATATACTTTATGTTCATTTAACCTTGCTACTGCTTGCTCAATGGGCAAATTCATTTCAGTGGTAGAGATAATGGGCTGAATAGCTTGTTCTTCTAGCGAATTAGAACGACCATCCCAAAATAAATGAATTCTACCTGCTAAGTTCATGGCAGAAGGAGTATTTCTATCTGTCAGAATACCATCAACACCTACACTAAATTGTGTGGTATCTGCAAAAGCCAACTCTGGTTTATGGCATGATGCACAACTCAAAGTACGTTTAGAAGACAAAATTGGGTCAAAAAATAATTTCTCTCCTAAAGTTACTTTCGTGATAGGCTCATTTTCTTGCAAACGATACTGAAAACTCATCAAAACTATACAAGCTAACGTGAGTATGTAGAAGTACTTTTTCATCGTAATTCATTTAAATATAAAAAGAAGCGTTGGAAGTTTAGAGGTACAAAAGCTCAAAGATTTTTGTACCTCTAAATTTCATAAGTATTTACAGATTCACTATTTATCTGCCCTTAAAATAGTGAATCTCATACTTATTTACCTGTAGCTTTTGCTGCGGCTGTTCCTGTTTGAGCTACCAAATTAACGGCTAATTCAAAATCATTGTCGATTGCTTTGTCGCCAAGGTTCTCAAAAAAGTTTTTTGAACGAAACTTAATATCATACTTGGTGCGGTCAACCAAAATTTTCGCTTGAGCCGTCGTTTTGTTTTTTTCTACTTTTACAGTAGCTGGAAACTTCACCTCATTAGTAATGCCTTTGATGGTAAGTTTTCCTGAAATTTCATAATTCTCACCTCCTTTCGGTACAACAGAAGTAGTTACAAATTTTGCTTTAGGGAATTTTTCTACACTAAAAAAATCATCCGCTTTTAAGTGTCCAACCAATTTGGCATTATAATCTTTGTCAGTCAAATCGGTTACTGTTAGCGACGTTAAGTCAATTTCAAAAGTGCCACTTTTTAGTTTATTGTTGGCTGTTACTAAACTTCCAGTACTCAAGGAAATATTTCCTGTATGTTCTCCTGTTACTTTCTTTCCTGTCCAGACAAGTTTACTTGATTGACTATCAACTGTATAAACAGTATCGTTCCCTTTATTTTTGTCGTTTGCTTTTGCACCAATTGCTAAAGCCAATACACTCGTTAGGATAAGCGTGATTTTTTTCATGATTAAATTATTTAAATGAAGATTGATTTTATTTTAAAGCTACTTCTGTACTTGGAACAGGTTCTGCAATGAGTTTATCTAATTCTTTGTTCCATTTTTTAACATATTGTTTGAAGTATTTTCCTGTTACTTCACCCGTATAACCCGTATGGATTTGTTTTACTTTTCCGTCTCTGCCGATGATGATAGTCGTAGGAAAAGCTATCATTTTATTGAGGGCTACAAATTTTTCTGAAGCCACTTTTTTATCTGCAATACCTCCAAATAAAATATCGTATTGGATGTCATACTTTTCTTTCAGTTTTCCTAAAGTGTATTTTGCATAAGCTAAATCGTCTTTTTGTTCAAAACCAACAGCGATGGCTTCAACACCACGAGCTTTATTGGCTTTATACCAAGGCGATAAAAACTGTGTTTGGTCTGTACAGTTCGGGCACCAAGTGCCAATTATTTCAACAATTACTACTTTGCCTTTGTATTTATCATCACTTAATGAAACCTGCTTACCGTTTAAATCTGGTAAAGTAAAATCAAGTTTTTCATAGCCTTCTTTCAAGAAAGTCAATGCATACGGATCTGGCAGTTCTGCTTTTTTATCTTTTACGCCTTCAAATTTTACATTGTTATAAATGCCTAAACCGACTTCTCCCTTGATACTTTTATCAGGATTTATTTTTCCACGAATTAACCAAGGACTTGGCCCAGAAAAGCCCGTCAACGTAAATTCATCGCCTTGAACAATTCCTTCCAATTCACGAGTGTCGCCAGTTACTTTCAAAAATACGCCTTTGAGTTTATTGCCTTTTTGCTCAAAAACAGCTATTTGATCCGCTACTGGCTCTTTACTTAAAATTTTAATTGCCCACTTTCCTGATAAGTTATGGTTCGATTGAATCTCTTTGGCTGGTTCTACAAAACGATAGGTTTTACCATATTCAGCCACAAAGGGAAGGAAATTTCCTTTGAAATTAGGAACAAGACTTTTGTACACACCCGACAGCGTTCCATCATCATTCACTTTTGCGACTAGTGCAGCATCATAAGTATTCATTTTGATAAATACTGAATCTTTTGCGATTTGCTGTACATGAAAATCGTCCCTTCTTGAGCCATTGATTAACGTGAAAGTTGCGTGTTCAGCATCCTTTCCTTTTACCTCGAAATTAAAAGGAACTTGTACTTCATTCACTTTAAATTCACCACGCCAAACCCCTTCTTTGATAAATTTATTTTGTGCATTTGCAGCGTTGAAAGTCAATGAGCCTACAGCTAAATAAGCGATTGATAGTAATTGGTTTTTAGTTTTCATTTGATTCAGTCGGTTGTTTTTATTATTCTATTAAGTTTATAGATTAAGTATATTATACAATCGTAATTTTGATTACACTATAAATAAATACTTATTAATTGATACAGTATTGAAGGTGAAATAGCAAAAACGCAATTCCCATCAATGCTTAATCAAGCATCATCGTAAAAAAATTGATTGTATGTACGATTTATCCTTAGAATTAGGTTGGGGCACCTTGTTGGTGGCTAACAGGTTGCCAGAAGGTCATTGAGCCTAGTCTCTCGCTTCGTTCTTTATAAATCTATTAATTCTATAGGCAAAGTTAATTAATTTAATTTTAGAAAAACAAATGTTTGAGTAAAAAAACTCAAAAAAATAATTTTCTTGGAGATTTGTGACTAAGAAAAAGGTTTAATTAGAGTCATTCAAGGCATCATAATGATGGCAAGTGCGAGTACTTGCACCAGTTGGAAGAGCAATAAAATACTTTATTTTGTATTTATAATCTTGAAAGAAAATCTTTACTTTTCCAAGACTACTAATATTTTTATAACATTTCCAATATCTCTTTTTTCTGTAAAACCAAGTAATAAGCCAATGTCAGCATTTTTAGGAAAGCATATAGCACAACAAATTTCAATCTCAGAGACTGATATTACTCAAATATTAACTTATTTTAAGCCTCGTGTTTATGAAAAAAAAGCCTGTTTGCTACAAGAGAATCAATCTTGCAAAACATTATATTTTGTCGATAGAGGGTGCTTGCGTTTGTTTTTTTGTGATGACAAAGGGATTGAGCAAACGATACAGTTTGCGATAGAAGGCTGGTGGATGACAGACCTCACAGCTTTTCATAGTGGAAAAACAGCAGAATTCAGTATTCAAGCCATTGAAACGACGGAAGTAATGGAGATTGATAGAGATACTTTAGAAGAATTGTTGAAAGACTTTCCGCAAATGGAACGCTATTTTAATAAAATCTATCAAAGAGCTTATGCTGCTTCTTTATTGAGAGTAAAGCACATTTTTACTTTTTCCAAAGAAGCATTTTATCAGTTGTTTAGTAGCAAATATCCTCAATTTATTCAACGCATTCCGCAGAAAATATTGGCTTCTTTCTTGGGATTTACCCCTGAGTATCTTAGTGAATTAAGAAAAAAAAGTATGAAACATTAATTAAATTTAAACCATAAATGCTTACTTAAACCAGCTTAAGTTTTTTTGAAATTCTGTGACCGACCTTTGTAAGGTAATATTTAAAACAACAAAATATCAATCAAAGGAAATGGAACAGAGAATTAAAATTCAAGATGTACAACCAGCTGCTTGGAAAGCAATGTATGGTTTAGAAACTTATTTGGCTTCAACAGAAGTAAGTAAAACACATAAAGAATTAATCAAAATAAGAGCATCCCAAATCAACGCTTGTGCTTTTTGTATTGATTTACACACGACAGATGCAATTAAAAATGGAGAAACTACCAAACGTATTTTCTTATTAAATGCTTGGAAAGAAACAGATATTTTCAGCGAAGAGGAGAAGGTTGTATTGGCAATTGCTGAAGAAATTACGCTTATCCATTTAGGAGGTCTTTCTGACAAAACTTATCAAAAAGCAAAAACCATTTTTAGTGAAAGTTACATTGCACAACTTATTATGGTGGCAGTAACCATTAACGCTTGGAATCGCATTGCTATTAGTACTCAGCTACCAGTGGCTCATTAATGTTGGAAGGATTTTTAAAAATAAAAATTGATTTTTCTATTAGCGGGCGAATTAATTCACCCGCTAATAGAAAAATTTAAATAGCTTCTTGAACATTTAAGATAACCCTAAAGCTCCATTACAAAAGCATATTTCCCTGAACCTAACTCCAAACTTCCCTCCTGACTCACTTTAAGGCTCGTGCCATTTTCAATAATGGAAGCTATCTTTTTAGTCGGAAAAGTCAGCGTTGCGGTAGTATTCGCTGGGATTTCTACTTCCCAAGTCAGTTTTCCACTGTCTATTTTCCAAGCAGAAGCAACAATTCCGTAATTAGTTTTCAAGCTACCTTTGGCATAAGTCAGCCCCCCTCCTATTTGTGGTTTGATGACAATTTCTTTGTAACCCGCACCATCAAATTCTTTGGTATCAATGCCTGCAATGTTTCTGTACATCCAGTCGCCTACAGCTCCATAAGCGTAGTGATTGAAGGAAGTCATGCCCGGGTCTTGGAAAGTACTGTCTGGTTTCATGCTATCCCAACGTTCCCAAATTGTTGTTGCACCATGCGTTTTGATTGGATATAACCAAGACGGATAAGTATCTTGTAAAAGCAATTTATAAGCTACATCATTTCTATCAAATCGGCTCAAGACTGGGTTCAAGAAAGGCGTTCCTAAGAAACCCGTCGTTAAGTGATAGTTATACGATTTGATATTATTCACCAATCTTTCAACCGCTTGCGGACGAAGAGCTTCAGGTAACATATCAAATTGTAAAGCCAAAATATATGCCGTTTGTGTTTCTGAAATCAATTTTCCAGATTCAGTCATGTATTCTTTTTGGAATTGTTTTTTAACTCTTCCTAATAGTTTTTCATAGTTTTGCACATCCTCTGTTTGTCCTAATATTTTACCCGTGTTAATCATCAACTGTACACTGTAAGCATAAAAACATTGTGCTACCAAATAGTTATCAGTAATGGCAGATTTCATTCCAATCATTCCTTTTGAATCGTCAACACGATACGAAAGCCAGTCGGCAAATTGGAAACCTGTATTCCATAAATCATTTTTAGCAGCTTTATGAATATACTCCACGCTTTTCTTCATCGTTTCGTATTGTGTTTCAAGTACTTGCTTGTCGCCAAAAGCGACATAAACGTTATACGGAATGATAATTCCTGCATCGCCCCAACCAGCCGCTTGCGATGGTCCATCATTCAACACATTTGGGATTACGTGTGGCACTGCTCCGTTTGAAAATTGGTCTGCCGTGACATCTTTCAACCATTTTGCAAAAAACTGATTCGCATTGAAATTATAAGATGCCGTTCTTGAAAATACTTCGGCGTCGCCCGTCCAACCCAAACGCTCATCTCGTTGAGGGCAGTCGGTCGGAACATCTAAGAAATTACCTTTTTGTCCCCACTGAATATTTTTCTGTAATTGATTCACTAAAGGATTTGAGGTTTCAAAGTTCCCAGTTTGTTCCATATCTGAATACAAAGCATAAGCCGTAAAATCTTCTGGATTGACTTTCCCATCCATACCTTCTACTCGCACATATCTAAAACCAAAAAATGTAAAATGTGGCTCGAAGAAATCTTTGCCATTACCACTCAAAATATAAGTTGCCTGTGCTTTTGCCGAACGAAGGTTGGTAAAGTACGGATTTCCAAATTTATCCATCATTTCAAAATGCGAAAGTGTAATTTTATCGCCCGCTTTTCCTTGTGCTGAAAGTGTTATCCAACCCACCAAATTTTGTCCAAAATCTAAAATTGTTTCGCCATTCGTTGCCTTGAATACTTTCACTGGTTTAAACGTTTCATGCTTTTTAATGGGTTCATTCACCGAAGCATTAAGATAATCAGTAGGGAAATTTTTCTCCACAGCGTTTTTCCAATTAGCATCATTAAATGCCACACTTGTCCAATTGGCTGTTCTTTTACGAGCATCTATTACTTCTCCATCATAAATTTCAGCGAAACGAATATCACTTTCTGTTACTTTCCACGAATTATCCGAAACAATACTTTCTTTTGAACCATCCGAGTAAGTCAATTCCAATTGAAAAAGTAAAGCTGTTTCTTTTCCATAAATATTTCGCTGTTTTAGCCAAGCCAAACGTGTTCTGTACCAACCACTTCCCAAGGTTGCGCCAATGGCATTTTTTCCAGAAGTAATCAAATTGGTAACATCATAAGCTTGGTATTGCAAATGTTTGTTGTAGCTCGTCCAACCAGGAGTCAGGAATGCGTCGCCTACTCTTTTGCCATTCAGTTGGATTTCGTACAAACCTCTTGCCGTTACAAAAGCTGTTGCATTGACGATTTTCTTTTTTGTGTCAAAACTCTTTCTAAACATCGGCACAACACCATTTACGGTGTCGTTTACAAAACCAGAATTTATCCATTTGGCTTTCCAATCGCTTTTATTTAAAGCTGTTTGGAAATTGGCAGTTGCCCATTCTGACGTTTGTCCTTGATTATCCCAAGCTCTTACTTTCCAAGTAATAAGTGTATTTGAAGGCAGTTTTTCTCCTTGGTAAGCATTAAAAATAGATGTTTCAGCATTTACTTTGCCACTATTCCAGATGACATTTCTGCCATTTTTTACTTGAATTTCATAAGCAATTTGCTTTACATTTTTCTTTTCTGAAACGAGTTGCCAGCTAAATCTTGGCTTTTCAGCATCAATACCAATTGGGTTCTGTTGGTTTTCAGTTCTGAGATTTTGGAGCTTTAACTGAGCAAACAGTGTATTTGCCATTAAAAAGCAAAAGAGAAATAATAGTTTTAATTTCATGTTAATTTGAAAATTGGATAAGATAAATTTTATAAAACACTGATAATGAGCATATTTAAAAGTAATCCTATAAGACTAAGACTCTTCAACACACATCATCATCAAATAAGTATAAATATATCTTGGAATAAAACAAGTACTCTCATGTACTTACCTTTAAATACGCCATTATTTCATGTTACACTACCCTATCCTGCTTATTACAAATTGATTGAACTTAAAATCATAATCAAACAAAAAACGCCCCGTTTCCGAGGCGTTCGAGTATATATAAGTGGTTAGAAATTATCGTCCCATCCAACCGCCATCAACGGTTAAAATTGTTCCTTGTACATATTTTGAAGCATCCGAACAAAGGAAAACTGTTGCTCCTTTAAAATCTTCGGTTTCACCCCAACGTCCAGCAGGAATTCTATCTAAAATACTTTTTGAACGATTTTCGTCTCCACGCAAAGCTTCCGTATTGTCCGTAGCAATATAACCTGGAGCAATGGCATTCACGTTAATACCTTTTGATGCCCACTCGTTAGCGAAAGCTTTTACCAAACTTCCGATAGCACCTTTACTTGCCGCATAACTCGGCACATTAATTCCGCCTTGGAATGTCAATAAAGAAGCCGTAAATACGATTTTACCTGAACCTTGGGCTATCATCATTTTACCAATCTCACGAGTAAGAATAAATTGAGCATCCAAATTAATACTCAGTACATTATCCCAATATTCATCTGAATGTTCTGCAGCAGGATTTCTTAAAATTGTACCTGCATTATTCACCAAAATATCAATGACTGGAAAATCCGTTTTTACTTGATTGATAAAAGTATAAAGAGCATTTCTATCCGAAAAATCACATTGATAGGCTTTGAAATTTCTGCCCAATGCACTTACTTCTTTTTCTACTTGGCTACCTTCGAGTTCCAAGGAAGCCGAAACGCCAATAATATCGGCACCAGCTTCTGCTAAAGCTAAAGCCATTGCTTTACCGATTCCTTTTTTACAACCTGTTACTAATGCAATTTTGCCATCAAGGCGAAATAAATCGAGCGTGTTCATTTTTGTTTTGTTATAAATGCTTTATAATAATCTCGTTAATGTTACAAAACAATATACTTTTCAAGTTAATCAAGCAATTCTCTTTGAAATTTTATAGAGAAAAGGCACATTTCAATAATATCTGTCATGATTGAGACGAAATTATCCAAAAATATTTAATCACAGTCTTTTCTATCAATACAAATTTAAGTAGTCAGTTAGCAATTTTCTTAAATTTATTCCTGCAATTTAAAAATATAATTTTAAATTTACAGGAATAAATTTTATCATTATGATTCAACGAGAGCTTAGTTCAGAATTACTTTTTAGGGTAAATAATTTTCCTGTTTCAGCGATATTGGGCCCTAGACAAGTAGGAAAAACGACTTTGGTTAAAGCTATTCAAAACGAGCTACCGAAAGAAAGTATCTATTTTGACTTAGAGATACCCTCTGATTTGAATAAATTTACAGTTGACCCTGAATTATTTCTCAAAAACTTACAGCATCAAACTGTTATTTTAGATGAAATTCATCGGCTACCTAATATTTTTGTCTTACTCCGTGGCTTAATCGACCAACAACGTGAAGCAGGTCGATTTATACTTTTGGGTTCGGCTTCGCCAGATTTACTAAAAAATACGGCTGAATCGCTCGCTGGCAGGATTTCATATTTAGAAATGCACCCTTTACATTATCGTGAAATTGCCCCTGAAAGTTATCAAAATCACTGGCTATGGGGTGGATTCCCAGCTGCTTATTTACCTAAAAACGACCGAATCAAAAATCTTTGGCTGAATGATTTTTTGATGAGTTATCTTGAAAGAGATTTACCTCAATTAGGACTTTCAGTTTCGCCATTACTCATGCGCCGACTTTTAATGATGCTTGCTAGTATCCAAGGTGGAATTTTAAATTATTCCACTTTAGCAAATTCACTGGGAGTAAGTCAGCCAACAGTAAAAAATGCTATTGACTTTTTAGAACAAGCCTTTCTAGTACGTCGTTTACAACCTTATTTTGTCAATATTGGTAAACGCTTAGTAAAAAGTCCTAAAATTTATATTCGTGATAGTGGGCTTTTGCATCATTTATTGAATATTAAAGATTTCAATAATCTTTTGGGGCATATCGTTGCTGGCGGTTCTTGGGAAAGCTGTATCATTCAAGAAATCATCAGTATTTTGCCACAAGATGCTTTGCCATTTTATTATCGTTCACAAGATGGCGCCGAACTGGATTTGGTCATCGAACAAGGTTTAGGTATTAAACTCGCCATCGAAATTAAATTGTCAGACTCGCCAACACTTTCAAAAGGCAACAGTATTTCTTTGCAAGATGTAGGCAATCCGCCTTTATTGGTTGTTACTCCATCCGCTCAAGACTATGAACTTCGTCCCAACGTTTGGGTTTGTTCGATTGCTACTTTAGCCCTAAACTTAGCAAAGTTTGGCTTAAACAATTTTCAACTTTAATAATTTTTATTCCTGCATATTCAAAATTACATTTTAAATATGCAGGAATAAAGAACTATTTACTTCATTACACTCTCAATAATATATATTCTCGATTTCTAAAATGGCTAATATTAATTTTTTTTATCTTTTTAAATAAAATACTCGTTCGACAGGTTCAGCTGATTGCACTTTTCCTGCAATACCATATTGCCAAGCAACAATACTTACTTTCATAGGAAGCTTTGCTTTAGGTGGAATTTTAGTAAAAAACACCTGATTATCTTTGATATAGGCAGGTCCTTCTTTTACATAAAATTGAACTGCTAAATTGGCATTTGAAGAAGCGTTTAATATTAGTTTTTTAATACGAACCTTCTGATTAGCAATATTTTTAAAAGTAATTTCCTGTGTTTTTCCTTCAGTATTTTTCAAAGGGAAACGCATATCCAGTTGTTGAACAACTGATTTATAATACTTATCTCCTTCATTATGAGCTAATAACCAAATATCATTGCTTCTTTTAGGATTATTAAAACCCATTCTATAAAAGCTGATTTGGAAGGTTGAATCATCTAGTTTTTTCACTGGTCCACAAATACGGTCAATACTTAATTGGCTAGAGGCAAAACCTGAAACGGCTTTCATTCTGGAAGTATCAGCAAAAAATGCTTTTAATCTAAAACTTATTCCATCTTCCAAAGGCATAAATTTTAATTGATAATTTGCATGTGTTTTTATAGGTTGTAACACCTTATTATTTTGCACAAAACCAATATATTGCTGTTTCTTAGCACGAGCTTTAGCATAAAATACTTCCGTTCTATCTGCCATTTCTTTATCAAAACACCAAGATGCTTGTTCACGATTCCCTTGATAATTTGAGTAAGCTGATGCTTTTACAGTAGGAAGACTATCCTTTCTCCATCTGTCCATCAACCAGCCTTTCGCTGGATTTATTGGAGTAAGTATTTGATTACCTGTTTTTGACAAACGATACTTTGCTGCTTTTTTGATAAACATCGCTACATAATCGACCATCGCATCACTATAATCAAAATGTCCGTGACCAGCATCAGCAAAAAATGAAATGGGCGTTTTAGGATATTTTACAACATAATCAAAACCGGGTTTCAAGCGATCTTCCCACCATTCATATTCGCCCATGACGAATAAACTAGGAATGCCTTCAATGGTACGATTCTCCCAATTTGGATTTGGGCGACCACTCCCTGTGAGATTTGTTTGAGGAGTATCACCATGAATTGATACGATTGCCAAAGTACGGTTTGGATTCCAAGCACCAAAATTCCAAGGATAACTCGCCATTGCCGAATGTCCCATTGGAATTATGGGAGCTGTAGCTAATTCTGTGTAGCCAGAAACTTGGGCAAGGTCGTTCATCATGCTTTGAAAGTGTTCCTGAATACCTTTATGAAAATCGAAAGTAATATCCAAACCCGGCGTTATCCAGATTTCTGCAATACCTACTTCTCCCATCGTTTTGCGAAAATTGGCATTTTCCAACATTCCTTCTTCCACCATATTGTGCATACAAAGAACTACGCCTTTTACTTGCTTACAATTTTCAGGAATCCAAAGAAAAGCCTGTGGCTTGTCATTTGTTTCAGGATGAATCATTCCTTTCACAGGCACAGACCATTGCCAAAATTGGGCATGACTTACAAAAGAAAGGATACTTAAAATCAGAATTATTATTTTTCGCATTTTTAGATAAATCGATTAAGCAATGTTAAATTAAAAGCTAAACACTACTTGTCCTTACAGATTTGAATAAAGAATGAAAAAGTAAGACGATATACCCTAAGCTGTGAAAATATTTAATCAAATAATTCGGCAAGCGAATCAGATTCCTTGTAAAAGAAAATATAGAAGTGATTTACTGCTTTCCTAAAACGTGCGTCATGTAATTATCCGCCATTTCAATCAAAGCCTCAGAGTGTAATAATTTGCTGTAATCTATTCCTTGAAGTGCTAAAGCATGGATGAGCTGGTTTAATGTAGATGCTTTGCCTTTGCCTTGTAATAATGCTTTATACTGAAAATACTTGATTCCGAGTGGCTCTAAAACATCTTGCATTTTCAATGGTGTGTTATCTTCAGGCATTTTGGTGGTATTGAAAAGCAATTGTAGAACCGTGGTGTAAAGTTTGGCATAAAAGAAATTCGCTACTTCTTCATCAGCTAGAATTCTGTTGAGCTTTTCTAGTAACTCAGGTTTCAGTGATTGATGTATTCTATTTGCATCGCCATTGATTTGGGAAATCTCCCTATCAGAAAGCATATTCCCTCCCTGACTCGTACTACCTTTGATGACAACGTAATTCATAATTTTAAAATATTAAAATGTGGAATTTTGAATTTATTTACAAAAATTATCAAATTCCGCTGAATTAAAAAGCCTTTATTGCTTGATTCTTAATTTTAAACACATCTTAACACAAAAAATAATAAGGATACATACATTTTTAAAACAAAATCCTGAGACATAAACTCTCAGGATTTTTATTATTTATCGGTTGTGAAAGATTATCCCCCTCTCCTACCCTATTATTTTATGATTGAAATTCTTTAAAGAATGCCTAAATACGCACCATATTCTTCCAAAGTATTTCTTAAATTATCAAAATCTTCTTTACTTCTACTGCTATAAACCTTTTCTGTTTTTGCTGATAAAGTATTCATCCAAATACTTAAATCTTGCGTACTTGCTTCTAATTTATTGTTTTTAGCACTCGTTTTTATACCTAAGCCACTCGCTTTTACTATTTTCTCAATATCACTTATTGCTGTAATTGGCTCAATGTTTTCTGAAATTCTTCCTAAAGTTTGAATGACTTTTTTGTCAATCTTACTTTTCCCGGTCAGAATCTCATTTCTTAATGTAGGGTCAATTTTGGATAAACCTTCTGCAAATTGTGCATCTCTTTTAATGGTAGAAGCACCTACATTATATTCTTTCGCCAGTTTTTCAACGGTTCTGCCTTTTTCTTGTGGACCAACATTGGGTTCATTGTGGACCCAATGCCCAGTTCTATCATACTTCCCTGGACCTGTTTTTTCATTCAAAAATCTTAATCCACGGAAATATGAAATTTGTTCAGTACTAAGGTTTCTTCTTCCTAATTGTAAATCAATCATGTAATCTTTCACTTCCTCTTTGGAATTAAAAGGCATGAGTTGCACACTGAAATTCAAATTGTGCTGTTTACAAATCTGAAAACGGTTATGTCCATCAACCAAAATATACACTGGTTCGTCTGGATATTCCGCATTTGCTTCAATCGCACTTCGTTTGGTTTCCCATAAAGTCAAAGCATCACGACAGCCATTTTTCAAAATATTTTGTTCTAACAAAGAAAATTCTTCTGCACCAAGAGGCGGAATAAACATTCTGAGTTCTTCCAATACTTCAATACTCTTTTTAACCTGTTCGTCAGATATTAATTTATTATTGACAAAAGTACTTTTTGTGGTTGCTGCAATGGCTTTTCCTAAATCTAGTTTTTTCATCTTTCCTCTTATTTAACCAATTGAAGGTATTCAATGTATTCATTGCAGAAATCAGCGTACAATTTGGCCGCTTCTGAAGCACCCGAAAACTTTGAAATGGTATTCAACATTACTTGTGCTTTTTGGAAATCTACCAAATGTTTGATTTCCGTTTTGAAAATTCTGATGGGTAAATTCTCTCTAACGGCTTCTTTAATATTATCATGCACCGAATTCTTTTTTACCATCGTAAAAACCAAACCATCTACATCTAGCATCGGATTTAGGTTTTTCTTTACATCATGTACTTTATCCAATAAAGTATTTACGCCTTTCATAGCAGCCATTTCGGGCAACATGGTTACCAAACAAGCATCTGAAGCATACATTGCCGAAACCGTCAATTTACCTAATGAAGGCGGGCAATCTATCAAAACATAATCAAATTCACTCAGTAAAGGAATAATGCGGTTTTTAAGACGTAAATCTCCGCCAGTTAACAATATCAATTCATATTCTGCTTTGGCTAAATCAATGTCCGATGGCGACAAAAACAGGTTTTCTTGTATTTGAACAACTGGAAATTCAGCATCATTAATCAAAGAATCAGCTACTTGTACTTCTGGATTTTCAATCCCTAGAATTTGTGATAAATTTCCTTGTGGGTCAAGGTCTATCATCAACACTCTAAAGCCTTTGTTCGCCAAGGCTTCTCCCAAACACGAAACCGTGGTTGTTTTTCCTACTCCTCCTTTATGATTTACAACCGAGACAACTCTCGCTTTTTGATACAAATCTTTAGAATAACCGTATTTCATCAAAACGCCTTCCAATGCTACTAAATGGTTTTCATTTAATTTACGATTTCCTGCCACTGCTTGTCTTAAAGTACCAGAAGGTAAAGATGCTTCTTTTTCAATACCCGCAATCGACAAAGCAGGATTATGTCTAAAGAACTTCAAAGCATTTTCTTGTGTAAGCATTTCTAAACGATTTTAGGTTTTATTACATATCTGTTACAAACTTAATTTTTTTGTAACAGATATGCAACAAAACAAATGTATAATATTTGTAAATAATTATACATTTTCAAAAAATGTCCTTAAAAGCCCTAAAACAATAGAAAAAATTCAAATTAAGTTAAATAGATTAAACCTAAAATTTAGATAAAATGTACCGTGTTTCAATATACGTCAATTGAAGATTTTATTTATTAACAAGAAATGAAGTGACAGGTTTTCGTTAAATAAGATTGATGCCCATCTTTTTTGCTTCTTTTTGTAAAGCAATCGCTTCTGAACTAGCATGAATTTGCTGTTTGTAAGCGCTTTCAACAATTGAGATAATCGCACCATTGAAAGATGGATTGATGTCTAAATATTGAATAATATTATCAGCAGAGACTACATCTTGAAAATGTTTTTTAAATGATTCAAAGGCAAACTGGGTTTCCAAAGAAGTTCCCAATTTATTAACGACAAATTGATAGCAATTCGAATCCGTTTTCAGCAATTCACTAATTCTGTTCTGACAATAAATATGATATTTCTTTTTCAAATTAAACACATTCATATTCAAGCCTTCTTCTCTTGCTTTTTCTAAATGAGCTTTTTTCTTTTGTTCTCGTTCTTCTTTTTGCTTTGTTTCTTTTTCTTTCAATATCTCCGCAAACTTCTCATCTTCAAGCAATTGAATAATATAACCTACAATATTTCGGATTAACTTCCCTCCTTTCGCTTCTGTTAATACATAAGCAATCGTTTCTTTAATTTTTTCTAGCGGATAAGCTTTCAACCATTTTTGAATCAATTCTTCCGAAGCGCCATACTCTCCTACCAATTTCAAGATTTCTGTAACTTCCTTATTTTCAGGAATACTTTTCTTACTTTCTTTAATTAATTCATACGTTGCTTCTTCAATATCATCGCTTGGCACCGAAATATTAGCATTTCTTTGAATAGTAAAAACCAATAAAACAACCGTATTTCCCTTCTTTCTTTCTTCATAAGTGAAATACAAATCGCTGGTTTCTTGTAATTCTTTTTGTGCCACATTGATTACTCTTTTGCGAAAATCTGTGTATTTGGCATAGCGGTCGCCCAAGCCCAAAATATCTTTAAGTTTTTCTACTTCAAATTTAAAAGTGCCCAATCGTTCGGATTCTTTACAAAATTCATAAAATCTGATGGCATAAATACTTTTCAATTGCAAAAGTGAACGAATATCAATAACCGTGAAATTGGTTTTTAATTGCAATAAATAAGGCGTTAATGTAGGCGAAAAGTCTATGTTAAACTTTCCTAAGCCATTATTGTAAGTATAACCCGCAATGATAGTGGTGTTGATTAAACCTCCATCAAATTTGTTATAAATGGTTTTCTTGAGAAAATTATCTAATTCGATATTAATCCTAGAGTAAATGGCTGTGGTACTGATGCCAGTGATTTTCTTAAACTCTTGCACTGAAATTGTGATAGTGTCTAATCGGTCTTTGGTATGATCTATTTTCGAAATCATGTGCAAAAGTATTTTAACCTGTATCGTACTCAAATCATATCGAGCATTGATTACAGGATTACTTTTTACTAACTTGAAGGGTGAATTGGATACGGCTGCCATTGCACTAGCAACTTTGTCCGTTTTTTTATTTCCCATAACTATCACGAAACATAGTAATCAACAGCGGAAAGAGACATCTAAATTTTAACAATCGCTTGCAATTTAATACTTCAAGAGTAATCAACAAAATCCTTTAAATATATTTTTAAGCACATTCTTGCACGATACATTCAATTTGTCTCTAGTCTGCATTCAGATTGTCTCGCTTATACATTCAGATTGTCTCTAGTCTGCATTCAATTTGTCTCGCTTGTACATTCAGATTGTCTCTAGTCTGCATTCAATTTGTCTCTTTATTGACTTTCAATATATTCATTATCAATAAGTTACGCCTCCTAAAAGATTTAAAAGAATATAAAGAATAAAATCAACAAAGAGTAAAATATTGATGTTTCTTTATATTTTATTCTTTTTTTTAAAGATTTTCAATAATTTTTTCCTCTAATCGATTTTCTAAGGTTTTATCAATCCATTCTGTCTCGTTTTCCATTGGAATATTCTGAAAATAGGCACTTTCTTAAATAATTCTCTAAAATTTTGCATAAACAAAGCCATTTGTATTAAAATTGAATTTAAAACATTCAAATTGTCTCGTTTCTAACTTTAGCTTGACTATTCCCCTTTCTCAAAATTAATTCAAATTGTCTCTGTTCAATATTTTTAGAGAATTTTAAAAAGCATTCAAGTCACATTCAAAAAGTCTCGCTTCTAGTATTCTTAAATGACAGGTTTTATTTTAAACTAATTCAAATTGTCTCACTTGTGTATAAGGATTATCATAAAACTTGGCAGATAATTTCGCTTAAATTACTCAGTTGTCTGATTAATAAGTACTTATCAAACATTCAAATTGTCTCATTTCAAAGCGAGGCTATTACTTTTGCCATAGAATTGTCATAGAAAAGAATACATTCAAAAAGTCTCGCTTTGAAAATTATGTTAATATCTATGCTTTAAATAAAAATTAATTCAAAAAGTCTCACTACTGTTGGGTAAAAGCATTCAATTTGTCTCTTTTGTACGTGTTTTTTAACTTTATATTTTCTTTAAAATACATTCAAAAAGTCTCTCTTGATGATTAATAAATGTATTTCTTCATTTCAAAAAAAAGCATTCAAATTGTCTCTAGTCTGCATTCAATTTGTCTCACTTTCAACAAGTTTTAGGAATGTATATACAAGGGCATAAATTTGTTTTATTGCTATTTAAAAGCATTCAATTTGTCTCAGTTCTTTTAATGCATTGATAATAGAACGGGTTCATTTATTGATAGCATTGGGTTCATTGTGAACCCAATGCTATCAATAAAAACGTGTTTAAAATGCTTTTAGGCTTAATAAATAGCTTTATTAAAATATTTCAAATATTATTTGTTCAAAAAGAGTATCCAGAAAGTGTTTTCACATCTTTACTTTGAAACCAAATAAAGTGCAATAATTCCTATGCAACATTATAAAAACTTTAAGCCAGAAGATTTTGCTTCTGACACTTCATTCAGAAGGTGGGTGTTGGAAGGAAATGATTACGATACAATATTTTGGGAAAACTGGATAGATAATAATCCTGATAAAAGTGAAGACGTTGAGAATGGTAAAAATGTATTATTATCAATCACAAATGCTTTTAATCAAATCTCAGAGGACGAAATAGAAGGAGAACTTGGAAAACTTGAATTCAAATTAGACGAAAAGGATGAAGCGCAATCTAAATTAAGGTCATTATTCAATCCAAAACGTTTTTTTTATGCTGCTGCTTCCATTGCCATGTTGTTAGGTGGCTTCTGGTGGTTTAGCCCACACAAAGGAAGTGCAGAATACGGCAATGATATATTTCAAACGTTTGCATCTAAAATTATTAAAAGTGATTTGATAGAACAAGAAAACCATTCTGGCCACCAAATAGCGATTACTTTGACAGATGGGAGTACGGTTATTTTGCAAAATGAAAGTAAAATAAGTTACCCGAAAACATTTGCTAAGGAAAAAAGAGAGGTTTATTTAGAAGGAGAAGCATTTTTTGAAATTGCAAAAGACCCACGAAAACCTTTTTATGTATTTGCTAACGATTTAGTAACGAAGGTATTAGGAACTAGTTTTTTGGTACAAAGTGACAAAACAACCAATAAAGTAAAAGTTGTTGTAAAAACAGGAAGAGTATCGGTTTTTGAAAGAACAGCAGAAAATTTAAACAAGCAGCAAGCCCAAACTCAATTAGAAGGTTTGGTTTTAACGCCAAATCAACAAGTTGTTTTTGATGAAGTAGATAAAAGAATGCTTCGTTCGACAGTAGAAAAACCAGAAATTTTAGGATTGCCGATACAGAAAAATCTATTTGAGTTTAACCATACGCCAATAGGAGAGGTGTTTGCCAAATTGGAAGAATCGTATGGATTGAAAGTGGTTTTTGATAAAGACGTAATGAAAGAATGTTATCTGACAGCCTCGTTGAGCGACGAACCACTATTTGAAAAATTACTTTTGATTTGTAAAACAATTGATGCTAGGTATGAAGTAATCGACGCACAAATAATAATTTATAGTAAAGGATGTATGTAAACCCATAAAATATATGATAAAATAACTCAATTAGACAGTAAATTATCAAAAAAATAAGGCGAAAGTGCTGCAACACCTTCGCCTTGTGAGTCCCCAAAATCTATTGGCTAAGATGATACACACGAAAATGTGTACAGGGGAGAATTTTGCCGAATCATAACAATGACAAAACAAACAAATGTATGAAAAACAGATTACTATTTCAAAAAACAATTTTAAAAATCATGCGGATAAGTCTGTATCAAGTACTTATGGCGATTTTCTTTACAACTATCGCACAAGCTCATAAGACAATCGCTCAGGAAATACTTGAACGCAAAGTTTCTTTCCAATCAAACAATCAAAGTGTTGAGTCTATTTTACATAAAATTGAAAAAGTTTCAGAAGTACAATTTATGTACAATCATCAAATTTTTGATGCTAAGCAGAAAATCTCTTTCAATGCTGAAAATGAGAAGCTTGAGAAGGTTTTAGACCGACTTTTAAGTCCACTAAAAATTGATTATGAATTAGCTGGTAATAGAATAATCTTAAAAAGAGGCTTAAAAACAATCACTAGTATTAATGCAATAGAAAATACAAGTACAGAATTAGTACTGGCAGATCAGTTGGTGAAAGGGAAAATTACTGATGAAAAAGGAGAGGGAATTCCCGGTGCTAATATCTCCATTAAAGGAACACAAAAAGGTACTTCTTCTGATGTTTCTGGTAATTATACTATTGCTGTACCTGATGATAAAGCAATTTTGATTTTTTCTTCAGTTGGTTTTGAGAAAAAAGAAGTATCAGTTGGTAAACGTATAAATATAGACGTGACTTTAGCCACTGATGTTAAATCTTTAGAAGAAGTAGTCGTAGTCGGCTATGGTACAGCGAAAAAAGCTACTTTAACAGGTTCAGTATCAACGGTTAGTGCCGCTACTTTTAAAGATAGAGGCCCTGTTTCAAGTCCATTAGCGGCATTGCAAGGACAAGTTGCAGGAGTAACGGTTACTCGTAGTTCGGCACAGCCCGGTCGTGAAGGTTGGAATTTCCAAATTCGTGGCGCCTCATCTGCTAATGCTACAGAGCCTTTGGTCATAGTGGATGGCGTACCAGTACCGAATGTAAGTGCTTTAAATTCATTCAACCCGAATGATGTTGAAAATATTTCCTTCTTGAAAGACGGAGCTGCTGCCATTTATGGTTCGAGAGCTGCTGGTGGTGTGGTGTTGATTACAACTAAAAGAGGAAAATCTGGTAAAGTAACCATCGAATACAACGCTTCTACTTCCATGAAAAAAGTAGGTTTATTACCTAAATTGGTAGATATTAATGGTTGGGGTCCGATGATTAAAGAAGCTAGAACTGCTGATGGCTTTGCGCCAACAGATATTTGGTATAATTACGGAAATGTTTCTATGTTAGCTTTAGCGGCTGGGAAACAATGGCTTACGAAAGCAGAATATGATGCTTTAAGTCCAAGTGGTGCGAGTTTGTTTTCGGATGTCAAAGATTTTACGTTCTTCAATGGAACAGAACAAGATATGTTATGGGGAAATGCTCGTTCATCAGAACATCAATTAAGTATTTCTGGAAGAACTGAAAAAGCAGGTTATCGCATTTCATTGGGATATTTAGACGATGGAAGTCTATTGAAAGTAGGGAATAATTCAGCGAGACGTTATAATTTCCGTCTGGCGCACGATTATCAGTTTTCAAGCAAGTTGAGAATGGAGACAAATATCTCTTTTGAAAAGCAAGATATTACTCAACCAACTTATTTGGGCGATATTGTAAATAATGGTAACCAACCAGGTAAACCATTGAGTGGCTTAGGATTAACAGATAAACCTTATATTTGGGGTTCTGGTTTAGGAAATGCTTCGGTGAATCAAATTGCTAATTTAGGAGGCGATAACGATGAGTACAACAATCGTTTTAACACCAATTTGAATTTAACTTATAACATCACGCCAGAATTGAAAGCCGTAGGTTTTGCAGGATATTATTTGTTCAATACTGATATTAGAACTTTAGGAAACTCTATTCCTTGGTATAATTATGCAGGAGATATTTTACTTTCAAATTTGCCAACTCGTAGTTTTTATCAACGTTCAACCAGACAAGAGGCGAATTATAATTTGAATGGCTATTTGGAATACGATAAACAAATCGGGAATGGTCATAATATCAAAGGAGTAGTAGGAGCACAGTTTGAACGTTTTGAGAAAAACATTTATATCGCAAAAACTTTTGATGTATTGGCCAATGTACCGCCATCATTAGGTTTAAGTACTGGTGACGGAACTTCAAAAACTGTTGCAGAAAATCAGTTTCATACAGCGTTAGGTGGTTATTTTGGTCGTTTGAACTATAATTATGCAGATAAGTACTTCGTAGAAGCGAATGCTCGTTACGATGGTTCTTCAAAATTCCGTGCGCAAGATCGTTGGAAATTATTCTATGGTGTATCTGCTGGCTGGCGTTTGAGCGAAGAATCGTTCATCAAAGATTTAGGAGTATTTGATGAATTGAAATTGAGAGGTTCTTATGGAATTATGGGTAACCAAAGTGGTATTGATAATTACGATTATATTCAATTCTTAAACTTAGCATATTCTACTTCATCTACAGATGCCAATTACCCAATTATTGGTACAAGTCCTGTGGTGCGTGTTACTCCAACGAATACTTTGGTGGCTTATGACCGTACTTGGGAGAGGTTAGAATCCAAAAACGTAGGACTTGATTTTACGTTATTAAACCGAAAACTATCAGGAACATTTGAATATTTCTGGAAAAGAAATAATAATATGTTGTTGAGTAGAACATACTCTGCCTTAATGGGTGCTTCTGCTCCAAAAGGTAATAATGGCGATTTATCCGTTTGGGGATGGGATTTATCATTGAACTGGAGAGATAAAATCGGTGATTTCTCTTATCGTATTGGTGGTAATATTTCAGATAACCAAAATAAATTAGTTGATTTTGGTGGACAAACCATCATTAGCAGTGGTAATAGAGGTTTTAATAGTGCAGTACAAGGTTATCCAATTGATTCATATTTTGGATTAGTTTATGATGGTCGTATCCAAACAGCCGAACAATTAGCCGCCTACCGAAAATACATTACAGGAAATAATATTGGTATGCCAGCAGGTGCAGAAACGGCTCAAGCAAATAACAAACTTGCTTTGGGAGACAATATGTACAAAGATGTAAATGGTGATGGTAAAATTACTTTCCCTGAAGATGCAGTATTTCTAGGAACAGATAAACCTCGTTTATCTTACTCTTTCAATGGAGGAATCGAATACAAAGGCTTTGATTTAAACTTTATATTTCAAGGTGTAGGGAAAAGAACCATTATTCGTGATGGAAACTGGAGAATTCCAGCAGCAGTAATTTTCCAAGCACAGAATGCGGCTTTCCAAGACCAATGGTGGACGCCCACTAGAACGGATGCAAGTTTACCTCGTATTTCAAGTACTGGTACGATTAATAATTATAATTATTTCCCATCTAATTGGATTGTTGAAGATGGTTCTTATTTAAGATTGAAAAACTTGGTGATTGGTTATACCATTCCGAAATCAATTACTCAGAAAGCTAAAATCGAAAGATTAAGAGTTTACTTTTCAGGAAATGATTTATTTGAATTCTCAAAAATTAAAGATGGTTGGGACCCAGAAGCACCAAGAACGGTATCGAATGCTGGTGATGGCGACAATAGTGGTGTGAGTACTTTCAGCCAGCGTTTCCCATTCTATCGCTACTTTACTTTTGGTGTTAACTTAACTTTTTAAGATGAGCTTTCATCGTGGACGATTAAACCATTGAGAATTTTAAAATTAATAAGGACATGAAATTTAACAATAGATATTTAAGAATAGCACTAGCAGGTTTATTATTAACCAATGTTAGTTGCAATAGTTTGGTTGATATGAAACCTATCAACGAAATTTCAGATGCTGATTACTGGAAAACAGCTGACCAGTTTAAACTCGCTGCCAACGAATTTTATACTTACTTACGTACTTTCACTGATGTGATTAACGATAATCCACATTCAGATCGTAGAAGTGATATTGTTTACACAACGGGTGGTTCGGTTTTTAGTAATGGCTCTAACACAATTCCTGCATCTGATGGAAACTGGAATACGGCTTATGCCAGAGTACGTGCTACTAATTATTTGTTGGATAAAGCTAATACTTATAGTCAACCCGCTGAAATTCAGAAGTATGTAGCTGAAGCAAAGTTTTTCAGAGCTTATACATATTTCGATTTATTACAACAATTTGGTGGCGTACCTATCATATCCAAGTTACTTGATATTTCTTCTTCTGAATTGACAAGTCCAAGAAATACAAGAGATGAAGTAATAGATTTTATCATTCAAGATTTAGAAGCGGCTATTGCCATTTTGCCTACTGAAAATGCGATTGCAGCAGCAGATAAAGGGAGAATTAGCAAAGGTGCAGCACAAGCCTTTTTGGGAAGAGTAACTTTGTACGAAGGAACTTGGCAGAAATCAAGAGGAAATGCGACTCGTGCAAATACTTTATTGGATAAATCAATTGCTAACTCAGACGAAGTAATTAAAAGTACACAATACGAATTGTTTGCGCCAATTGCTTTGGGCGACTCTGCTCAGAAATATATGTTTATCTTAGAAAATCAGCAGTCGAATCCAGCAAATATTACTAAAGCAGCCAACAAGGAGTATATTTTAGCGAATAGATATGATTTTGCTTCTCGCCAAATTCGTTTCAATGTTACGCATACTTTATTGAATAACATTGTATGGATTACTCGAAAATTTGCTACAATGTACTTGTCGAAAGACGGTTTACCAATTGAAAAATCGCCTTTATTTAAAGGTTTTGCTACAACAACTTCTGAATTTGAAAACAGGGATAATCGTATGAAATATAATATGATGTTGGATGGAAAGCAGTATTTTGACAATGAAAATCCTGGTTCAAGAACTACTTGGAAAGGCGATGCCGCAGAAATAGCTTTATCAAGAGGAAAACATAAGTCAAATACGGCTTCAGGTTATGGCAACCAGAAATTTTGTACAGAAAGACGTTTAGACGACAACCAAGAAGGCTACGATTTTCCTGTAATCAGATATGCTGAAGTATTATTGAACTATGCCGAAGCTGTTTATGAAAGAAACGGGACAATTTCAGATGTTGATTTAGATAAATCGCTGAATTTGGTTCGTAATCGTGTCAACAAATTGATGCCTAAATTAAGTAATGCTTTTGCACAAACCAATGGACTTGATTTAAGAACAGAAATCAGAAGAGAGCGTACTATTGAATTGTATTTGGAAGGTTTCAGAAGAGATGATTTGATTCGTTGGAAAACGGCTGAAATAGAAATGCCAAAGCCAATTGAAGGCATCACTTGGACGGGTACAGCTTATGAAACTTATTGGACAGGTATTAAAAATAACATTGTGAATGGCAACTTCCGTTTAGAAACTAGTCGCCAATGGCAAGAGAAACATTATTTATTGCCAATTCCATCACAACAATTACAGTTGAATCCTAGCCTTGTACAAAATACGGGTTGGTAGTTATTGATATTTTTTAGATGATTTTTTAGAACAAGGGCTATATTATGTTAGCCCTTGTTTTCTATAATACTTAATTTGTGCTATTTCTCAATATTGGTAAAGTACAAAATTTGAAATTTAATACTTTATATAAGCGTCTATTTTATAGTGTATTATATTTTTTTGGCGTATTTTGTATATTGTTTATATTTAATTTGTTAATTTCTCTCAAAAGCATCATTCAATTCTGCAATTGTGTATTGCCAAATACTTTCAGAACCTTTTTGCATGCCTTTTATTTTTTCAAAAACAGTTTCGTAGCTTACATTATATTCTGTCCAAGTGCCGCCTTGGTTAGAACGATTTTGTAAGATAGGTTGAAGTCTATCCATCGTCTTAGCGAATTTCGCCTCATTACTTTTCCCTTCTTCAAATTCTAGCCAAATATCAATGTATTCCTGTGCTTGCTTGGGTGATAAAATCCCAAAAATGCGTTGCGCCGCAATGAATTCTTCATCAGTATTTACATGGTTTTTAGTGGTATCATACAGAAAAGTATCGCCAGCATCAATTTCCACAATGTCGTGTATCAAAACCATTTTTAATACTTTCAAAACATCAATGGTTTCATTAGAGTGTTCAGCTAAAACCAAAACCATCATTGCCAAATGCCAACTGTGTTCGGCATCGTTTTCATGTCTGTCGCTATTAAATAATTTCGTTTTGCGTTGAATATACTTCAGTTTATCAATTTCCTTGATAAATTCAATTTGCTTTAATAGTTCGTTAACTTGCATTGTAATCTTCTTTTTAATTATTCCTGTTATTAGTTTTATGTTTGCAAAGGAAATATCATTTTTTGCTATTTAAAAGGACAATTGTCCCAATGATAAAATGCTTAGAATAAATAAAGAATTATTGAATTTTTTGGTCGCACTTTATCATTCAGATACGGAAGGTAATATTATTGAGCAGACTTTTCAGCCTAAAAGTCAAATTTTACAAGAAAACAAACAAGTGTTTTCTGTCTATATTATCAAAAGTGGTATTGCTAAATGTTATTTAACGGAAGATACAGGCGATGATTTTATTCAAGAATTTTTTGGAGAGGGATGGATATTTGGAGAAATAGAAGTTATTAGAGATGAGCTAAGTTTTTGTAGTATTGATGCTATTTCGGAATTGGTGGTGTATAAAATTTCTAGGGATTTTTTCAATAAATTACTTAGCACAAACGAAGCTTTTAATCGTTTGATATTAAAAATTCTAGCCAATAAAATCTATTTTAAGGCCATTCGCCATTCTTATAATCAATCACATCCTGTTGAATCTAAATTATTAAGACTAAAAGATGATTTTGCTGATTTAGCCAATCTGATTTCCAAACAAGAAATTGCCAATTATTTAGGCATTACCATAAGAAGCCTAAACAGAACGCTCAAAGAGTTAAAAGCAAAAGGTTTGATGGATTTTTAACAATAATAGAATAGGAGAGGGGAGTAATGAAAAAAGCAATCGCTTATAATATTTAAAGAAATACCGTTTAGGAATACAAAAAGAGAGAATTGTCGGTTGATGATTCTCTCTTTTGTAAACACACTTCTGCTTTCGAGTATCGTTTTAATGCTCATGAGGATCGAATCAGTGCTTCTGAGTATCGTTTTAATGCTCGTGAGTATCGAATCAATGCTTCTGAGTATCATTTTAATGCTCGTGAGTATCAAATCAATGCTTTCGAGTATCATTTTAATGCTCGTGAGTATTAAATCAATGCTTCTGAGTATCATTTTAATGCTTCCTAATGTCTCATCGTCTTATAAGTAGAAAAACCTAAATCGTCCTCAAACCGAACAGTCACTGTAACAAAAGCGGACACTTTAATAATTGCTTAAAAGTATTAAGTTATTGAAATACAGACAATTATGTTTTTTGGCATAGTTCTGTTAATACTATTAGCATGATTGAAAAAATGTAAATATTAAGCATTTAACCTCAACCTTTCAAATAAATTTTAATTTCTAAACAACAAGAAAATGAAAACTTTAGTAAAAAATTTCGCAATCGCTTTATTCACAACAGTATCATTCTTTGCTAATGCAACAACAGATACTAACGAGGCTACAAACGCTAAAAAAACTTTTGCAGTGGGTATTTATCAAACAATTAATACATTAAAAATGAATGTAATGATTGATAAATTGGCGGGTAAAAAAATTACCATTCAATTAAAGAATGAAGATGGTGAGGTAATTCACACAGAGATTGTCGGAAAGAAAGAAACAGCTTATCGTGGGAATTATGACCTTAAAGAATTGGAGGACGGTAAGTACAGCTTTGAAATCAGCGATGGAAACGCTAAAATCGTAAAGAATGTACAAGTAGGAACAACAAAACCAGCACCTTCATCTTCTGACCGTTTTATTTCGTTGAACTAATCATTTTTTAACAGCTAAACCTAAATTTAAAAGCGGATTATTCGATAAGAGTAATCCGCTTTTTGTTTGAATGTATATTACTTTACTCTAAATTAATCTCCTGATTTTTAGGATATTTAACACTATATTTCAAAATGTGTTTTTTCTCTTGTTTGGCAGGAAGCTGGTATTTCCAAGTAAGTATTTTACTTTCTTTATCTAGCGTGGCATCTTTGTATTCTTGTTCTTCCACCGTAATTTCTTTCGTCGTAGAAATCGGAAATTGGTCTTGAATAACAATATTGATACTTTGCTGTTTGTTATTTCTTACACTGATTTCAAAACCTCTATTTTCATTTTTGTAATTACTCAAAAATTGCTTGGTGCTAAATTCTTTCAGTCTTTTTCGTTCAATGATAATGCCTTTGTCTCTTCCCAACGAAATATTAAGCGTATCACCAGCGTGACGAACATCGAGGATTGATTTACCTAAATAAGCACCTTCTAAGTAAAGGTTTACTTCACCTTCCAATAAATTAAGGTCTTGCCAGTCAATCAATTTCGCTGTCAAGAAAACATCTTTCTCTAGTTTTGGTACAGCAAAGTACTCGTACAACGCTGGCACCGTTTGGTTTTTAATATCAACCGAATACATTTTACCATCATTCAAAATCGTATATGGAACTTCAATTTCAAATGTTAAAGTAGTGGGCTGATACTTTTCCGTGGCAACTAATGGGGCAGAAGGAGCAGCGCTTATAGTGCTGACAGCACCTGTCATATTCTTCTTACGTTGAACGCCATAGCCTACCACTACCTCTTCCTTGAGTTCCTGTTTATCTTCTTCTAAAGCAATATTGACGATTTTACCATTAATATATGCTTCTTGTCTTTTATAACCGATATAGTTGAAAATTAAGAACTGGGCATTTTCAGGGAGTTTCAAACTATAGTTTCCTTCTGAATCCGTAGAAACACCTATAGTAGTTCCCTTTACATTAATCATTACACCGGGTAAAGGTAAATCTGTTCCCTGTTCGGTTACTTTTCCAGACACTTCGTTGCCAGTAATTGATAATCCTTGAACTCTGCCTTGTAAGTTTCTCGAAAGGTCAGTATTTTCTCCGAAACGTAAATACCAAGGTTCTAAACTGGGAGCGATGCCACTTTCGGTTGGGTCACCGTTTGAGATAGTGAGTTTTACATCTTTCCAATCTTCACCAGAACTTTGATATACATTGGCTTTGAGCGATAAATCTATCGGATTGCTAATGTCTTTTACTCTTAAATCATAGGTAGCAAACCATCCTGCTTTTTTTACAAAATAGCTTACATCGAAAGAAGAACTCCCTATTTCCTTAGCTGAAACCGTTACTAAAATATCACTGGTTGCGTACTCTTTGTTATTGTTCAAGGCTCTTAGCTGATAGTCGATTGTTCGAATACTGCTATCTATTTTTTGGATAGTTTTTTCGTATTCAATTTGTTTCATCAATATTTCCGAAAGTCTATTTCTTTGAAAATCAACAGCTTCTTTTAAATCTATGGTTTTCACACCTGTATTGCTTCCGCCGATGGATTGATTTTTGGTCAGGATGATTTCTTCGTTTTTGAAGACTGCCAACATACTTTTTTCAACTCTTAATTTTGCTTTTAGACTTGCCTGTTGGTTTTCTAAAGTAGAGGTTTCTTCACGTCTCTTTTGTTCGTTGAGGTAATTCGTTTGATGAATAACCGACAAAATGGTAAAATTACCAAAACCTTTTACTTGAATACTTTGTACATCAATGTTGGGAGAAATGCCAGAAAAAACTAATTCTGTTTTGCCAGCTTGTAGATTTACTTTGGCTTTTCGACTGACTTGTGCGCCACTGGTGAAAACTGTTACTTGCTCAATTTTAGAGCTAACATTTTGTTTTTTGCCTTGGGCGATGGTCTGTTGCCCACAGAAAACAATAAAACTAAATAGGTAAAGTGCGATTGTTCTTTTCATTTGTTATGTAGTTTTTGAGTTTAAATATTTTAATAATGAGAGTAATTTTCTTAAAGACCGACTACCTTAAAATCCGAAATCTCCTGATGCGAA
This sequence comes from Arcicella lustrica, assembly GCF_034930985.1. NCBI lineage: Bacteria > Pseudomonadati > Bacteroidota > Cytophagia > Cytophagales > Flectobacillaceae > Arcicella > Arcicella lustrica. The sequence continues at coordinate 269,448 of NZ_JAYGIM010000010.1, forward strand.
AACGTAGAGCGAAAGCCAAAGTAAGATTGTGTAGGAAAATGCTCGTCTTTCGCCTCAAAAAGTTTTTCATCATCAGCCCAAAAGCTTGTCATATTATCTTTAACGATAATTTTGATTTGATATTCATGATTGGGCTTTAATAAATATTGGGCTTCATTTTTTTCGGCTAAAAGTTTTCTTTCACCTGTACCTTCATACTTTCTGAAACGAGTAGTTGTATTAGTATTGCCACCCATGCCCACATAATACATTTTTATGTTATCATAGTCTTCAAATTTTCCAGTACGAGTAAAGAGATTGGTATTTTTAGGGTCTTCTGCCAACCAAAAAACATTCAAATCTGAAAGTCGGTCGTTTACTCCACCGTTCAAAATAAACTTTCGTTTAAAAGTAATCATATAATTACCTTTTAGTTTTTGATTGAACCAAACGCTTACACCACCTTTGGTATCCAGAACAAGCTTATTATCAATAGTATATACTTTAGAATTGGGCAATGGTTCTATTTCTGAAACCCATTTTTTAGGATTAAGCGTTCCTTGAAAATCTTCAGAAAAAAGTATTTTATTGTGATGAATTTGAAGCTTACAAGCGAGTAGGATATTTAGTATAGAGACAAAAAGTACAAGATTTCTTTTATTCATAGCGTTCAAAGAATAGTTTTAGGTAAAATTGGGTAAAAATACAGATTAATTTGCTTTCTAGCCTTGAGCTGAGCTCAATAAACTTGCATTTTTCCAATAGGGATGAAGTTTAAAATGACGGTCAAATTACTCAGCAACTAACTCTCAAAATAACAATATATATGAAATCACCTTTTTCGTTTACTCGTCGATCATTTGTTAAAAATTCAATGATTGCCGCAGGTTTACCGCTTGCTTCTTCTGTTAATTTCCAAAAAGAAAAAAAAGTATTCGTCGCAGAGCCAAATGCTGTACCACTCGCTTGGCTCGACAAGCAAATCTCTCCATTTTTCAAAGGAACCACTTGGGGAACTCCTTGGGCTAAAGGTTTACACAAAAAAGGAACAGAATTTACCTTAAAAAGTAATGGAGACGATATTCCTACTCAAACTTGGCCTTTGGCTTATTGGCCAGACGGAAGTTTAAAATGGACAGCTCATGCCATCAGTAAAAATGAAAAACTAGCGGATAATATTCAGTTGAAAGTAGGAAAACCAGTAAAGCCAGCGGTTTCTTTAAAGATTCAAGAAGGAGCAAATAGCATCAAAATTGACACAGGAAAAATTCAATGTGAAATCAATAAAAAAGGACAAACTTTAATTACTTCTTTGCAAAGAGCGGGACAAATTATTGCGCAAAATGGCAAATTGGTTTTGTCGGTTCAAGACAATGTAGAAGCTGGAGAAACATTTAAAATTGATACTTTTGAAGGAAAAATAGATAAAGTAAGTGTAGAACAAAATGGTGACATCAGAGCCGTTGTGAAGATTGAAGGCTCGCATCAAAATACTGCTTCAAAAAGTTTATTGCCTTTTGTCGTTCGTTTGTACTTCTATGCAGAAGCGGAATCCATCCGAATTATTCATACCATTATTTATGATGGCGACGAAAATAAAGATTTTATCAAAGGTTTGGGCATTCGCTTTTCTGTTCCTTTAAAAGAAGCGTTGTATGATAGACATATTCGTTTTGTTGGAGAAAATTCAGGCGTTTTTACAGAAGCTGTACAAGGTTTATCAGGTTTAAGAAGAGATGCAGGAAGAATCGCACTAGATGCCCAAATAGGAGGGAAGTCGGTTACGCAATTGCCTGATAATGTGCTGAAAAACATTCAGTACATTCCAGCTTTTGGCGATTATACTTTATTTCAAGGTTCGCCTGATGCTTTTGATATTCAGAAAAGAACAAAGGCAGGACATTCGTGGGTACAATCTGCATTCGGTGGTCGTGCCAGCGGAACTGGTTATTTCGGTACACCAAAAGGAGGAATTGCTTTTGGCATTCGTAATTTTTGGCAAAGTTTTCCTGCACAAATTGATATTAAAAATGCTCATACAGAACAAGGAGAAGTAACTTTATGGTTTTGGGCGCCAAAATCGCCAGCGATGGATTTACGTTTTTACCATGATGGAATGGGTGAAGACACGCACGAAAAACAATACAGTGCTTTAGATATTACTTATGAAGATTATGAACCAGAATTCGGCAGACCATTTGGCGTAGCTCGCACTAGTGAATTACAAATTTGGGTTTTATCAGAAACACCTTCTGGTGAAAACTTAGTCGAGATTGCCAAGCAGATTCAAGAGCCAGCTTTATTGGTGGCAACACCAGAGTATTTGGCACAAGTAGGAATTTTTGGAAGTGCTTTTTCTGTACCTGAAAAAACTGCTTCACCGAAAAAACAAGAGATTGAAAGTCAACTAGATTTTTACTTCGATTATTATAAAAAGCAAATCGACCAACGTCGTTGGTATGGTTTCTGGAATTTTGGTGATGTGATGCACAGTTATGATAATGACAGACACGTTTGGCGTTATGATGTGGGCGGTTTTGCTTGGGATAATTCAGAACTTTCAACGGATTTATGGCTTTGGTATTATTTCTTGAGAACAGGCAGGAATGATGTCTTCAGAATGGCAGAAGCCATGACTCGCCATACGGGCGAAGTAGATGTGCATCATATCGGACGTTTTAGTCCGCTAGGTTCTCGCCATAATGTACAACACTGGGGCTGTAGTGCCAAACAGTTGAGAATCAGTACGGCTGCCAACCGCCGTTTTTATTATTACTTAACAGCTGACGAAAGAGTAGGGGATTTGATGCGAGAACAAGTAAATGCAGATAGAACGCTTAGAACGATTATTCCAGGAAGAAAAATCGGACAAAAAGCTCCAGAATCCGACCCTAAAGGTGAATTGGCTAGTGTTTCTTTTGGAACAGACTGGGGCGCATTATCAGCCGCTTGGCTAACAGAATGGGAACGTACTGAAAATCCACAAGTAAAAGCCAAATTACTCAACAGTATGCGCACCATTGCTGAACAAGCGCATGGCTTTTTGACTGGTGGTGCCATTATGGAATTGGCAACAGGGAAATTCCGTCAAGAAGATGCTAAAAAACTATCGGTTTCACATTTAAGTGCTGTGTTTGGCTTGGCTGAAATTTGTGCAGAATTGATTGATGTGGTAGATATGCCTATTTTCGAAAAAGCTTGGCTACAGTATTGTCAATTATACAATGGAACTGCCGAAGAACAAAAAGCAGCATTAGGCGAAAGCTTGAAAAAATTAAATTTAGAACAAGGTCATGCTCGACTAACCGCTTTTGCTGCTAAACGTAGCAAAAATGCTGAATTAGGAAAACGTGCTTGGAAAGAGTTTTATGCAGGAGAAGGTGGTATCAAAAAACCTTCTACGCAAATCAAAAAATTAGTTGGTCCGACAGTGCTTAATCCTGTGGAAGAAGGCGTTGCGATTTCTACCAATGGTGTAGCACAATGGGGCTTGGCTGCGATGCAATGTTTGGCTTTTGTAGGAAATGAGTTGGAGTAAGATTCAAGCAAAAATTGATTAGAGATTAGTAATTGGTGATTGGTTTTTTATAAAAAAATGATTGTCAGTATATTATGTAAAATTCACTTTAGTTATACTCGCATTAGGCAAAATACTTGTTTTTTGCCTAATGCTTACAGCCTATCGCCTATAGCAAATAATAAATTGTTTGAATTTTGTAAGTATTGCTTTGTTCACCGCAATAAGGATGTTTTGTTTCCAGTCTAATTTTGTCTTGTCAAAAAACAATAAAAATTAACAAACAAAACAATTTAGCAAATGGAAATTTCATCACAAAAAGTATGGTTTGTAACAGGAGCATCCAAAGGTTTGGGGCTTGATTTAGTGAAACAATTATTAGAACAAGGCTATAAAGTAGCAGCAACTTCAAGAAACGTAGAAGAACTAAAAAATGCCGTTGGAATCGTTTCAGATAACTTTTTGCCACTTTCTGTACAGCTTAATCAAGAAGAAAGTATTGCAAAAGCCATTCAAGAAACAGTAAAACATTTTGGTAAAATAGAAGTAATCGTTAACAATGCTGGCTATGGTTTAGTAGGAGCTTTAGAAGAATTAAGTGATGCTGAAGCTCGTCAAAATTTCGATGTCAACGTATTTGGTTCATTGAATGTCATCAGAGAAGCCTTGCCTTATTTGCGTCAACAAAAATCTGGACACATTTTTAACATTGCTTCAATTGGAGGTTTTATAGGAGCGTTTCCTGGCTTTGGAATTTACTGTGCAACAAAATTTGCCGTTCATGGTTTTTCAGAATCATTGGCTACTGAAGTAAAACCTTTTGGCATTAAAGTAACCGTAGTTTCTCCGGGATATTTCAGAACTAATTTCTTGAATGATACTTCTTTAAGTGTACCCAAAAACCAAATTACGGATTATCAAAATGTTCGTGATGTGCAAAACATCCATGAAAATGATTATAACGGAAACCAAAATGGCGACCCCATAAAAGCGGCAAAAGTAATGATTGAAGTTGCTGAAAACCCATCAGCACCATTGCATTTATTCCTTGGTGCTGATGCTTATCATTTGGCAGAATTAAAAATGGAAGCCGTAAAACAAGATTTGGAAGCTTTTAGAACTTTGGCAACTAGCACTGGCTTTGATAATTAATCTCAATTTGTATTAAATCAAATGATAATTTGGTAAATTATGCCCAACCTGCTTTTTAAGCGGGTTTTGGGCTTTTAAATAATCCATAAAGAGATGTCAACTACCGAGACTTTAGAAGATTTCTATCAACAAAAATTCAGCTATCTTCCTGAAAATCTTAAACAAGATTTAGGGCATTTTAATGTTTTTAGGCTAGAGGATTGTCACGATGCAGATTCTCCCCCAATCAATTATAGTCGTCGTGATTTTTATAAAGTATGTTTGATTCGAGGTAGAAACATTTATCATTATGCCGATAAAAGTATAGAAATTGATGGACCTACACTCATTTTCTTTAATCCGCAAGTTCCATATACTTGGGAACCCGTTTCGGGAGATCAAACAGGTTTTTTCTGTATTTTCAGAGAAGCCTTCTTTACAGAAAACCTTAGGAGTAATATTTATGATTTACCGATGTTTAAAATAGGAGGGAAGCCCGCTTATTTTTTAAACGAAGTACAGGAAAAATTTATCAGTGATATTTTCCTGAAAATGTTGGAAGAAATTAATTCTGATTATCGCTATAAATATGACCTTATCCGTAATTATTTAACGGAAATGATTCATACTGCGATGAAGATAGAACCGACAGAAAGGCTTTATCAGCATCCCGATGCCAATTCAAGAATTACCTCAGTTTTTACGGAATTACTTGAACGACAATTTCCGATTGAGTCTCCTTCACAAAGGTTTTCATTGCGTTCGGCAAAAGATTTTGCGGAGAAATTATATGTGCATGTTAATCACCTGAATAGGGCAATTAAGACTACGACGGGTAAAACTACGACTGATTTAATTACTGAAAGACTGACAAACGAAGCAATGGCTTTGCTAAAACATACAGATTGGAATATTTCGGAGATAAGTTATTGTTTGGGTTTTGAAGAACCTGCTCATTTCAATAACTTCTTTAAAAAACAATTACAAATGAACCCTTCGGCGTATCGTTTGATTTAGTTGTGAATTAGTGAATTAGTGAATTAGTGAATTAGTGAATTGTGAGTTAGTGAGTTGCGAGTTGGAGATTGGTGAGTTTTGAATTTGGAGTTTTTGAATTTAGGGAATGAGATAATTGAGGAGTTGGTGAGTTTTTGAATTTAGTGAATTGTGGTTTTATATTTATCCACAATTCACTAAATCACAACTCACTCATTCACAATTACCATCCTGGGTTTTGTTGCATTGCTGGTGCTTTGCGGATTTCTGAATCTGGAATTGGTAAAAGATACATTTCTGGACGGAAATTATGGCGTCTGATAGATTCTGTTACTTCATACGTATAAGTTGTTCCGTTTTTGATAATTCTCATACGCTTGTTGAATCCATTGTTAACAGCCATCGCAATTTTCCAACGACGAATATCATTCCAACGGTGGTCTTCAAAAGATAATTCAATACGGCGTTCATTTCTGATAACTTCTCTCATTTCTTCTTTAGTCATGCCCGCTTTTAAGCCATAAAGATTATTTGATCCCGGCTCAATACCTGCTCTTTCACGAAGTTCAATCAATTTAGGATAAGCCAATTCTGGTTTTCCCGTTTCGTTGATAGCTTCGGCATAGTTCAATAAAATTTCAGCATAGCGTAATAAAGGCCAACCTCTATTAGCATTGAAACTACTATTAGCAGAAATATTTACATCACACATTTTACGAGTATAATATCCTGTTGTTTGTCCTGCCACAGTAAAGCCGTCTGTAGCCGCACCTTCATGCGTATAAACAGGTCTTAAAGCATTAGCAGAAGCCAAGTAATATAAAGATTCGTTATAGACGATAGAGTAACCAAATCTAGGGTCACGGTCTTTATAAGGATTTTTGGGGTCATAACCAGAAGTCGCATCTGTGATGGCTTTTCCGTTTTTCATTGGAAAAGCATCAACTAAATTCTGAGTTGGCATTGCATTATTAGCACCACCTCTGGTTGGCATATTATAAAAACCTTCCATATCACGGTTTGCCACACGGTTTTGGAAGAAAATATATTCTGGGTTTACTCTTTCTAAAAATACTTGAGCAAAGCCATTACCCGGTGCAGTAATATTATCTTTATACAAACTGTATTCGTTTGAATTGATAACTGCCAATGCTGCATCAGCTGCTTTTTGCCAATGTGCTACATCATAGGTTGGGTTACTTACAATTTTAGCTAAATCAGCATTTTGTGTTTCAGCACCGCCATTGAACAATGGACTTGCCGCATTCAATAAAATTCTTGCTTTTAATGCCAAACAAGCACCTTTTGTGATACGTCCGTAATCTTGTTCAGAGTACTCATTTTTAGTGGGTAATTGTGCCGCCGCTGCATCCAATTCACTTGTCAAATAACTTACACATTCTGCATAAGAATTACGAGGTTCATTGATAAAGTCGGTAATGTCATATACTTTATCTTTTACAATTGGTACGCCACCAAAGCTGATTAATAACCAATGATAATACCAAGCTCTCAAGAAACGAGCTTCGGCCGCCATTTGAGTTTTCAATTTGGCAGACAAAGGTGCTTGTGGTAATTTCTGTAATAATAAATTTACCCTACGGATATTGGTATAAGGCGTTGACCAAAATTCAAAGAATGGAAAATTGGTCGGACTTACCGTTCCGCTATAAAGTACTACTGCTTTCTGCCCAGTACCCGAGTAACGATATTCAGCATCGTCGGTAGCTTCTTCGGTATTTCCGTGAGAATCCCAACGGCCTTTGTTAAAGCTAAAACCTACGTCGCTATAAATACGAAATAAGAAAGCCATTGTACGAGTACTATCGCTAAAAACCGTTTCTTCGGTTAAAGCATTTGTTTTGGGGTCGAGGAAATCATCAGAAGTTTTGCAAGCTGCAAGGAGACCAATGATACATCCAATTAACAATATTTTTTTCATGACTATTTTCTTCAAATAAGGTTAAACACTTAGAATGTGGCACTTATGCCGAGGTTAATTAACCTCTGAGGCGGATAACTTACTCTGTCTGTTCCAGAAGTAATCTCTGGGTCGAACTGATACAGTTTACTTAATTTAGTAAACGTAAGTAAGTTAGAACCATTCACATAAATACGGATTTGCGGAATACCTAGCTTTAGAGAGAACTTGCTTGGTACTTCAAAATTTATCTGAGCATTACGCAAACGAAGGTAGTCGCCTGGAATAAACCAGAATGTAGAAGGATAACCTCCTGGATCACTAATCCCACCTAATAAAGTAAGACGTGGATATTTGGCATTATCTCCTAATTCTGGTGTCCAAGCTTGCTGGTGTATAGCGGTTAAGTTTGATGAAAACGCACGAATAGATTCAGCGGTACCTCTTACGTTAAAGTTGAGCGCTCCCTGAAAATTGGCACTGATACTGATACTCTTGTAACGAACTCCTAAATTGATACCATAAACAGTATTTGGTGTATTCGGATTTCCCGTTACCGACATATCATAGCCATCAATTTTACCATCATTGTTTAAATCGGCATACTTCAAATCACCCGGTTGTACTGGTACAGCAGTTTTTGGACTACTCGCAATATCATCCGCATTTTTATAATAACCAATGAAAGTATAAGCTCTGATTTGTCCGATACTATTGCCAGTATAAGCTTGGTACGGATACAACGAACTAGGTTCGTCTTGGAAAATAATCTTGTTTTTAGCAACCGAATAATTTCCTTTGATTGAATAAGAGAAACCATTGTGAGTAGGACTTTGGTAACCCAATTCTAATTCAAAACCACGGTTGTTTACTTTACCAATATTTACAGGAGGTAAACCTTGTCCGAAAATGGCAGAAACAGTTCCACGAGTAGTAAGGATGTCATAACGATTATTATCAAAGAAATCTACACTACCAGTAATTGAGCTATTCAATAATCCGAATTCTAAGGCAACGTCTAGTTTTTTCTCTTTCTCCCAAGTTACGTCGTTGTTGGCAAGTGTTCCTTCAAAAACGCCATTGTAACCATTACTTGAATAACCAAAGTTTGGTTGTACTACGCCGTTACCCGTACCATAGTTTTGCTGATAATAATACGAGAAACCACTTCCCAAAGCATCATTACCAACAATACCATACGAACCACGAATTTTAAGCATGTCAATGGTTTTGTAAATATTGGTTTGTTGGAAGAAAGGCTCTTCAGAAATATTCCAACCTGCCGAAGCCGCTGGGAACAAACCAAAACGTTTATCACTTACAAAACGGTCAGAACCATTATAGGCAGCATTCAATTGTAATAAATAACGGTTTTTATAATCGTATCCTAAACGACCAGAATATCCTTGGAAGTTGTTTGGAATAAAGTTGTAAACGTTATTACTGTTAGATGCTGTAGTTGAATTACGGTTCATCAAAGCCAAACCATATACGTGGTGAGCTTTGCCAAAAGTTCTATCATAATTCAAGATAAACTGCATATTGAATACTCTTGAAGTACTTCTTGGGTCATAACCAATGAAGAATCTTCTTACTCTATACACGTTAGGATCACGTGGTTCGTAAGTATCTGTACTTGCATTATAAAGGAAAGATGGGAACTGGTCACGTGTCATACTTCTTGTATAAGCGTAATTGCTAGTGAAAGAAACACGACCTTGAATATTCAATCCTTCCGTAATAAAATTCAATTTCTGTTTAGCCGAACCAATGAAGTTGATATTACTTTCATTACTTTGGCTATAGCCATAATACGACAAACGACCAATTACGTTATTTACATTATAACTTGGGTTTTCGTTACGACTCCAAGAACTATATCCTAATGAACCATCTGGATTATAAATCGGATAAGCAAATGGTGCCAAAGTAGCGAAACTACTATAATCATAAAATAAATCGTTATAACCAAATGGGCTACCAACTTGTGGAGTATTTACTTGGGCAAAATTTCCGTATAAATCCAAACGTAAGTCTAATGTTTTAGTAACACTCATGTCAAGATTTGAACGATAATTATAACGTTGGTGGAAATAATTACTGTTTACACCTTGTCCTTGACCGTAATCTTTCAACATCCCATCTTGATTCAAATAACCTACTGAAACAAAGTATTTTACTCTTTCTGTACCACCCGATAAATCAAGGTTTCCTCTGTATTGCTTACTGAAAGTTTTGAATAGTGCTTCTTTCCAGTTTACATTTGGGTGACCGTAAGGGTCAGCACCACTTTTGTATAAAGCTAAATCTTCATCTGTAAAACGAGGTTTGAAAGATGGACTTGGGTTAGCGGCATTATCATTGATTTGTGCTTGGTTGTAAAGTCTAGCACTTTCATAAGCATCTAAATAATTCGGGATTTTTGTTGGTTGCGAAAGAGCCGTTTCTACTCTTACCGAAATTTGTGGCGGTCCTGCTTTTCCACGACGAGTTGTAATTACAACAACACCGTTTGCACCTCTAACTCCGTAAATAGCTGTTGTTGAGGCATCTTTCAAAATGGATAAACTTTCAATTTCGTTCGGGTCAATTCTTGCAAATTGGTCATAAGAAAACTCAACATCATCAACAATAATCAAAGGACGGTTGTTGCCATTGTATGAACTTACACCACGAATATAAAAGTTAGCACCATCAGCCCCAGGACGACCAGATGGTTGTTGAGAGAAAAAGCCCGGTAATTTACCAGCCAAAGCATTCTGTAAACTTGCTGCTGGATTTTCACGAATTTCACGACCCGAAACGGAACTTACTGAACCGGTCAAAGTAAGTTTTTTCTGTTGACCAAAACCAACAACAACTACTTCTTCCAAACTTTTTTCATCAGTTTCTAAAGTAACATTGATATTTGATTTGTTGGAAACCAGTACTTCTTGTTGTTTATAACCCAAAGAACGAAAGATTAATACGCCACTTTGTCCTTTTAAAGTGATACGAAATTTCCCGTTTTCATCGGTTAAAGTACCATTGGTCGTTTTCCCTTTCTCGAAAACGGATACGCCGGGAAGGGTCTCTTTGGCATCAGCGACAACACCACCGACGAGCTGTCCCTGTGCGTAAAGTGAACCGCTAGTGAAGGCGGTAAGCAATAACAGGATATATATTAGTTTTTTCATAAATTCTAATGAATTTTATTGTGCTTGAGTCAATTTTACCAACCTTCGTTTTGGATTAAACTTGGGTTTTTCAAAGTTTCATCATAAGGAAGCGGCATGTAATAAAGTCTTTTTGTGAAAACCATATTACTGATTTGTACAGGCGAATAGTTGAAAGTGCCATTTGCTTGCGTGGTAATTTTCATTCCCATTACAGCACCACTCAAAGCGGTTTCTCCAATTTTCCAGCGACGTAAATCCCAGAATCTATGTTCTTCAAAAGCTAATTCAATTCTACGTTCGTTTTGAATCAAGATTCTTAATTCGTCTTTAGTAATATTTGCTTTGATACCGTAGCGATTATCCGTTCCAGCTTTAATGCCTGCTCTTTTACGCACTTCGATTACTCTTTTTACAGCATCTTCCGTTTTGTCTAGTTCATTCAAAGCCTCAGCAGCATTCAAGATAATTTCCGCATAACGGAATAGTGCAAAGTTGTGGCTTTGGTTGGTGTAAGTAGTATTGTTAGAGAAATCAGCCATAAACTTTCTGAGATAATAGCCCGTTCTGGTTTGTACTATATTACCACCTGGTTTATCTTTCCCACCTTCAAAAGTCTCAACGCTACGTCTTAACCAAGTTTGCCCGTTGAAGAAAACCGTTAAAGCCAAACGTGGGTCACGGTCTTTATATGGATTTTGTGGTAAATAACCAGAAAGTGGATTGCTGATTTCTAAACCATTATTCATCGGAAAAGCATCTACCAAATTTTGTGTTGGACTCGTCAAACCTTGACTAGCCGCTGGCGAACCATATCCGATTGGTGCGTTCAAACTTTCGATAGAAGTATTGTTTGAACCTTGTTTAGAAAGAATAATTTCCGTGTTTTTCTTCACTGTGAAGATATTATTGTACGAAGCCTGCAAAGCGTAGTAATTCAAATTAATCAATTCGTTGTTCGCATCAAGTGCTTTTTGCCAGCGAGTAGCATCATAAGTAGCATAGCCATTCAACGTTTTCAAATTGGCATTGGTACTTACACCACCACCATTGAACAATGGACTAGCGGCATACAATAACAAACGAGCTTTAAGAGCAATGGCAGCACCTCTTGGAATTTTTCCCCAGTTATTATCTGAAACTGGTTCAGGAGTTAAATTGCCTTTGATGGCGTCACATTCACTTACGATATAGTTTACACATTCTTCGAAGGTATTTCTTGGCAAAGCCAGATTGTCTTCAATCGTGAATACTTTATCGGCAATTAAAGGAACGCCACCATATCTTTTCAGCAATTCGAAATAGAGGTAAGCTCTTATAAACCTTGCTTCGGCTTTCCAAGTAACAATACTGGCTGGCGTAGCGGGTACTTTATCAATATTGGCCAAGAAGATATTTACTCTTCTGATTCCCGCATAGCTATTTCCCCAATATGGGTCTGGGTTATTCAATACGCTGATGATTCCGTTGGTATAATATTCAACAGGACGATTAGTTCTTGAAGGAAGTGCATCGCCAGCACCAGCGTCTAGGAAATCGCCACCAATTCGGTTGAAACCCGTTGGAATATAATTGTAAATATCATTCAAGAAGAAAATGGCTAACGTAGCATTTTTATCTTGCTCATCCCAAACCAAATCCTCTTTAATCCAATCACGAGGTTCGGTTTCTACTCTTTCACAGCCCGTCCATGACATCGACAGCACCAGTAAAAGAAGGCTTGTATATAATTTTTTATTCATTTTTTTCAGAAGTTTGGAATTGTGTGATGTGAATATTCTCACAAAAATCTCAGGATTATTCGCCTAGGCTTACAATTTTAAATTCACACCAAAATTGATAAGTCGTTGAACAGGATAATTACTTTGATAGCTTTCTGGGTCAATTGATTTATCTTTATTGAACGTAAATACATTGACTGCATTGGCAAAGAATCTTACCGAATTCACGTTGATTTTACCCACTAATTTTGTTGGTAAAGTAAAGCCAACTTCGATGTTTTTCAAGCGAACATAATCTCCAGAACGCACCCAATAAGATGAAGTAGCCTGATTATACACATTTGAACCAATCCAAAGACGTGGATAAGTAGCATCTGTATTGGTTGGCGTCCAACGGTCTAAATGTTGTTCAAATGCTTGACCGAATCCACCGTTTTGGAAAGCGAAAGTAGAAGCATTATTTAAGTAAATATTTCTATTCGCAACTCCTTGTACCAAAGCAGAGAAATCAAATGCTTTCCAGCTAAAACCTAAACTTGCTCCGAATGGAATCACTGGTTTTGTATTACCGATTGCCGTTTGGTCTAATTGGTTAATAAGCCCATCATTGTTAAGGTCTTTATATTTAATATCACCCGCTTGTGGCGTATAACCAATAATACTTGGTGCGCTAGTGGCTTCTGCTGTAGTTTGGAATAAACCATCTGCCTGATAACCGAATATTTGTCCTAATTGCTGACCAGTACGTTGCATCCAAGCAAAAGGCTGTTTTACTTCATCAAAATACAATAATTTTGATGCTTGAACACCTGCATTTACAGTGGCATAAATACTTACATTTTTGATGTTCTTTTGATATAAAAGTTGTGCATCTAAACCTGAATATTGTACTTGTCCGATGTTCTCGTTAGGGAAAATATTTCCTAACAAAGCGGTATTACGTCCACGTTGGGTCAACAAATCGTAATACTTCATGTGATAGTATTCGAAAGTAAAGCCTAATTTTTGATTGAAAAGTGAACCTTGAAGTCCAACATTCAACTTATTAGCTTTTTCCCAAGTAATGTTTGCATTGGCGAGTGGTTGTTCAGTAATTGAAGTATTTGAACCAGCACCTGTACCAAAAAATGCGCTGTTGCTATCGAAATATCGTTGGATGTACGAGAAGTAACCCGGATTATCATTTCCAGTTTTACCATAAGAACCATATAATTTTAGGTACGAAAGCCATTCTTGAGATTTCAAGAAATCTTCTTGACTGATGTTCCAAGCTAAACCAACTGATGGGAAGAAACCATATTTAGTTCTGCCACCATCTGGATAACGGTTAGAGCCATTCAAACCAAAAGCCATTTCAAGAATATACTTTTTCGAATAGTTATAGCTGAATCTTCCTGATGTTCCTGTGATGGTATAAGGTAAATCTGAACCAGCCACTGAATTCTGACGGTTTGCTAAAAGTAAGCCAGAGAAACCATGTTCATTGAAAGTACGGTCGTAACCTAAAGTCAATTCCAAATAGTCTGAACGTCCTTGGTAATCAATTCCGTTTCCATTGGCTTGGTCGCTATTAGCACCAAATTGTTGGTAACTTGCTACGCCAGCAGGAGAAAGGTTTCTTTGAAAAACTGCAAAGGTTTTACCACGGAAGATATTTTCAGAAAGCGTAGCATAATAAGAACCTGTAGCTTTTATCCATAAACCTGGTGTTACTTCATCCAAAGTTCTTTTCAAGTAAAAGTCAGCCAACATATCTCTTTTGAAATTCTGCTGATAACCAGAACCAATCGTTTGCGCCCAAATGTTACTTTGGAATTGTTGCGAACCACCGTAAGAATTATCTGGATTATAAACAGGATACGCATTGTTTGGCGTATTCATGATAGAATTAAGAATAGAACTTGTGCTATAACCCGCATCATTGCCATTCAAAATTCTTCCTAATAAATAAATACCGCCTGAAAGTTTTGGGTTTAATTGTAAATCAACATTCGAACGAAGTGTGTATGATTTAAAATTGTTGTTAGTACTGTAGGCATTAATATCGCTTTGTTTCAATAAACCTGTTTGATTGATGTGGTCGAACGAAACAAAGTATTTCGAGAAACTATTCCCGCCACTCGCACTAAAAGTATAGCGGTCTTGTCTTGAAGAAGAATTCAATACTTGGTCTCTCCAATTTACATCTGGATATAAATATGGGTCTGAACCAGACTGATAACCTTGTAAAGCTTGTTCAGAATACACAGGAGGTAAACCATCGTTTTTCAAAGCCTCATTATACAAAGTAGCATAATTGAAAGAGTTGAGTGCTTTCGGAAAACGCAAGGGTTGTTGAATGGCAGTTTGTGCTGTGAACGACATTCTCGCAGTATTTGGATTTCCCTTACGAGTTGTAATTACTAAAGCACCGTCAGAGCCACGCACACCCATCATGGCAGTAGAAAGTGCATCTTTCAAAACAGTAACGGACTCGATTTCTTCAAGGTCAAAAACAGTTAATTGACGAGGAATACCATCGATAATAACCAATGGACTTTGATTTCTTAGGGAAATACTTGTGCCATCAAAGCCGGGCTGACCAGTAAACTGATTAGTGCTAATACCAGCTAATCTACCAGACAAAGCACTGATGACCGAAGTAACAGCTGATTTCTGTAAATCACTATTGAAAACCGCTTGAGAAGACGTTGCCGTCAAATCACTTTGCACGCTAGTATTGAACAGGCGACGAAGAGGTTTTGAACGAAGTACCGCAGGATTTTTACTGTTAAGGATAATGATTGGCGAAACTTTATCTCCAACTACATAATCCATAATTTTTGTACCCGAAGCAGAGATTTCTAATTTATCTCCTTTCTTCGCTCCAATCGTTAGCGAACCTGCAGCATCTGTACTTGCTTTGAGTCCTTTGGTTTTGTTGTTAATGCTGATATTTGCCAAAGGCTCTTCGTTTTCGTCAATGATAATGGGCGAAAACACTTCTAGCTCAGTTGTTTTAGGTTCGTCGGACTGAGCCACCATCAACATCGCATTAAACACTAGCATTGTCGTCAAGGCAATCCTACACAAAGGAAACCAGTAGAGACTGCGTTTACGTAGAAATTTTATCATAGTTTTGTTTTTTTGAATTTTTGCAATGGGGTTTTATGAATACTCATAGTTAGTGAAAAAAGGAATGAAGTTTGAACTACATTTTATCAAATATTAAATTTGAATAATGCAAAACTAAACAATAGAATTTAGCCAATAGGGTGTTTTTTTCGTATAAAAAGGGGGTTAAAATCACACATTCTAAATCTTGTTATGCCTTTACAATCATTTCAGGCAATAAATCAGCGTAGAACTATCGCAAGTATTATTTTGATTAATTCCTTAATCGTTTTTCGACCAAGCGAATAAGTTGAGGCTCTTTTAACTTTTATGGCTTATTTGAGGAGAACTTTTTGCTATTCCCCTTTAGTATGATAAACTTTGCAGGATTTCGGATATAGGATTTCGGTCATCGGATGTCAGCTTTCAGTCATCGGATTTTTTATTAAAACAATCTAGGAAATAAAGCTCAACACTAGATGACCGAAATTCGACATCCGAAAGCTGACATCCGAAATCCGATGACTGAAAGCCGAAATCCAAAATTCCAAGGATTGAATTACATATTTATGAAGTGCTATTTTTTTTACATATTCTTAACCATTACGCTAGTTTCCAAGCTTAGTTTGGCGCAAGTAAATACTGCAAAATTTCGTTTTGAACACCTCACCGTAAATGATGGTTTGCCTCACAGCGATGCCATGTTTGTGGTACAAGACCATGCAGGTTTTATCTGGACGGGTACTAATAATGGTATTAGTCGTTATGATGGTTATGAACTCAAGAAGTACGATATGCCCGTGAATCCAGACAATGGTTTACCGAGTAATCGTATTCATACTTTACATGTCGATAGCAAAGGACGTTTGTGGATTGGTGCTGAAAGTGCAGGCGTAAGTTTACTGGATGTTAACCACGAACGAGTAGTAAATATTACAGAAAAGGCAAATGCCAATATCAATAAAGCATTGCTAAAAACACTGAGAGTATCAGATGTTGTGACGATTTCATCGGATGCTTGGGGACGTATTTGGGTGGGGACAAGTAAAAATGGTTTATTTGTTTTAAAAGTAAATGATGAGAACGAACTTGTAAGTATTCAACAAATTACGCTTAATCAAAAAACGTCCTATAGAGTTGCTAATATTATTTGCGATAAAGATGGCTATGTTTGGATTGCTACTCGCTCACAAGGTTTGTGGTATGTTTTACCAAAAAGTTCAACGATTCATCGTTCAACATTAAAGGCAGATTATATTAGAGCTTTACATATTGATACTAAAGGAGACCTCTGGTTGGCGACAAGCGAACAACTTTATTGGGTGAGTAAAGCCAAAAGATTGACCTCAAAAAACTATGAAGCAACATTAGGAAATATCTCTGAGATTGAATGTATTTTCCTAGATTCGTTTAATCAATTATGGGTTGGAACTAATTATGGATTACACTTTTGGTCACCGAAAAACCCTTTGAAAAAAGGAGAATTACCCATTGATATTCAGAAATCAAGTACTTTTTTACCTTTAGATGATGACCCCAACAGCATCAATTCTGGCAGGATTCACCAAGTATTTGAAGATAATAATCATACGCTTTGGTTGGCGGCATCAGCAGGTGGGCTTAATCGTGTGAATTTGCGCCGTAAACCATTTTATAATTTACAGCGACAGTTTTCGCAACATCCTACTTTGCCCAATAATTATATCAACTGTATTCGCAAGGATATTAAGGAGAATTGGTTGTGGATTGGTACTCGTAACGGTTTTTCAAAATACGATTTAACGACACGGACCTACCAAAATTTTATGAGTAGGGATTTGTCGGGTGATGCTACTGGCGTTGACGTTTCTGCTTTTCATCAAAGTAATGATGGAACGCTTTGGGTAGGAACAAGATACTTGGGCATTACTAAAATTAAAGATGGAAACAGGCAACATTTTGTACAAATTGCTCCAGATTTAACCTTTTATAATACCAGTATTGAAAGTATCGTAGAAGACCGCTTTGGTACGATTTGGATAGCTACTTTTGAACTTGGCTTACTCCGTTTAGACAAAGAAGGTAAACTAATTGAACGCTATTGGGGAGTAGAAAATCCTTTGAAGAGTAATCAATACACTTTTTTAATGTATGATTCAACTAAAGATGTTTTATGGGCAAGTACACGTGATAAAGGAATTTTAAAGATTAAAGTACAAGAAAAAGGTGTGAAACTGTTGAACAAATTTAGTTATGATGCCAACAATAAAAATACTTTAAGTGGAAATTACGCTTGGCCGATTCTAAAAGACAAGTACAACAATATTTGGGTAGGAACGATTGGCGGGGGCTTGAACAAAATATCGACCAATGAAAAAGGTGAAGATATTGTGCAAAGAATCAATTTACCATATCCGAATATTGAAAGTTTACAAGATGATGCCGAAGGAAATATATGGATTGCTGGTGATGGCTTGCTGAGATATAAACCTTCGTCGGGGCAATGGTTGCATTATGATGTGGCTGATGGTTTACAAAGTAATTCTTTTAAAGTAGGTGCTTCAACCAGAGATGCTGATGGAATGCTGTATTTTGGCGGTATTCGTGGACTTACTTATTTTAATCCCTTGGCGATTCGCCCAGATTCTAAGGCAGCTGCGGTGCGTCTGACTGACTTCAAAATTTATAATAAACCTGTACAAATTGGAGAAGAAATTAATGGTAGAGTAGTACTTGAAAAACCACTAGACCAAACGAAAAGTATTACTATTAAAGACCGTGAGAATGATTTTTCAATAGCCTTCGTCGGATTGAATTATAATAACCCACAAAAAAATATTTATGCTTATCAACTTCAAGGCTATAATAAAAATTGGGTTTATACAAGTTCAAAACAAAGAACAGCCAGTTTTGCCAACCTTTCAGCAGGAGAATATACTTTGGTCGTAAAAGCCTATAATGGTGAAGGGAAATGGTCAAAAACTCCCGTTATTTTGAGTATCACCGTATCGCCACCTTGGTACAAAACTTGGTGGGCTTATACTTTATATACTTGCTTGCTTGTAAGTGCATTTATTATGTATCGTCGGGCAAGTTTGGCTCGCCAAGCTTTGGAAAATACCTTGGCTTTAGAAAAATTCAAAGTAGAAAAAGAGAAGGAAATCACTGATTTAAAACTCCGTTTTTTCACAAATGTTTCTCATGAGTTACGCACGCCACTTACTTTGATTCTTGGTCCGATGGAAGAATTAATGTCGATTGAAACCAAAATGAAGGATAAAATCGTATTAATGCACCAACAAACTCGTAAATTATTAGACCTCGTCAATCAATTATTAGATTTCAGAAAAGTAGAATCTGGTCATGTTTCCTTGCGAGCCACACAAGGAAATATCTTACATTTTATTCAGGAAATCTTCTTGATTTTTAAACTGAAAGCGGACGAATGCCATTTTGATTATGCGATGAGTATTCCTTCCGAACCTATCAATATGTATTTTGATTGGAGTAAATTAGAAATTATTCTGACCAATTTACTTTCAAATTCCTTTAAATACACGCCAGAAGGAGGCAAAATTAGGATTGCCGTTTCGATGATTGGTTCGCCAGAAGCACATGCTATTTTTGAAGATAAAAAACTGAAAGATAATTACTTAGAAATCAGTGTGCAAGATTGGGGAATGGGTATGAAAGCAGATGAAATTGATAAAATCTTCGACCCTTATTTTCAGGCATCACATACCGAAACCATGAAAATTATGGGAACAGGTATCGGTTTATCTTTAGTAAAACAATTTGTAGAAGCACATGCTGGCGAAGTTTGTGTGAAAAGTGCGGTAGGAGAGGGAACAAGTTTCTTGTTAAAACTTCCTTTTGGAAAGGCTCATCTTGCTGTTCACGAAATTCATACAGAAGGGGTTGAACTAAAAAAAGTAACAATTAATACGCCTGAACCAGTAATTGAAAATATTGATTTAGAAAAAATACCTGTAAAAGTACCACATACTACTCGTATCTTGATTGTGGAAGACAATGAAGAATTACGTTTGTACTTACAACAACTTTGCGAAGCAAATTATGAGGTTTTTACCGCTGTAGATGGACTAGATGGTTGGGAAAAAACCTTGCAACTTTTACCAGATTTGGTGATTAGCGATGTAATGATGCCAATCAGCGATGGTTTGGAATTATGTCGAAAAATCAAGCAACATCCTAAAACTACGCATATTCCTGTGATGCTTTTAACGGCAAGAGTAGCGGCTGTTCATGAATTAGAAGGTTTAGAAACAGGGGCAGATGAATATATGTCTAAGCCATTTAACCCACTGATTTTGAGTGCTAAAATCTTGACGATGCTTCAAAGTAGATTGTTACTCAGAGAGTATTATCAACGACAATTATTGCTTGAACCAACCCAAGTAGATATTCCAGATGAAACCAAACAATTGTTAGAAAAAGCGATGGCGATTATTGAAGATAATCTGAGTGATTCTGATTTTAATGTGCAAGTATTGGTACGAGAAATGGGTATGAGCCAATCAGCTTTTTATCGTCAAATTAAAGCCATTACTGGTCAATCGGTTGTTGAATTTATTCGTGATATTCGCTTGAAACGTGCTGCACAATTATTGAGTACTGGTAATTTACGGGTTTCTGAAGTAGCAATGATGGTCGGAATTGAAGACATCAAATATTTCCGAAAAATGTTTCAAGGAATTTATAATATGCCTCCTTCAGAATACGCCAAACAACAGCGTGGAAATGTTGGGTAAATATGAATTGTGAGTAATGAATTATGAATGACAGATACTGATTTACGGTATATTATTTATCTGATTACTTGACAATTTTTCTAATTGTATCGGCAACCCTTGCGGTTGCCGATTGACAAAGGAAGAGATAAGAAATGGTTACTGCTACATCTAATTTTTTCTATTAGCATTAGTAGTAAATTTCAATTACTTCAATTCAGAATTTTTACCCTCCTTTTTGACGAAAATCCCCCCTTCTAAAACTCCAATCTCTTCATAGTTTTGTACCATGTGATTTTATCCAATTCAAACGTATTAGACAATGAGAGTTTCTGCAAATGTACTACTATTGGCAATGACTATTTTGCTAGGTTGCCAAACACAAAAAGGAAGTATTAGTAAAAAAGAACAAGCCTTTCAACCGGGAAGTATCTGGAATGATAATAATGGTGAAGTAATTAACGCCCACGGTGGTGGAATTTTATACATCAACAAAACCTATTATTGGTACGGTGAAAAAAGAGGAAAAAGTGCTTCGGAAGGCGTTGCGGTTTATTCTTCTAAAGATTTATATCGTTGGAAAAATGAAGGAATTGCTTTGGCAAAATCGAACGACCCAAATAGTGAAATTGCTATTGGCGGTTTAGTGGAGCGTCCGAAAGTAATTTATAATGCCAAAACCAAGAAGTATGTAATGTGGTTTCATTTAGAATTACCGAATAAAGGATATAGTGCCGCCAGAGCAGGCGTAGCCATTAGCGACAAAGCCACAGGACCATTTGTATATTTAAAAAGTTTTCGCCCGAACGGACACATGTCAAGAGACATGACTTTGTATGTGGACGAAGATGCTACAGCCTATCACATTTACTCCGCTCGTGAAAACTATGATTTGCGCATTACTAAATTGACGGATGATTATTTATCGGCTACCACAGAAGATACTTTACTTTTCAGTAATCACAGAGAAGCACCAGCAGTATTCAAAAAAGATGGCTTATATTATTTAATTACAAGTGGTTGTACGGGTTGGGCGCCAAATAAAGCAAGTTTACACACGGCAACATCTTTGTTTGGTCCTTGGAAATTGGTTGAAGATCCAATGAATGGCCCTTTGGCTGGAAAAACTTTCAATGGACAATCAACCTATATTTTACCAATTGCAGGGAAAAAAGATGCCTTTGTTTTTATGGCTGATAAATGGAATCCGAAGGATTTGAAAGATAGTCGATACCTTTGGTTACCGATACAATTCAAAGATGGTAAGCCGTTGATTACTTGGCAAGACTCTTGGAAATTGGATGCTTTTAATCAGTAATTAAATATCAGTTTTTACCTTTAATGCCTCAACTATGAAATACTTTTTTGCCTCAGTCATTACTTTTTTATCATACTTTGCTTCAGAAGCTCAAGATATAGCCGTTCAAAGAAAATGGCTTAAAGAAGGTTATAAACTTGCTTGGTCGGATGAGTTTGACAAAGATGGCACTCCCAATCCAGCAAATTGGTCTTATGAAAAAGGCTTTGTCCGTAACCATGAATTACAATGGTATCAGCCAGATAATGCTTTTTGCGAAAATGGATATTTAATCATTGAAGCAAGAAGGGAGCAAAAGCCAAATCCCAATTATGTAGAAGGCAGTAATGATTGGCGAAAAAAACAGCCAATGATAGATTATTCATCTACTTGTATGATTACTGCGGGTAAAAAAACATGGCAGTATGGAAGATTCGAATTAAGAGCAAAAATTGATATTAGTCAAGGAGTTTGGCCAGCTTGGTGGACTCTAGGAGTCGATAAAAACTGGCCAGCCAATGGCGAAATAGATATGATGGAATTTTACCGAGGTAAAGTGCTTGCCAATATCGCTTGTTTGTCCGCCAACAAGCAAGCCGAATGGCATAGTAATACCTTTCCTGTTGATTCGCTAGGAGGAGCCAATTGGGCAGCTCAATTTCATGTGTGGCGAATGGATTGGGAGAAAGATTATATCGCTTTGTACCTCGACGACCAATTGTTGAACAAAGTACCTATGAATGTTTTAGTCAACAAAGATGGTTCGGGTTTTAATCCTTTTCAGCAACCGCACTATATGTTATTGAATGTCGCAATCGGTGGAGACAACGGAGGAAATCCATACAGAAGTACTTTCCCTAGCCGCATGGAAGTAGATTATGTTAGGGTTTATCAGAAAGAGTAATTTTCTGCTACCCATCTGCCACCCATCTGCTACCTTAACATTACTTCCCATGAACCGAATTTATCACTCCCTATTCGACGGAGTATGCCAGTGTCCTTTAATTTTTTGATATTTGTATAAATAGATTTTTCACTAATACCAATTGTCTTACTCAAATCAGCTCTAGTAATAGAAGAATTAGCGTTAATAAGGGAAATGATTTTTTGTTGGTTTTCACTTAATAATACATTTGTTAATGTAATAGGCTTTTGAGTTTCATCAATTGCATTAACAGAGGATTTCATTTCTACTGAAAAGCTTGCAAAATCATAATTGAAAATTGGAGCAGGGATGGAATATTTTATACATTCGTTTATAATCTTAATGGTTCCTCTTCCCCATGACTCTATGAGTCCTGAACGAAAGAACGTATTAGAAATGTCAGGATTAAATGGGCGAGAAGCATGTTTTCGTTTAAGTTCTTCTATTGTCCAGTTTTCAGGTAGAGTGCCATCATTCCCAAAAATGATTTTATCAGAATATACGCTAATTTGAATGGGGACACCACCACTATAATCTTTGTGGGCAATGGCATTAAGCAATGCTTCTCTGAGCGCAACTTCAGGGAAGAGAATTTTTTCTAACCTGTGGAGTCCTTCATAAGTAATAGTAGCTTTAAGATACTTAGTAAGTAATAAATCCATAGTTTTTTCAACTTGTTCAAAAAGACATCCATGTATTTCGTCTTGAAAAATTAAATCATCATCCGTTCTAAAATAGCCAATTTTTACAAAAGAACCTGTCACAAATTTTTCAGGATCAGGATGAAATAATAAAAGTGTTGCTCGCTTCAAATACTTTCCATCTGTTAAATGAAGTTTTTCAAGTAACACTTCGTTATTTTCTTGTAAAATGTCCTTGGTCAATCGGTTAGATTTGATGGCATTATTTCTGAAATAGTCGAAAGCAACCTTGCTTAAATCCTTGTAAGATACATTAGGAACAGGCACTCCATCCCAACGTCTTCCTTGTTTTTGGAGTAAAAACTTATCTAGTGTAGCCCCTTTTAACTCTTGTTTTGTACTGCCTGTTCTATAATGATACTGACCTTTATAACTAACTGGATATGGATAAGATTCAACACGGATTTCTAGGTAATTTAGGTTATTTATTGTTGATTTTAAATCTACATCAACAATAATTCCTAGAACATCTCGAACTTTATTGGGAATATCTTCTAATAATTTATTAGCATCAACCAGCCCAGAAACTTCACCTCTGTCATTTATACCGATGTATAGTTTTCCACCAGAAGCATTGGCAAAACCACCAATCCACTTGATGTATTCATCTCTCCATGATTCTTTCCATTCTATATTTTGATTTTCTTCCATATATCAAATTTAATTAAAAAATTAGCTAGCTTTTCAAAACTTTGTAGAAAACTGTCCAAAAAACGTTCACTACTAAAGGGGCTAAAATAGTCTAATAATAGGGTGAAAGTAATCAAATAGTGTTTATGCTTTAAATCACGTGTGAACACAGTACAAAAGGAGTAGAAATTGTATTTATCTTCGCTTTTGAGTTAAAATCAAACCATTTAACTTTTAAAGATTTATCATGTTCAAAAAAATATTACTTGTTTGGGCTTTTGTGTTGCCTTTTGGCGTTGAAGCTCAACAAAAAATTAGTGACGATCGTGCATTCTGGTTACAGCATCTTGACAAATTAGCGAAACCAATTTTACGTAGTTTGGCAAATGATAGCCTCAAGATTGTCATGCCCAAAACAATGTCAAAATTTATCGACAATCCGAATACTCGTAAAGAAGTAGCTTACTTAGAAGCTTTTGGTCGATTAATGTGTGGCATTTCTCCTTGGTTAAATCTGGAAGGTGGTTCTGCGAAAGAAGTAGCTTTAAGAAATCAATATAGAAATTATGCTTTGAAAGCCGTTGCCAATGCGGTAAACCCTAACGCAAAAGACTATATGTCTTTTGAAAAGGGCGGTCAGCCTTTGGTGGATGCTTCTTTTTTGGCTTTGGCTTTTGTGAGATGTCCGTGGTTATGGGAACATCTTGATACCCAAACAAAAGACCAAGTAGTGAAGGCTTTTTTAGCGACTAGAAATATCAGAGCCGGTTTTTCTAACTGGATTTTGTTTTCGGGAATGATAGAAACCTTTTTCTGCAAATATGGCTATCCTTGGGATTCTATGCGCATTGAATATTGCTTCCGACAATTTGAACAATGGTATGTTGGCGATGGCGTTTACTCTGATGGTCCTCCTTATCACTGGGATTACTACAATAGTTATGTTATTCATCCATATTTAGCCAATATGGTGAAAGAATTAAGTCCAAAAACAGGCGCATTTAACTGGACAGCTGAAAAAATTAGAGTAAGAAACGAACGCTTTGCTGTTATCCAAGAAAGATTAGTAAATAGCGATGGTTCTTTCCCAGTTACGGGACGTTCTATTGTATATCGTGGCGCTGCATTTCATCATTTGGCAGATATTGCTTGGCGAAAAGCTTTACCAAAAGAGCTAAGTCCTGCACAGGTGCGTTCAGCTTTGACGGCTATTATTAAAAAGACGACAGAAAGCCCAAGTACTTTCACTTCAGATGGTTGGTTGACGATTGGGTTATACGGTTCACAGCCTGATTTAGCAGATGTTTATATTACCACAGGCAGTTTATATCTCTGTGCGAATATTTTATTGCCATTAGGTTTACCAGAAACAGATGAGTTTTGGAGTAGTCCTGCTACGAAATGGACATCACAAAAAGTGTGGTCGGGCGAGGCTGTTTTGGCTGATCATGCCATAGAGTAAGTAAGAGTTGTGAGTGATGAGTTGTGAATCTAAAGTACAAATATTCAAGAATTAATTCACTCAGTAACGACGTTTATTTACATAGACAAGCTAATGCTAGAATATTATAAACTCAATTTCATGAATTGTAAAAAAGGATTAATTACCTTATTGTTTTGTAGTCTTGTATTCTTTGCAAAAGCACAAGAGAAAATAGCAGTGCTAGAAGTAGGAGAGGGCTGGGCGAAAAATTCAGTTAATGCGGTTATTTTTCGTAAAAACTCTTTGGTTTCTTTTAAAAATTACCAGTTTATTGCCTATTACGATGCCGATGCTTTTGTAGTTTTAGGAAAAAGAAAACAAGGAAAAAATACTTGGGAATTACAGAAAACCAATTTTAAAGGCAATGCCAGCGATGCCCACAATTCCATTTCTATCATGGTAGATGGCGATGGTTTTTTACATATTTCTTGGGATCATCATAATAATGCTCTTCGTTATGCCGTCAGTAAAGCACCTTTTTCATTGATGATGGGAGAGAAGCAAAGTATGACAGGACGCACCGAAGGTAATGTTACTTATCCAGAATTTTATCGATTACCCAACGGAAACCTTTTGTTTTTCTACCGAAACGGTGCTTCTGGGAAAGGCAATTTGGTCATGAATCAATATGATTTAAAAACCAAAAAGTGGTCGATGGTACAAGAAAATTTGATTGATGGCGAAGGACAAAGAAATGCTTATTGGCAAGCTTGTTTAGATAGTCAGGGTACAATTCACCTTTCTTGGGTTTGGCGAGAAAGTGCCGACGTAGCCAGTAATCATGACATGGCTTATGCTCGTTCAAAAGATGGTGGAAAGACTTGGGAGAATTCTCAAGGTCTTGCTTATCAATTACCTATCACTGCTCAAAATGCAGAATATGCTTGTAAAATTCCTCAGAAAAGCGAGTTAATCAATCAGACATCGATGGTGGCAGATGCTGAAGGAAATCCCTACATCGCTACTTATTGGCGACCAGCCAACGAAAGCGTTCCGCAGTATCATGTTATTTATTTAGCCAATCAACAATGGCAAGTAAGTAATCTTGGTTTTAGAAAAACGCCTTTTAGTTTAAGTGGAGTAGGTACAAAACGCATTCCTATTTCAAGGCCACAAATTTTGGCTTGGTCGTCGAAGAAAAATACTTTATCTGCCATGCTGATTTTCAGAGATGCCGAAAGAGGCGATAAAGTTTCTACTGCGATAACGACAGATTTAAGTAAAGGCAATTGGCAAATTAAAGATATTAGCGAAACCTCTGTAGGTTCGTGGGAGCCAACTTATGATACTGAACTCTGGCAAAACAAAGGCGATTTACATCTTTTTGTAGAAAAAGTAGATCAAGCTGATGGCGAAGGAAAAGTAAATATTCCCGCCCAGAAAGTACAAGTATTAATATGGAAAGCTGTTAAAAAAATCAAGATGAAAGAACAGAATAAGTAGTCGAAGTATTCAGAAGCATTTAGTTAAACCTATAAGGATTCAATAATTGTCTAACAATAAGAGGAGCTTTAACCTCAATCCTTATAGGTTTATATTCTAATACTTATATAAAATAAACGATGTTTTGGGGAATTGATTACAAAATATAAATATTCACAATTCATCATTCACAACTCAAAATTCAATCACAAAAACTATGAAACAATTTTTTCGCATTGCTATCAATACGGTAATGATTTGCTCGATGGCTTGGTCGCTTGCTACGGCTCAAACAAGTAAATCGCACCCTAAAAGAGCGGCTTTATTAAAAAACATCAATCAGAATTTCAAAGATGCAGGCAAGCAATATAAAGTATTGATGAGTAATCTTCCACAAGATAAATTCCCTAAAACATATTTCCCTAAAACTGGTAAATACGAATTTAGTGGTTCTGATTGGTGGTGTAGTGGTTTTTATCCCGGTTCATTATTGTACATTTATCAGCAAACAAAAGATGCTGAACTGCTAAAAGAAAACAACCGTATTTTAGGCGTTTTAGAAAAAGAGAAATTCAACACCACCACACACGATTTGGGTTTTATGATGTATTGCAGTTTTGGAAATGCCAAAGACATCGCTCCAAAACCAGAGTACAAAGATATTTTGATTCAAAGTGCAAAATCGTTGGCTACTCGTTTTAATCCAACGGTTGGTTGTATCAAATCTTGGGATTCAAAAAAGGGTGATTTCTTAGTAATCATTGATAACATGATGAACCTAGAATTACTTTTCTGGGCAACCAAAGTAACGGGAGATTCTACTTATTATAAAATTGCGGTGACACATGCGAACACGACGATGAAAAATCACTTCCGCCCAGATTATAGTTCTTATCATGTAATTAATTATAATGCAACAACTGGTGGTGTGCAACAAAAGAAAACGGCTCAAGGTTATGCAGACGAATCTGCTTGGGCTAGAGGACAAGCTTGGGGATTGTATGGATATGCAGTAATGTATCGTGAAACGAAAAATCCGATTTATTTAGAACAAGCGAAAAATATTGCAAAATTTATCTTAACGCATCCAAACATGCCAGCCGATAAAGTACCTTATTGGGATTTTAACGCACCAAATATTCCAACAGCTTTGCGTGATGCTTCGGCGGCTTCGGTAATGGCTTCGGCTTTGTTGGAATTGAGTGGTTATGTAGATAAAAACCTGAAAAAAGATTATATCAAAAATGCAGAAGCAATGATTTACTCATTGTCTAATGCGCCATATAAAGCAGCAATTGGCACAAATGGAGGTTTTTTAATTGAACATTGTGTTGGTCACATTCCTCAGAATACTGAAGTGGACGTGCCTTTAACCTATGCAGATTATTACTTCTTAGAAGCCATGAAGCGTTATAAAGAGCTTAAATAGTGGCTTCTTGCTCGTGAGACACGAGCAAGGGCATAATGACAAGCTTTGAGAGATGAGCCTTGAGATTTTATTTTGCATGATTATCTATGACAAAACAAAACCTCAAGGCTCAACTGTTTAATAGTCACGGTCGTAAAATTGCTCAAACCTTATCTTTAAATCTTATTTTACAAAAAACATGATAAAAAAAATATTACTACTTTCTTGTCTATTGGGGTTCAGTATTCAATCCATGAAAGCGCAAAAAACTGGAAACAATAATCCAATCATCCCAGATTTAATTGCCGACCCAAGTATTGTTCAGTTTGGAGATACTTTCTATTGCTATGCCACAACCGATGGCTACAATGCGGGTTTAGCCACAGCAGGGCCTCCAGTACTTTGGTCATCAAAAGATTTAAAGAACTGGTCGTTCAATGGTTTTTATTTTCCAGCCGCCGAGAAGCAATTATTTTGGGCGCCAAGTTATCCTGTGAAAGTAAAAGACAAGTATTATTATTACCCAACGGTCAATCATGATATTTATGTAGCTGTTGCCGATTCTCCCGCAGGCCCTTTTACATTGGCCAAAGGCGATTTCAGCAAAGAAAATACTTTTCCATTGTTAAAAATGGATGCACCAAAAGGAACGAAAGGCATTGATGCAGAAGTATTTATCGACGACGACCAAAAACCATATCTTTTCTGGGCACAGCGTGGTGCTGGTCGATTGAATGCAGATATGATTAGTTTGGATACGGCTTCTATCGTAAAAATTTCTACTAAAAGAGGTGGTTACTCCGAAGGTCCGATTGTATTTAAACGCAAAGGGATTTATTATTATCTCTATACTTTAAGCGGACACGAAAACTATGTATATGCTTATCAGTACAGTAAAGTTTCGCCTTTTGGTCCATTTATTTATCCAGAAGAAGATATCATTGCTAAAACCGATGTAAAAGAACAAATTTATGGGCCGGGACATGGAAACGTATTCCACATCAAGGATGATTATTATTTTACTTATCTGGAATTTGGACGCTCAAGTACGAACCGACAAGCATGGATTGATAAAATGGAATTTAATGAAGATGGAACAATAAAACCCATTCGATTGACCAACAAAGGCGTTGACCCTTTTCCATCTTTAGTAAAAAATGAAGTAACAATACAATCTGCCGAAGCGTCATCTACTTTGCCAGATTTTAAAGTACCTTATGTGAAGGATAAAACCATTAACAGAACGGAAACGTATTCGGCACAAAATGCTCTTGACGGCTCGAATGGAACAAGATGGTTGGCAGAAACAAAAGATAGCACTGCTACTTTTACGGTGAATTTAGGGAAGAAAACAGCGATTAAAAAAGTAGCATCTTACTTCGTAAAACCAACGGCTGGACATGCTTATGAATTAACTTATTCGGTTGACGGGAAAAATTGGAAGCCTTATGGCGGTCATGCAGAAATAAAAGTACAGTCTCCCCATATCGACGAGCGAAGTGTAAAAGCACAGTATTTAAAATTGACATTCTTGAAAGGAACTCCAGGTTTGTGGGAATTTAAAGTTTATAAATAGCTTGAATTTATATTTGAAGCATGAGTCATACAGAATTTTCTCATCAAGGAGTGAGTTTTGGGTGTTTTGTAGTTATTATCGTCTTGTCCTTACTTTTCTTTTCTTGATAAAAGAAAAGTAACCGCAGCGGCGGCCGCAAAAGAAAATCAAGAATTCCTAAACTCGCTCCGCTCAAACAGTAGGAATTCGTTGCCCATCAATCAAAAAAGCGGTCGGAAAACTAATGTTGACTGCTTTTTTGATTTTAAAATTCCGAATGACTCATTTTTAATGACTTTAAAATTTTGTCATTTTTCAAGCAAATCATTTGTCAGCGATTCTCTAAATATTCATTTTTGCGGTTTTATTCGGTTTTTAGGTCAAAAAAGATACTTGAAGTATCTAAATACATACTTCAAGTATATCACTAGATACTTTTTACCGCAAAATACCGCAAAAAAGTATCTCGTGACATGCTTTTAGTATCTCTCGACATACTAAATCCCGCAAAATACCGCAAAAAAATATCTCTGGAGATACTTTGAGTATATCGTTTGATACTCAGAGTATCTTTAAGCTTTATCAAGGTATCAGCTTAGTTTATCATTTGTAAAAATGATTTTTTTCTCTTTGCTTAGCGTAATATTAACATTCAAAGTCCTGCTTACCAAAATATCATCAATCATCAACAAAAAACCTTAGCAATGATTTACAAAAATCTATTATTAACAGCACTGTTAGCTTGTGGATTATCCGTTTATGGACAGCAAAATCAGTATTTAACGGTATCAAAAGACGGTAAAAAAGTAGGACTTAGTGAGGCAGGAGCTTCATTTTTAGCACAGCTTCCGTTACATTGTATTCAAACTGAATACCCGAACAAGCCAAATCATACCATAGAAACGGCTCAAGAAGTAGCATTGAGTCCGAAGCAATTACATCCTTCTTTTTATGGTTGTTTAGATTGGCATTCTTCTGTACATGGTCATTGGATGTTGGTAAAAATCCTCAAAACTTATCCCAATTTACCAGAGACACAGCAAATAATTGCCATGTTGGAAAATAGTTTTTCGACAGAAAATCTACAAAAAGAAGCTGATTATTTTAGTCAATACAAACTTGCCAAAGGTTTTGAACGAACTTACGGTTGGGCTTGGGTGCTGAAATTGGATGAAGAATTATTGACTTGGGATAGCCCAATGGCTAAACGTTGGCACAAAAGTTTACAACCTTTGACACAAGTAATCGTTCAACGTTGGATGGAATACTTGCCTAAACAGACTTATCCAAACCGAACTGGCGTGCATCCAAATACTGCTTTTGGGATGGTTTTCGCATTGGACTGGGCAAGAGCAACTAAAAATATTGCTTTTGAACAACTATTGGTACAACGTAGCAAAGACTATTACTTCAAGAACAAAGCAGTTGCCGCCACGCTCGAACCCGACGGTACAGACTTCCTTTCGCCCAGTCTCGAAATTGCAGATTTGATGCGAAGAGTATTAACTCCACAAGCATTTACAAAATGGTTTAATCAATTTTATACTGCCGAAGGACTAAAAAATGTACTACAATTGCCCATCGTAAGTGACCGTTCCGATTATCAAATTGTACATTTAGATGGTTTGGCATTGAGTAAAGCTTGGTGTTTGTTGGGCATAGCCAAGCAATTACCCAAAACAGATTTACGCAAGAAACAATTTCAAGAAAAAGCAACCACTTTTTTACAAAAGACCTTACCAAATATTGCCAACGGCAATTACGGAGGCGACCATTGGTTAGGTTCATTTGCAATGTATGCTTTGAGTTTGGAGGTGGAGTAGATTAATTAGCCATTCATTCTAACTTTGTTTGAAAAGCTTATAGCAGGAGTATAATTTCTCCTTCTATAAGCTTTTTCAAAATTACTCAACAGTAACACCATTATTTTTTAATACTTTATTGAAGAATAACAAATGATATGGTAACGAGTTTTGCCAGTATTCCCAAGTATGTGCTCCCGGTCTTTCGGTATAGTCGTGCGGAGTATTGTTATATAATAAACGTCTGTGCAATTCTCTGTTTACTTCAATTAAAAAATCATCTACTCCACAATCAATAATAACGGGCATCCCATTCTTTTTGATAGTTTCAGCCATATTTACGATTGAATTTTTCACATAAATTTCATTCGAAGTATCAGAAGTACCCAATAGTTTCATGAAACGGTCTTTGAGAGATTTTAAAAAATCTTCATTAACCTTAAATTTAGTATAATTCATATCCATTGCTCCGCTCATCGTTCCAGCCGCACCAAATAAATCTGGATGTCTGCTAGATAGATACATAGCACCGTGTCCACCCATCGAAAGACCAGTAATTACTCTTCCTTTATTACTTTGTACCGTTCTATAAGTATCGTCAATTTTTTGAATTACTTCTTTGGTGATATAAGTTTCAAACTTGTTATTAGCATCAAAAGGACTATCTAAATACCAACCAAAAGTTTCGCCTTCGGGCATAACTATAATGATATTATATTGGTCAGCTAAATTCTTAACCAACATCTTGTCTGGTGTTTGAGAGAGCCAATCTCTGAAATGTCCACCACCACCATGTAAAAGATACAAAACTGGGTAGTTTTTCTTATTCTTTGAATAAGTTTCGGGTAATACTACCGCCGCTTTATAGTTTTTGTTCATGACAGCACTTGGAATAGCAAGACTATCCACCGTAGATGCTTTAGCATGAGAAAATATAGATAAGCTTAAAAGGAATAAAATAATGACACGTAATGTTTTTGATTGCATGATAAATTAGATTTTAGTTTTACAAAACTAATTTAGTGTATTCATTATAGTCTTCAAATTTAACTTTGATTATTTTTAATTTAATTTTTTTTAGAAAAATTGAGGAGATGATTTTTTTTTGCCCTTGGTGGTGTTTTCACCGCCAAGCCTTGAGTCAGTAACTCGCCAACTAACAATCTTCGAGACAATGTGTATAAAATTAAGTTTATAGTATTAAAGATTGGTTCGTTGCTGACGTTCGCCTCTTTGGAGAAAACTCCAAAGAGGGCGAAAAACAAAAAAAGCTTGGATAGCGTAATTAATTTACAAAACCACTTTCCCCCGTGTGATATGCTTTCCCCTTTTTATCAATTACACATGGACTACTTTTTATTTCATCGCTGGTTTCAAAACTCCAAATTGTCTTTCCTGTTTTACTATCTACGGCGTATAATTTAGTATCTTGACCTCCAACATATACAACTCCATTAGCAATACATGGACTTGAGGATATATATTCTCCCATTTTTAATTCCCATACAATTTTACCATCTGTAGCAGAAAATGCATAAAGAATTCTATCACTTGCACCTACGTAAATTAGCCCATCGTAAATAATAGGGCTGGAAGTTGATGAGTAGCTAATAGAGAATTTTGTATTATTATATTTGAATTTTAAAGACCCATCATTGGTATTGAGAACATAATATTCTTGACCAGAAAAATAGAGTCCATTATTCAATACAGTAGGGCTGGCAATAGCCGTATATTTACTATGTCCCCAAATTGATACACCTGTATTTACATTGATGGCATATATGTAACTATCCGTAATCAGGCTACGTCCGCACACATAAACAATACCGTTTACAACACATGGATTATTTGTTACAGGTGTTTTTACATCAAACATCCATTTTTTTGCTCCTGTAATAGCATCTAAAGCATAAAGGCTTCCTGTATGTAAATCTCCTCCTGAGAAGGGAAAAGAAGAAGTACCAACAAGTAATGTGCCATTTTCTATACAAGGGCTGGCATCTATATAATAGTCAGTAGCAAACTCCCATTTCTTCTTGCCTGTCAATACATCCAATGCTACCATTTTGGCATCCACCCCAACATATATTAATCCATTAGCAATAAGAGGCGTACTTCCTAAACTATTTATACCGTCTTTGAATTGCCATTTCTGTTTACCCGTTTCTGCATCTAACGCATAAAGAACATATCTATCAGAAAAATATACCACGCCATTATCAACAATCGGGCTATTGCTTGTGCTTGAGCCTATGCTGAATTTCCATTTTAGTTCACCCGTCTCAGCATTAATAGCATAAGCATCTCCTTTGGTGTTTGAGATAAATACGGTCTTATTGTCTTTAATGGTTGTAATTATTTGTTGTGTGATATTTGCTGTATAAACCTGCTTAGTGCCGTCTTCAGCAGTAACGGTAAAGCTTACAGGTTTAGAAAAATCTAAAATTGTAGCAGAGGCAGGAACAATGCTGGCACGTTCAGACAATGTAGTGGTTACTTTCAGTTTTGTTAAGTCGGCTGTTGCTGGAACAGTAGCGGTGATTAATTTGGTAGCAGTGTCAATGGTAGCGGTTACTACTGGAGACAAATCATTAAATGAAAAACTTAGGATGTCTTTCCCTGTGAATTTAGTACGACTTATCAGTACTTTGTAGATAGCCTTTGAGCCGTTTTCGGCAGTAACAGTATAGGCAACTTCCCTTGAAAAATCCTGTACTTTCCCAGAAGTAGGTGAAATCATCGCTTTATCGGATACAGTGATAGTAGGAGTTAGCTGGGTAATATCTGTCGCAGGGGGAACAACAGCCGTTATTTTTTTATTGGCTTCGTCAATAGTGGCATCAACTATTGGTGTTAAGCCTGAAAAGCTAAATTTTGAAATGGCTCTCTCATTGCTTAAAGATACTATAAGTTCTTCTTTACAAGCCATTGTTAGCATCATAATAGGTAAGTAAAAAAGTGCGATTTTGATAAAAGTAGATTTCATGATTTTATTAAGTTTTATTTGAGAAAATAATAGTTGCTCTTTTTTAATGGATATATTTATAATAGAACCCAACTCGTTAAAAAGTTGCTTATTCAAGAGATATGACTCAATTTACCAAGATTATAGCCCTACTTCACAACCTGCACTTTAATACTTTGTCGTTCTTTACCACTCTCTATCAACAATAAATATAAGCCGTTTGGAATATCTTTTACAGAGATATTATCTTGATTTGATACTTGCTTTACGGTTAACCCATTACTATTAATCAAACTTAATGTGTAAGATTTGGCAGGTACTTTTACATAAATCTTGTCATTGGCGGGGTTGGGATATGCCTGTACTGTACGCTCGAAATTATCAAGCCCTAAAATCATCGTCACTTCTAAAGGTGCGGCAGTACTGTAAATTGTATAACAGTCATTCTTTATCTCACAACGATATTGATAAGTATTTTGAGAAAGATTGGCGGACACAATATTTAACACATTACTTTGTTGTCCTCGATATAAAGTGTCGCTGCTCGAAATCATATTCCAAGTAACTCCTTTATCCGTACTTACTTGCCATTGATAAGCTGAAACACTTGAAGCATTAACAACAAATTGAGCAGAGCTTTTTTCTGTGGTGGATTGTGCGGTGGGTTGAAGGGTGGTTTGTGGTAATTCACATTGTTTGGCTTGAATACTTATGGTATCCGACAATACGCTGTTACATTCGCCATTGACTAAACAGCGATAAACAATATTGTTATCACGAATTTTAACTTGATAAACTGTTAACTGATTAGTTCGGTGACCTGCATAACTAGAATCAAAATTGGTGATAGCTCTCCAAGTAGTGCCTTTATCTTTACTGATTTGCCAAACAAAACTGGTGGCAGAACTCTCATTGACAGACAATTGGGTTTCTTTTGTACCAAACACTTCTGTCTTTTCAGTACGAAGGGAGATTGATAAAGGATTTTTACAATCTAAAGTTAAAACAGAAAATTTTCCGTAGCTTCCAAACCAGAATCTACCATCTTTAGATTCATGAATAGTTCCGTCTCCATTTAAATTGAATACTCCTTCAGGGACAAAAGGGTTTTGAAAAGTAGTAATGGTTTTACGATTATACATTTGAATTTTCCCCCCTGCAATACTCCAAAAATTACCTTTTGAATCAACCAAAAAGTTATTAGAATAGCTGTCTAACCCGATTACAAACTCATTTGGAATATCTATTTTTTCAAATTTATTTCCAACTAATTGATAAAGGTCTTTATTATAATCATTCGCATCCTTTCGAGCAATAACATATAACCCTAAATTATTATCATTAATCAACCTTATGGCATACGAAGGGAAATTGATATAGTTAATGGCTTTTAAGCTTATGCCATCGTGTATAAAAAGTCCATTTGAAAACATTACATATACACCAGCAATAGGATTGATTACAATATCTGCTTCTCCATTGAGGTCAAAAGTCTTCCATAATCTTTTGTCATAGTATGATAAAAAATATTTAAATCCTTTTTGCGAGTATTTGTATGATAAAGCCCAAATATTCTGGTTTTTATCACATATCATTTTAGTAATGCTACCAATATCAAGAGTATTCGTTTTTAATGTGATTCCATTATCTTGCTTTACCTGAATCACGGAGTTATACGAACCTAACCAAATGTCATCACCTTCTCCTTGACAAAATGAAAAGATTGATTGATACCATTCTAATGGAACATCAACTACTTCTCCTTTCTTTTCGTCAAAACGCATTACTATAGAACCATCTAAAGCCCAGATTCTATCCTTGGCATCAGTAGTAGCTTCTATAATTCTATAATAACAGAAATTTTTTACTTGAGGTAAATCCAATTGAGTAAATATATTGTCTTTCAATAAGGTTATAGAAGCATTACTACTATAGCCATTTGTTATTATTAAATTCTTTTGTGTGTCTTCGTAAATAATATGACCCGCTTTAAAAGTAGGGGTAAATAAAGTTAAATCTTGATTATCTAGCCGATACACGTTACCATTAGAAGCTGTTACCAAAATATCGCCATTTCTGGTAGGTAGGAGATTATACACCTCTTTATTTTGGGTAGGAATGAATGTCGAGGTTTTTAAAGAAGTATTGAATCTGTAAAGCTCATTGTAAAACGCTTTAAAGTAAATGTTATCGTTTTGGTCGATGACAGCATTATTTTGGTATTCATAGCTTTTAGGAAGAGAACTATTTGTATGGTCATATTTCCTCCATTTATCACCCTCAAAATTCCAAAAGGATGCCTCATTTATTTTCCAAAAATGTCCTTTAGAATCGACTAAAAGACTTTTATTGTCAAAAGACTTTATTCCTTGATTTACCCAATCGTAAGAAGTATGTATAGAGTCTTTCCCTACTTGAACAAATTTACTTCCTTTGTCATAGCTAATCCATTCACTTCCATCCTTTGAATAAAATAAAAGTGGTTCAGCTGTGATGAATGGTTTTCCTAAAATATTGGCATCTATCCAAACAGAGCCATCAAAAACAAAAGTTTTATTGTAGGATAAATTAGAAATGATTGAAAGATAACGGCTACTACAACTTGCCCAGATATTACCATAAATATCTTCTTTAATTGAAGTAATCAAACTATCTAAACCATCATTTTGATTATAAAAGGCTATGAGCTTGTAATCTTTATCATAGTGTAAAATACCGCCATTTGTTCCAACCCATAAAGTTGAATCTTTTGCGGAAAATAAGCAATTATCATCCCCAAGCGAACTATAAGTCTTCCACTGTTGGGCATGAGTAGTATTAAGACTGAAAAAGTAGAAAGTAAATAATATTAGCGTTTGTAGGACTTTATACATGATTATTTAGCGTTTAATTATATTTTTCTTGATGCTCAGAAAGATTTTTAACCCTATTTCACAACCTGCACTTTAACACTTTGTCGTTCTTTGCCACTTTCTATCAACAATAAATATAAGCCGTTTGGAATATCTTTTACATTGATATAATCCTGATTCGATACTTGCTTGACTATTGAACCATTACTTTCTACTAAACTCAATTTATAGGATTTTGCGGGTACTTTTACATAAATCTTATCATTGGCGGGGTTGGGATATGCCTGTACTGTACGCTCGAAATTATCAAGCCCTAAAATCATCGTCACTTCTAAAGGTGCGGCAGTACTGTAAATTGTATAACAGTCATTCTTTATCTCACAACGATATTGATAAGTATTTTGAGAAAGATTGGCGGACACAATATTTAACACATTACTCTGTTGTCCTCGATATAAAGTATCGCTACTTGCAATCATACTCCAAGTAATTCCTTTATCCGTACTTACTTGCCATTGATAAGCTGAAAGACCCGAAACATTGATAACAAATTGAGCAGAGCTTTTTTCTGTGGTGGATTGAGCGGTGGGTTGAAGCGTGGTTTGTGGTAGTTCGCATTGTTTGGCTTGAATACTTACCGTATCAGACAATACACTGTTACATTCACCATTGACTAAACAGCGATAAACAATATTGTTAACACTAATTTTAACTTGATTAACTGTTAATTGATTAGTTCGATGACCTGCATAACTAGAATCAAAGTTGGTGATAGCTCGCCAAGTAGTACCTTTATCTTTACTGATTTGCCAAACAAAACTGGTGGCAGAACCCTCATTGACAGATAACTGAGACTTCCCCGTTCCAAACTCATCCGTTTTTTCAGTACGAAGGGATTTAGGTAAAGGATTATTGCAATCTAAAGTAAGTGATGTAAGTCCTGTATAACTCCCCAACCAAATTTTACCATCTGTAGATTCGTGGATTGCATTCGTAAAGGATGAATAATAATCTAGGCTAGTTGAACGAAATGGACTATTAAAAGTAGTGATGTTTTTACCATCATATCTTTGTATTTTATCTCCTACACTCCAAAAATTACCTTTTGAATCAATTATAAAATCTTTACTTAAATACTTAGAGAAAACTTGAAAGTCATCAGGGACATTAAGTTTTTCAAATTTATTACCAACTAATTGATAAATGTCTCCCTCGTAATTTTCATTTTTTTTAGCAATAATATGTAAGTCTAAATTAGCATTACTGATAAACCTTTGGGGATTTTTTGGGATATTCAAATAATTACTTGCTTTCAAATTTATTCCATCATGGGTAAAAACTTCCTTAGTATTAAGTAAATAAATACCACCATTAGGACTTGCTGCCATATCTATAATCTGGGTTTCAAGATTAAAGGTTGTCCAAGTATGTTTATCATAATGATATAATATATTTTCATTTTGATTAGTTATCCAAGAATGCCTATATGCCAATACCCAAATATGTTTATTTTTATCACATATAATTTTTGACTTATAACCTATATAAAGAGGGTATTTTATTATTTCAGTCCCTTTGTCTTGTTTTACTTGAATTATTGAATCATAAGTACTTAACCAAAAATCATTCCCTTCCCCCTGAGCAAAAGATGTAACCACCAAATTCTCTGGGAGCTTTGATATCTCATTATTTTTTTCATTCATTCTAACTACCTGCAAACCAATACCAGTGTAATACGAAATCCAAATGTTATTTTTTGAATCTGAGGAAACACTTGAAATAACCTTACCCGGAAGAAGAAGTGGGGGCAATGTTAATGGCTTTAATTTATTACCATCAAATAAATCCATTCGATTATAACCACTTAAGATTAAATTTCCCTGAAAATCTTCATAAAAGTTGTAAACATTTATGTCATGTATAAGCACAGAAAATTTATTCTCTTCCAATTGATAAATTTGAGGGTTAGTGTCGTCTACTGATACCATTATTTTATTACTTCGTGTAGCAAAAATCTTATTTATCCAAATATTTTTAAATGGAATTATGGTTGATTCTTTTGAAATTGTATTGAACTTAAAAATACCCTCGTGTCCAAAAGTTGTGAATAAGATATTATTGTCATAATCAATGATAGCGTTATCATAACCCCAATAATAAGATTTTGGTAATGGCAAGGAGCTATTGGCATTATTATATGTGACCCATTTCTTACCATTAAAACTTAAAAATGATGCTCCGTAACTAATCCAAAAATGACCTTGAGAATTAACCATTAAATCTTCATTTCTGAAATATGCTATTCCTTGATTTACCCAATCATAAGAAGTATATACGGAGTCTTTCCCTACTTGAACAAATTTACTTGCTTTATCATAGCTAATCCAAGAAGTACCATCTTTAGCATAAAACAGAAGTGGCTTATCTGTAATAAGTGCTTTCCCTAAGTTTGAGACATCTATCCAATTATTACCATCGAAAATAAAAGACTTAGAGCTTGCCCTTGAATAACCATTATAATAACTGGCCCAAATGTTTCCATCAATGTCTTGTACTATTGAATGAATCAAGCTATCCGATCCATCGTTTTGATCATAAGAAGCCATAAGCTTATAATCTTTGTCATAATGGAGAATAGCACCACCATCTGTTCCAACCCACAAGGTCGAATCTTGGGCTGAAAAAAAACAATTGGTTTGAGAAAATGAACTATAAGCCTTCCACTGTTGGGCATGAGTAATATGAAGACTGAAAAAGTAGAAAGCAAATAAGATAAGTGTTCGTAGGACTTTATTCATGAATGTATAGCGTTTAATTATTCTACAAAAATAGTGTTTATCTGTCTTATCTATACGATTCCAAACTATTTATCTAAAACGAAAGCTAATTTCAACGATAAGCCAATTTTTTAGTATTATGTCTTAACTTTGTGGTTTATTTTAGTTAAAATCAAATAAGAGTACGTTACTATCGCATGAAGAAGAAAGTTGAAATTCTTGCTCCCGCCAAAAACCTTTATCAAGGGATGGCCGCCATCAATGCGGGTGCAGATGCTGTATATATGGGGGCTCACCATTTTGGCGCTCGTTCTAATGCTACCAATTCCGTAGAAGATGTGGCTGAAATGGTAAAATATGCCCATTTGTTTAAGGCAAAAGTATTTGTTGTGATTAATACAATTTTGTACGATAATGAATTAGAGCAATGTAAAAAACTCATTTATGAGTTGTACGATATTGGCGTTGATGCCTTGATTATTCAAGATATGGCGATTATGGAAATGGATTTACCGCCTATCGTGATTCATGCAAGTACGCAAGCCAACAACAGAGATGCTCAACACGTAAAATTCTTGCACGATGCTGGAATGAAGCGTGTTGTATTGGCAAGAGAATTGAACTTAGACCAAGTCCGAGAAATCAGCGAAGCGACGGATGTAGAATTAGAATTCTTTGTTTCTGGTGCTTTGTGTGTTGCCTTTAGTGGTAATTGTTATATGAGTGTTGCCAATGGCGAACGCAGTGCTAACCGTGGTTCTTGTGCACAAAACTGTCGTTTACCTTATCAGTTAATTGATGGAACTGGCAAAACACTCATCGCCAACAGCCATTTATTGTCGATTAAAGATTTAGATTTAAGTGACCAACTTCCGAATTTAATTGAGGCAGGTGTTACTTCATTCAAAATAGAAGGACGTTTAAAGGACATCGTTTACGTAAAAAATAATACTTCTTATTTGCGTCAAAGATTGGATAATTTCTTGGAAGGAAACGAAAAATACGAAAAAGCTTCTTCAGGCAGAACCTTCTATAATTTTGAACCAGAAATGGATAGAAGTTTTAACCGTGGTTATACGGCATACTTCGTGAATAAACGCAAAGAGAAAATTGGTTCTTGGGAAAGTCCGAAATCGAAAGGACAATACATTGGTAAAGTATTGGAAATCAAAGCCAATGGTTATGTTATTGAAAATTATGAAATCTTAAATAATGGTGATGGTCTGTATTTTGTC
Source organism: Arcicella lustrica (assembly GCF_034930985.1). Lineage (NCBI taxonomy): Bacteria > Pseudomonadati > Bacteroidota > Cytophagia > Cytophagales > Flectobacillaceae > Arcicella > Arcicella lustrica. The sequence continues at coordinate 310,746 of NZ_JAYGIM010000010.1, forward strand.
AATGAAAATGGCGAAGCCGATGGTGCTCAAATCAACATCATGTTTAATAACATTGCCATCCCGAATACTTTTAAGCCATTAGCTGTTGGAACGGAAATTTACCGAAATTCTGATGCGGAATTCAACAAAATGGTTGAAAAAGAAAACAGTGCAGTACGTAAAATAGGCGTTTCATTGAAATTCACAGAAACGGTCGATGGTTTTCAATTATTGGCTGTTGACGAAGACGGACATCAATCTGTACAAAGCTTCCAAACTACCAAAGAATTAGCGAAAAGTCAGGAATCAGTAATTCCGAACATCAAAAAGAATCTGGCTAAAACGGGTAATACGCCTTTTATTGTCGATGAAATTGAAGTTGAATTATCAAGTAATTGGTTCTTGCCGATTTCAAAAGTAAACGAAATCAGAAGAGAAGTTTTAGAACAATTAGTTGACATTCGTATAAAAGAATATCATCGAGAAGAATACCAAATTCAAAAGACCGACCACCCATATCCAGTACAAAAACTTGATTTTATGTACAATGTGTCTAATAAAATGGCAAGAGCTTTCTATAAAAGACATGGTGTAACAGAAATTGAAAAAGCTTTTGAATTGCAATGGGATCCAGGAAAAGCAAGAGTAATGACGACCAAATATTGCGTAAAATATGAATTAGGCAAATGTGCCAGATTTCAGCGTGATACAATGGGCGAAAAATTAGTTGAACCATTAACGCTAAAACATGGCGAAAATGAGTACAAATTGAAATTCAATTGCAAACCTTGCGAAATGGAAATTTGGGAAAAAGACGCAGAATTAGAGTTTGAAGACGAAGACGAACAATTGGGCTATGTTCCAAGAAGATAATAATCGGGGCTGATACTTTATCATAAAAAAACCGTTCATCTGGATATAAATATCTAAATGAACGGTTTTTATTTTTGACTAATTATTATGCTACATCAAAGCGGTCAAGATTCATTACTTTCGTCCAAGCTGCAACAAAATCCTTCACGAATTTTTCTTGAGAATCAGTGCAACCATAAACTTCTGCAATTGCTCTAAGCTCTGAATTCGAACCAAAAATTAAATCTGCACGAGTTCCCGTCCATTTCAGTTCACCAGTAAAACGATTACGACCTTCGAATACATCTTGTGCGTCAGAAGCGGCTTTCCATGTAGTACCTAAATCAAGTAAGTTCAAGAAGAAATCGTTCGTTAATGCGCCACTGTTTTTAGTAAATACTCCATGTTGAGAATGGTCGAAATTCGTATCCAATACACGCATACCACCCACAAGCACTGTCATTTCAGGAACTGTAAGGGTTAGTAATTGCGCTTTATCAACCAACATTTCTTCTTCAGAAATGGTATATTTTGTCTTAGTATAATTGCGGAAACCATCTGCAATTGGCTCAAGTACAGAGAATGAATCTACATCAGTTTGTTCTTGCGAAGCATCTGTGCGTCCTGCCGTAAATGGAACAGTAATTTCATAGCCAGCATTTTTAGCTGCCTGTTCGATACCTGCACAACCGCCTAAAACGATAAGGTCAGCTAATGAAACTTTTTTCGCACCAGTTTGAATATCGTTAAATTCACCTTGAATACTCTCAAGCTTTTGAAGTACTTTCGCTAGTTGAGTTGGGTTATTTACTGCCCAATCTTTTTGTGGAGCTAAACGAACACGAGCGCCATTTGCACCACCACGTTTATCAGAACCACGGAAAGTAGAAGCCGAAGCCCAAGCCGTTGATACTAATTCAGATACTGATAATCCTGATGCTAAAATGTTTGCTTTCAATGCTACAATATCATTCGCATCAATCAATTCATGTGTTACTGCTGGAACTGGGTCTTGCCAAATTAATTCTTCCGTAGGTACTTCATTACCCAAGTAAAGTACTTTAGGACCCATGTCACGGTGTGTTAATTTAAACCATGCACGAGCGAAAGCATCAGCAAAAACATCAGGATTTTCGAAGAAACGTCTTGAAATAGGATCATAGATTGGATCCATTCTCAAGGCAATATCTGTCGTAAACATGATTGGAGTATGGCGCTTCGATGGGTCGTGTGCATCTGGAACAGTATTAGCACCCATACCATGTTTTGGAATCCATTGATGAGCACCCGCTGGACTTTTAGTTAATTCCCATTCGTAACCGAATAAATTCCAGAAATAATTATTACTCCATTTTGTTGGTGTTGTTGACCATGCACCTTCCAAACCACTTGTAATTGTATAGCCAGCATTACCCGTACCATAAGTATTTTTCCAACCTAAACCTTGTTCTTCAATACTTGCGGCAGCAGGTTCTGGACCAACGTATTTACTTGGATCAGCCGCACCGTGTGCCTTTCCAAAAGTATGTCCACCAGCAATTAAAGCAACAGTTTCTTCATCGTTCATCGCCATTCTACCAAATGTCTCACGAATATCACGAGCGGCTGCAATTGGGTCTGGATTTCCGTTTGGTCCTTCTGGATTTACATAAATAAGTCCCATTTGTACGGCAGCAAGTGGATTTTCTAATTCACGGTCGCCAGAATAACGTTTGTCATCCAACCATTTTCCTTCTGTTCCCCAATAAATATCTTCTTCTGGTTCCCATACATCTTCACGTCCGCCACCGAAACCAAAAGTTTTAAATCCCATTGATTCTAAAGCACAGTTTCCCGCCAAAATCATTAAATCAGCCCAAGAGATTTTTTTACCATATTTTTGCTTGATTGGCCAAAGTAATAAGCGAGCTTTATCTAGGTTTCCATTGTCTGGCCAGCTATTTAGTGGAGCAAAACGTTGCGTTCCAGTACCAGCACCACCACGACCATCAGCGATACGGTAAGTACCTGCACTGTGCCAAGCCATACGGATAAAAAATGGACCATAATGACCATAATCTGCCGGCCACCAATCTTGCGAAGTAGTCATTAGAGCAAAGATTTCTTGCTTCAAAACAGCTAAATCAAGTGATTTAAATTCTTCTGCATAGTTGAAATCATTCCCCATCGGATTTGACAATGAAGAATGTTGACGAAGAATGCTCAATCTCAACTGATTTGGCCACCAGTCCTGATTTCTTGTACCACCACCAGCGCTTTGTTTAACAGGTGCCGCTGCTCCATGATGGAATGGGCATTTTGCTTCCCCATTAGAACTGTGATGTGATGCGTTAGAAGATGAATGTTGTTCCATTTTTATAGATTTTGTATTATTATAATGATGAATGTTAATATTTCGCTTTTATGCTTTTAAGTTATAAATAAAATATCAAAGATTATATATTAATCTTTTAAGATTTGTTCTTCAAAATTACAAGGCTGGTTATTATAAAACAAATCAATAGTTTTTATAATATTATAAATAAAAACTATTAAAAGGCTTTTTAATAAAATTTTTAAATCTGTAATTTTTAATTATATAATTGATAACCAGTAAGTTGTTTGCTGAATACTTCAGTGTTTCAATTGTTCTTAGAATATTTTAAGACCTAACATTATATGAGAGCTTCGCCAGTAATTTTATCGGCAAGAAAAAAATTGACGAAGATTTCTATGAAAAAATGCTCTTTGTATATTTTCAGTCAAAGTATTTTTCCTTTTTTGCTAAGAACCGCTGTATCCAAAACTTAAAATAATAATAGATTAGCTTGTATTATTAATGGTTTATAACATATATTTGTATTCAACTATGTTGAATTAAAGTAAACAATATAATATAAAATTAAACAAAGTTGAAGTTTATGGCGTCGGAAGAAACAAATAAAATGAATATAGGAGACCGTATTCGGATATTAAGAAATAATCAAAAAAGAACCTTGCAAGAGGTTGCTGATGGCAGTGAATTGTCTAAAAGCATGATTTCGAAAATTGAAAATAATAAAACAGTACCGTCGGTAGCGGCATTGATTAAAATTGCTCATACTTTGGGTACCAATATTTCGAGTTTATTGGAAACCGAGGCATTTTTAAATGCTATACTCACGACCAAGCAAAAGGCAGAAGATAATCTCACACAAACTGAAAAAGGTTATTTCTTTTATCCCTTCGGGCAAGAATATCACCAGAAAAAAATGCAACCAATGTTGTTCGTCGCACGAAAAGGAGAAGTAAAGCCACATCTTTTACAGCACGAAGGCGAAGAATTTATTTATATCATCAGTGGGGAAATGAAAATGACTGTTGGCGAGATTGATTACCATCTGAAAACAGGCGACAGTCTATACTTCAACTGTTTGCAAAAACATGGGATTATGCCAATTTCTGATGAAGTACATTATTTAGATATTTTCGTTTAGATGAACACTAATATTTTACTGCTTTCAACAAATCGTTAACGCTGGATTATCAAGAATTATACATAAACCATATCATTAAAATATTAACATTTTTAAATCAATAAAATGCACTTGAAAAAAACATCATTATTGCTGTTGTTGGCAGCCCAATCTGTGGCGATGTCTGTTCCAGTATTTGCGCAGGAACAAGCTCCTGTGTCAATTCAGGTTGATTTGTCGAAAACTAAAGCACCCATGAAACCAATATGGGCATGGTTTGGCTACGATGAACCCAACTATACTTATATGAAAGACGGTAAAAAATTGCTGACGGAAATCTCGCAATTAAGTAAAGTCCCTGTTTATGTAAGAGTACACAGTTTATTAGTAACGGGTGATGGCACGGCTGCTTTGAAGTGGGGTTCTACCAACGCTTACACCGAAGATTCCAATGGAAATCCTATTTACGACTGGACTATCGTTGATAAAATTTTTGATACTTTTATCGAACGTGGTATGAAACCCATTGCTCAGATTGGCTTTATGCCCGAAGCACTGTCGAGCCGTCCAAAGCCGTATCGTCATTACTGGAAACCAGGAGATAATTACAATGACATTTACACTGGTTGGGCATATCCACCAAACGACTATAACAAATGGGCTGAATTGGTTTACCAATGGGTGAAACATTCGGTAGAAAAATATGGAAAAAAAGAGGTAGAAAGTTGGTATTGGGAACTTTGGAATGAGCCGAACATTGGTTACTGGAAAGGTACGACCGAAGAGTACATCAAGATGTACGATTATTCGGCAGATGCTGTAAAGCGTGCTTTGCCAAGTGCCAAAATCGGTGGACCAGAAGTAACAGGGCCAGCATGGGATAAGTCAGCTACTTTCTTGAAGACTTTTTTAGACCATGTAACTAAAGGTAAAAACTATGCTACAGGTAAAACAGGCTCACCGATTGATTTTATTACTTATCATGCCAAAGGTGCGCCCAAAGTTGTGAACGGACATGTACAAATGAACATGGGGACGCAACTCCGTGACCTTGACAAAGGCTTTGAGATTGTGGCGTCATATCCAAGTTTAAAGAAATTACCGATTATCATTGGAGAGTCCGACCCAGAAGGTTGTGCCGCTTGTTCAGAAGATTTACATCCACAAAATGCTTATCGGAACGGAACCATGTATTCTAGTTACACAGCCGCTTCATTTGCTAGAAAATACGAATTGGCGGAAGCTAGAGGAGTAAATTTACTAGGTGCAGTTTCTTGGTCATTTGAATTTGAAGACCAAGCGTGGTTCCGTGGTTTCAGAGATTTGGCTACTAATGGTGTTGATAAACCTGTACTAAATGTATTCCGTATGTTTGGTATGATGGAGGGGAATCGTGTAGAAGTAAATCAAAATTTGGCTTATGATTTCAAAAAAGTTAGAGACCAAAGTGTTAGAGACGCTGCCGATATTAATGCCTTGGCTTCTAAGAGTACAAATTCAGCAGGAGTGATGGTATGGAATTATCATGATGATAATGTGCCTGCACCCGATGTTCCTGTGGAAATATCAATAAAAGGATTACCAACTGGTAAAGTAGCCTTATTGCATTATCGTATTGATAAAGAAAATAGCAATGCTTATGAAGTTTGGAAGACGATGGGTTCACCTAAACAACCTACTTCAGAACAGATTTCAATACTCGAAAAAGCAGGACAATTACAATTGCTTACTTCTCCAGAATGGATAACTCCTAAAAATGGGGAAGCTCAAATCAAAATGAAACTTCCGAGACAAGGAGTATCGTTTTTATATTTTAAATGGTGATTTGAATATATTATTTTTTCATCAGTGAAACATGAGTCATCCCGAATTTTCTCCTAAAATAGCGAGTTTTAGAAGATTTAAAAGTTTTTTGGATTTGTTCTCGTCCTTACTTTTTGTCTTGATACAAAAAGTAACCGCAGCGGCGG